>NZ_JBSHFH010000066.1:0-36236 GCF_053617235.1 Streptomyces sp. NPDC055749 | reverse complement strand
GCGGACTTACGTGTCCGCCACCGCCCACCGCCGTATCTCATCGCGTCCGGTGGCCCTCACCCCTCGGCGATGGCCGGAGTGCCGATCAACGGGTCCCTGGGCGCCGGCTCCGCGACGGCCGCCTCGACGGCCACGGGGACGGGTGCGGTCACCGGCTCGGCGGGCGAGTCGGACGGCCGGTCGGGCAGCAGGTCGACCACTGCCTGCCGGTGGGCCTCGCTGGTGGCGTCGTCGTACGGGTCCGGGGTGGCCGGTACCTGGAGGCGCAGGACGGGACCCGTGCCGAGGCGCACATAACCCCGGCCCGGCGGGACGTCCGGGGTCGGCGTGGTGTGCGGCTCGGCGCCGAGCACGGCCTCGATCTGCTCGCGCGACGCCGGGCCGAGGACGGCCCTGGCGCGGGTGTGGGTCCGCACGGTCTCGGTCAGGGTGTCGGTGCTGTCGAACTGGTCCGCCATGACCACCGTGACCCCGGCCGCCCTGCCGTGCCGGAGGGGTACCTGAAGCAGCTCCTGCGGGTCCGGTCTGCCGTCGGCGGCGGCCAGATGACCGAGGATGCTCGGCCGGTCCAGCAGGATCCAGAGCGGACGCTTGGTGTCCTCGGGGGCGGGGTGCCCGGCCTGGCGGGCCCGGTTGGCGGAGATCAGCCGCCGCTCCGTCTCGTGGGCCGCCCATTCGAGCGTCGCCAGCGCCCCGGCGAGTCCGCACTCCACGGCCAGCACTCCCGTACGCCCGGTCAGGCAGCCGTACTCGCCGGTCCCGCTGCCTTCGACGACGATGATGTCGCCGTGCTGGAGCGCCTGGAGCGCGATGGAACGCATCAGGGTGGTGGTGCCGCTGCCGGGCTGCCCGAGTACGAGCAGATGGGGCTCCGTCGAGCGGGCCCCGGTGCGCCAGACGACCGGCGGCGCGTCACGCGTGGCGTCGCCGTCCCGCACGGGCACGGTGCGCTGCACGGCGTCGGCGTCGGTGAAGCCCAGCACGGTCTCGCCGGGAGCGGTCACGAAGCGCTGGGCCGCGATCGAGACGGGCAGCGCGTCGAGCACGGTCATGACGAGGTTGTTGCTCTCCTCGTCCCAGGCGAAGTGGTATTCGCGGCCCCGGCCGGACTTGGCCTGGAGCAGCTGCTCGATCCGGGCGCGGGAGGCCGGCTCGCTGTCGGTGAAGTACGCGGGGTAGTTCACCTGGAGGCTGGTGAGACGCCCGTCGGCGTCGAAGGTGTGGCTGCCGAAACCCTTCTCCCAGTCGCCGCCGTGGGAGAACAGCGGACTGGGGTCGTCGGCCGTCGAGAAGTACGGGACGAGCGCCTCGTAGAGAGCCTGGAGGCGCCCGGTCTCCGCCTCGTCGGGGCCGGTCTTCGCGGGCGTACGGTCCCGCCCCTTCCATGCGGCAGCGCTCATCACCGTGATCACGGCCAGCAACGGCCCGTACGGGATGAGCGCCACCACGAGTACGCAGGCCGCGGCGAGGAACAGCGTGGGACCACGCCGGTCCTTGGCCGTCGCGGCCCACTTCTGCCGTCCTGCTGCGGCCAGCAGCCGCAGACCACGAACGATCGTGATCAGCGGATGGAGGACGTCGGTGGCACTGTCGGCGGCCGTGCGCGCGAACTCTCGACTGCGAGTGATCGATGCGCTGCCGCTGCTCAGAATGCGGGGGAGTGGTCGCCGGGCCACGTCGGTCTCCTGAAGGGGTGGGAACGGTCGCTGAGCGTCAGAACTTGATCCCGCCGAGCAGACCGGCGAGGCTCGCCCCGCCCGCCGTGATGCTCGGTGCGATGGCGGTGCCGGCCAGATAGAAGCCGAACAGGGCGCAGATCAGGGCGTGCGATGCCTTGAGGCCGTCCTTCTTGAAGAACAGAAAGACGATGATGCCGAGCAGTACGACGCCCGAGATGGAAAGGATCATGAGTCGTTCTCCTGGTTGAGGGGACAGTCACCATGAGTCCTTCCAGGATTACGGGAAGTATCTATACGATAAAAGGTGCAATTGAGTGAAAAGCTGACATTTTCACTTGACTGGCCGACAGGGAATGGCCGTCGGGGCCGAACACTTCGACGCTGCGTGACCGAAACGGGTCTCACGTGGTGATCTTTTGCCTCATACCGGCCGGGTCATGTCGGCGCGGGACCAGTACCCTGACGATTCACTCGTACGGCCCCACGCCGTACTCCCCAGCAGGTCAGCGGCAGAGACAACGGTTATGGAAGGCGGTACGTCCGATGAGCGAAACCCCCGATCCCGAGGTGGTCGAACTGGCTACCAAGGTCTTCGACCTGGCTCGCCGCGGTGAGACCGACGCGCTCGCCGCGTACGTCGACGCGGGCGTGCCCGCGAATCTCACCAACGACCGGGGTGATTCGCTGCTGATGCTCGCCGCCTATCACGGTCACGCCGAGGCGGTCACCGCCCTCGTCGGCCGTGGCGCAGACCCGGACCGGCCCAACGACCGGGGGCAGACCCCGCTCGCCGGCGCCGTCTTCAAGGGCGAGAAGGCCGTGATCGAGGCACTGCTCGCCGCAGGGGCCGATCCGGCCTCCGGCACGCCGTCCGCGCTCGACACCGCGCGCATGTTCGGCAAGGCCGACCTGCTGGAACTCTTCGGGGCCCGCTGACGTGATCGCGGAAGTGCCTGCCGGGGCGCTCTGCGGCGCACGCGCCGACCGGTCCGTCGTAAATGTGGTCGCGGTGGCGAAATGGCTGGGTCATCATGACGTCGCGGGTCCGCTCAGGACCACCGACGAGAGGCAGAGGAAGATGGTCTACACCAGGCAGAAGACGGCGGTCGGCCGATCATGTTGCTGCGCGGCTTAGTGCCCTCCCGGCACTTGGAACTGCACAGTCCCGGTTGCGTCGACAGCTTGATGTGAGGCTTTTCCCATGTTTGATCCGTTCATAGCGCCGAGCGGCACGCTGCTCGGCCTGCTGCAGAGGGGCCGCGGCGACGGCACGCTCCACGCGCTCGCCGCACCGCGCCCCGAGGCCCTGGCGGCTCTCAACCACTGTGTCCTGAGCGATCCGCGTCACGACTGGCAGGTGGAGAACCGCTCCCTCTACTACGCGCGCCTCTACCTCGATCTCGACGGCGGCATCGAAGAGATCGAACGGCACCTGACCGACCCCGAGGACCACCTCGACACCGACGACTCACGTACGGGCCTGGCCCTCGCGGTCCTCGGCCACCTCGCCTCGTACGGACGCGATGACGCCCTCGCGCTGCTGCGGCGCTACGCGGCGACCGGCTCGAACTGGGCCT
The DNA here is from genome assembly GCF_053617235.1 of Streptomyces sp. NPDC055749. Classification (NCBI taxonomy): domain Bacteria; kingdom Bacillati; phylum Actinomycetota; class Actinomycetes; order Kitasatosporales; family Streptomycetaceae; genus Streptomyces; species Streptomyces sp. NPDC055749. The sequence goes on along the minus strand of NZ_JBSHFH010000066.1, from coordinate 32,980 downwards.
GGGCGCTCGACGAGCTCGCCCTGCGCGACGACGACGCCGGGCTGCGCTCGCTCGCCGTGCCCGTACTCGGCCGCTTCCCCACCACCCCCGAGGGAACCGCCGAACTGGCCGCGGTCGTCCGCGACGCCTTCGAGCCCCGCCCCTGGCGGCTCTGGGCCGACGACCCGCGGGACGAGGTCGGCGCCCGGGTCAGGGCAGCCACCGAACAGGGCTCCTTCGACCGCTGGCAGCGCCAGATGCGACCCGGCGGCCCCCGCCCCGGCTGGAGCGTCCAGGCCGTGTTCGACTGGGCCCAGCAGGGACTGGAGCGCGGCAGCGTCCTCCACGTACCGGCGGCCCGCTGCCTCTCGGCCGTCGCCGGTCCCGACGACCGGCCACTGATCGTCGAGGCCGCCCGCAGCGGCCCCGAAGGCGCCCGCTGCGCCTCGCTCCACTACCTCGTCGAGGCCGGGGACCCCGCGGTTCTCGACCTGATCGAAGCCGCCGCAGCCGATCCCTCGCGGACCGTCTCCGAAGCCGCTGTCGGCGCCTTCGAGCGGATGTGCGGAGACGCAGCGGTGGACCGTGCCCGCCGATGGGCCCACCGGCCCGACGCGCTCGGAGCATCGGCCGCCGGTGTGCTCGCCTGCCGCGGCGGGGCACAGGACGCCCCGCTCGTCCTCGGCGCCCTGCGCGAGGCCGTACGCGGCGAGGGGCCCGACACCCAGCGGCTGTGGACCCTCGTCGACGGCACCGGCAGGCTCGGAATCGCCTGCGCCGCTCCCGTACTGCGCCACGTCTACCGCGAGACGTCCTCCTCGCACCTGCGCGGACGAGCAGCCCGCGCACTGGCCGCCACCGACCCCTCGTTCGCCACCGGATTCGCCGTCGAATGCCTGTGGGACTGCGAGGAAACCACCCGGGAAGTCGCCGCACTGCACGCGGAGACCGGTGACATCAGGGTCGCCGAACGCCTGCGGCGGCTGGCCGCGGACCCCGCCGAGGAGGCCGAGGTGCAGACGGCGGTACGCAGCAGGATCGGGCCCGACGCACCCGCCGTCTGACGGAGCACGGACGAGGACGGCGGGCGCGCCGGCGGGCGCTCGGCGCAGACGCCCGGGGGCGCTCGGCGCGAACGCTCAGGGGCGCGTGGCTCAAACGCTCATGGGACGTTCCCCGGGCGGAAAGATCCAAGTCGGCCCAGGAACGTCCGGCGCGGCGACAACACGGGTATGCGTGTCGTCATCGTCACCGAATCCTTCCCGCCCGATGTCAACGGCGTGGCCCACTGCACCCTCCAGACCGCACGGCATCTCGCCGCACGCGGTCACCAACCGCTCGTCATAGCCCCGGCCACGCCCGGGGCGACGGGATCCGCCAACAACCCGGCAGGGCCCGGCAGCCACGAGGACCGCGATCCGTGCCCCGTGGTTCGCGTCCCTTCCCTGCCGCTGCCCGGCTACCCACAGGTCCGGGTCGCCCTGCCCAGCCGCCGCCTCGCCGCCGCCCTCACCGCACACCGTGCCGAACTCGTCCACCTCGCCGGGCCCTTCGTGCTCGGGGTGCGGGGCATGGCGGTCGCCACCCGGCTCGGACTGCCGACCGTGGCCGTCTACCAGACCGACCTGGCCGGCTATGCCCGTACGTATCTGGGCACCGGCGAGAACACCGCCTGGCGCCGGATGCGCGCCGTCCACAGCGCCGCCGACCGCACCCTCGCCCCCTCCACCGCCGCCCTGCGCGACCTCACCGGACACGGCGTACCCCGCGTGCACCTGTGGCCGCGAGGAGTCGACACCGTACGGTTCCGGCCGGACCTGCGGGACGAGGAACTGCGCCGCAGCCTCGCCCCGGCGGGGGAGAAGCTCGTCGGGTACGTCGGACGGCTCGCCCCGGAGAAGTATGTCGAACTCCTCGCAGGGGCCTGCGCACTTCCCGGCGTCCGGGTCGTGGTCGTCGGCGACGGGCCGAGCGAGGCATCGCTGCGCTCGGCCCTGCCCGGCGCCGCCTTCCTCGGCCGCCGGACGGGTGACGACCTGGCCCGGATCTTCGCCTCCCTGGACGTCTTCGCGCACACCGGCCCGTACGAGACCTTCTGCCAGACCGTGCAGGAGGCCATGGCCTCCGGTGTGCCCGTGGTGGCTCCGGCGGCGGGAGGGCCCCTCGACCTCGTCGACCACGGTCGCACCGGCCTGCTGGTCACCCCGCACGACGCCGATGCGGTCCGCACCGCGGTCGCCTCTCTCGTCGCCGACCCCGCACGCGCGGAGACCTTCGGGCGGGCGGCGCGGGCCACGGTCGAGGGCCGCACCTGGGCGGCCGTCGGCGACCAGCTCCTGAACCACTACGACGAGGTGCTGCGCGACCGCACGGCGGTGGCCGCGTGAACGCCCCCGGGGGGCTGAGGATCGTACGGCTGGCCAACTTCGTCACGCCCGCGTCCGGTGGTCTGCGCACGGCCCTGGAGGAACTGGGCCGGGGCTACATCGCCGCCGGACACGAACCCGTACTGATCGTGCCGGGAGCCACCGCCCGCGACGAACGGACCCCGCAGGGCCGGGTGATCACGCTGCCGGGACCGGTCCTTCCCGGCACCGGCGGCTACCGCGTGCTGGCGGGCCGCCGACGCCTCACCGGCCTGCTGGAAACCCTGCGCCCCGACCGGCTGGAGGTGTCCGACCGCACGACACTGCGGTGGACGGGCGAGTGGGCGCGGCGAGCCAGGACCCCCGCCGTGATGGTCTCCCACGAGACGGCGGACGGGATCCTGCGCACCTGGGGCGTCCCCGCCGCGACGGCGGCGCGGACGGCCGACCGCCTCAACGTGTGCAGCGCCCGCGCCTACACGCGGATCGTCTGCACCACGCAGTGGGCGGAGCGCGAGTTCATCCGGATCGGCGCACGCAATGTGGTGCGCGCCCCGCTCGGCGTGGACCTGCGGCGCTGCCGCCCGGAGCGGCGCAGCACCGCGCTGCGCGCCAGGCATCTGCGCGGCGAGGACGTCCTGCTGCTCCTCTGCTCCCGGCTCTCGGTGGAGAAACGGCCGGGCCGGGCCCTGGACGCGCTGGCAGCGCTCCGGGGCCTCGGGATGCGGGCGGCGCTGCTCGTCGCCGGAGACGGGCCGCTACGGGCGGGGCTGGCCCTCCGCGCCCGGACCGCGGGCCTGCCGGTCGAGTTCCTGGGCCACGTGGCCGACCGGGAGCGGGTGGCGGACCTTCAGGCCGCGGCCGACATCTGTCTGGCACCGGGCCCCGCCGAGACGTTCGGCCTGTCGGCACTGGAGGCACTCGCCTGCGGCACCCCGGTGGTGGTGAGCGCCGCCTCCGCCCTGCCGGAGGTGGTCGGCGCCGCCGGACCGGCGGCGGCGGACACGGGCGAGGCGTTCGCCGCGGCGGTACGCGACCTGCTGGCCGTCCCGGAGAGGGAGCGCCGCGAGGCGGCCCGCTCCCGGGCCGAACTCTTCGGCTGGGACCGCTCGGTGGCCGCCTTCCTGGCGGCCCACGAGGTGCCGGAGCGTCACCGGGCCGCCGGGGCGCGGATATGAGAGGGCCGACCGGAACCGAAGCGGTCGGGAGCGGCGAGGCAGCGGGCCGCCAGGGGGCGGCAGGGACCGGCGTGTGCCTGCTGCGCGGTGCGGCGGTGGCCGGTGGCGGTCAGGCGGGGGTACGGGGCACGGGTCCCGCCATACGGTTCGTGGCGCTCGGGGACTCGTTCACCGAGGGGGTCGGGGATCCCGTGCCGGGCGGGCGGCGGGGCTGGGCGGCGCTGCTCGCCGAAGGGCTGGACGACGGGGTACGGGGCGTGGAGTTCCGTAACCTCGCCGTCAGCGGCGCCCTCTCCGGTGATGTCCGCGACAGCCAGGCCGCAGCGGCGGCGGCCTTCCGCCCCGACGTCGCATCCGTCGTCGTCGGCGTCAACGACACCCTGCGCCGCTCCTTCGACCTCACGAGCCTGGCGCGGCGGCTCGACGAGGTCTGCGGGCTCCTCGCCGCGGGCGGAGCCGTACTCCTGACGGCATGTCTGCCCGATCCCGGGTCCGTACTCGGGCTGCCTACCCCGCTGGCCCGCCCCCTGGCCCGGCGGCAGCGTGCGGTGAACGCCGTCGTGCACGCGCTCTCCGCGCGCTACGACGCCGTCCATCTGCACGCCGCGGACCGGAGCTGGGTAGAGAACCGTTCGCTGTGGAGCGCGGACCGCCTCCATCCCGGCGAGCGCGGACACCGCAGGGTCGCCGCCGGATTCCACCGGCTCCTCGACGAACGCGGGCTCGCCCTCGGCGCCCCGCCCGGCATCGAACCCCGGCAGCCGCCGCCCACCCGCGCCGCCGCCGCGTTGTGGCTGGCCACCGAGGGCACCGGCTGGGTGGCCCGCCGCTCCACCGACCTGCTGCCCCAACTGCTCCACCTGGCGGCGACGGAGATCCGTCACGCGGCGCGCGGCACGAGCGGCACCCTCGACCGGAAGGCCGAGCGCGAACTGGTCCGCGCGCTGGCCGTGCTGGAACCGCCCACGTACGACCGCGGCACCCCACCCCCGCACGCCCCGGCCACGCCGCCCTTTCCCGCGTCCGTACCCCGGGCCAGAATGGAGGGATGACTGGACGCTGGGAGTTCTGGATCGACCGTGGCGGCACCTTCACCGACGTGGTGGGCCGGGACCCCGAGGGCCATCTGATCAGCCATAAGCTCCTCTCCCACGACCCGGACCGCTACCGCGACGCCGCCGTCGCCGGGATCGGGCGCATGCTCGGCCTCCGGCCCGGAGACCCCGTCCCCGCCGACCGGGTCTCCGTGGTGAGGATGGGCACGACCGTCGCGACCAACGCACTCCTGGAGCGGACCGGTGAGCCGACCGTGCTCGTCATCACGGAAGGCTTCCGGGACGCGCTGAGGATCGCGTACCAGAACCGCCCGCGCCTCTTCGACCGCCACATCCTGCTCCCCGAGGCCGTGTACGAGCGAGTGATCGAGGTTCCGGAGCGGGTCGACGCGCGGGGCACGATCGTGAGAACCCTCGATCTCGCCGCGGTGACCGAGCGGCTGAGAGCCGCGAAGGACGACGGAATCAACAGCGCGGCGGTCGTGCTCATGCACGGCTACCGGCACCCCGGACACGAATCCGCCGTGGCGGAGGCGGCCCGCGGCCTGGGATTCACGCAGGTCAGCTGCTCCCACGAGGTCAGCCCGCTGATCAAGCTCGTGCCACGGGGCGACACCACCGTCGTTGACGCCTACCTCTCACCGATCCTGCGCCGGTACGTCGACGAGGTCGCGGGTGAACTCCGCGGCATCCGCCTGATGTTCATGCAGTCCAACGGCGGACTGCGCGAGGCCGCACACTTCCGCGGCAAGGACGCGGTGCTCTCCGGACCCGCCGGAGGCGTCGTCGGCATGGCCCGCACCTCCGAACAGGCCGGACACGACCGGGTCATCGGCTTCGACATGGGCGGCACGTCCACCGATGTGTCGCACTACGCGGGCGAGTTCGAGCGGGAGCTCGGCACCCAGGTGGCCGGTGTACGGATGCGCGCGCCCATGATGAGCATCCACACCGTCGCCGCGGGCGGAGGCTCCGTCCTGCACTTCGACGGCCGGCGCTACCGGGTCGGACCCGACTCCGCGGGCGCCGACCCCGGCCCCGCCTGCTACCGCCGCGGGGGACCCCTCACCGTCACGGATGCCAACGTGATGCTGGGCAGGGTCCAGCCCGCGCACTTCCCCGCCGTCTTCGGCCCCCGGGGCGACGAGCCGCTCGACACCGTGGCCGTGCGCGAACGCTTCGAGGCACTCGCCGGTGACGTGACGCGGGCCACCGGCACCCGGAGGACGGCGGCCCAGGTCGCGGCGGGCTTCCTGGAGATCGCCGTGCTGAACATGGCCAACGCCGTCAAGAAGATCTCCGTGCAGCGCGGGCACGACATCACGCGCTACGCCCTGGCCGCCTTCGGCGGAGCGGGCGGCCAGCACGCGTGCGCGGTCGCCGACGCTCTGGGCGTCGACACCGTCCTCGTACCCCCGTTCGCCGGAGTGCTCTCCGCGTACGGCATCGGCCTCGCCGACGCCACCGCGATGCGCGAGCAGTCCGTCGAGGCGGAACTCGATACGGAGTCCCTCGGCCGTCTGGAGACACTCTGCGAGGAACTGGCCGGCCGCACCCGGGCCGACCTCCACGCCGACGGCGTACCGGATTCCGCCGTCACCACCCGGGCACGCGTGCTCCTGCGCTACGGCGGGACGGACGCGAGCCTGCCCGTCGATCTCGGCACGGTGTCCGCCATGACCGAGGAGTTCCTCGCCGCGCACCGGGCACGCTACGGCTTCACGATGGACAAGCCGCTGGTCGTCGTGGCGGTCTCCGTGGAGGCGACCGGAGCGGCCGGACCGCACCGCACGGCCCACCCGGCCGAACCCGCGCACGGTACGCAGGGTCCGCAACCGCACGACACCGTACGGATGTTCACCGAAGGGCGATGGCAGGACGCCCGCCTGTACCGGCGTACGGAACTCCGTACGACGGACACCGTCACCGGCCCCGCGATCGTCGCCGAGAGCGATGCCACCACCGTCGTCGACCCCGGCTGGCAGGCGTCGGCCGGTCCCACCGGACACCTCGTGCTGACCCGGGTCCGCCCGCGCCCCGACCGGACGGCCGTGGGAACCGGCGTCGACCCGGTCATGCTGGAAGTGTTCAACAGCCTCTTCATGTCGATCGCCGAGCAGATGGGCGTACGCCTGGAGAACACCGCCCATTCCGTCAACATCAAGGAGCGGCTGGACTTCTCCTGCGCCGTCTTCGACGCCGACGGCAATCTCATCGCCAACGCCCCGCACATCCCTGTGCACCTCGGCTCGATGGGGGAGTCCATCAAGGAGGTGCTGCGGCGCAACAGGACCACGATGCGTCCAGGCGACGTGTACGCGATCAACGACCCGTACCACGGCGGCACCCACCTGCCCGATGTGACGGTCGTGACGCCCGTGTTCGACGAGCCGGCGGGGGAGAGCGGGCCGCGTTTCCTCGTGGCGTCGCGTGGCCACCACGCCGAGATCGGCGGCATCACCCCGGGCTCGATGCCCGCCTTCAGCCGCACGATCCACGAGGAAGGCGTCCTGTTCGACAACTGGCTGCTCGTACGCGACGGAAAACTCCGTGAGGCCGAGACGAGGGAACTGCTGACGTCCGCCGCCCACCCCTCGCGCGACCCCGACACCAACCTCGCCGATCTCCGGGCCCAGATCGCCGCCAACGAGAAGGGGATCACCGAACTGCGCCGCATGTCCGAACAGTTCGGAACAGCCGTCGTCGAGGCGTACATGCGTCACGTGCAGGACAACGCGGAGGAGTCGGTACGGCGCATCGTCGCCGGTCTGGACGACGGCTCGTACCGTTACGAGACCGACAACGGCGCGGTGATCGAGGTGACGCTGACCGTGGACCGCGAAGCCCGCAGCGCCGTCATCGACTTCGCGGGCACCTCGCCGCAGCAGCCCGGGAACTTCAACGCGCCGAAATCCGTGGTCATGGCCGCCGTCCTGTACGTCTTCAGGACGCTGGTCGCCGAGGACATCCCGCTCAACAGCGGCTGCCTCAAGCCCCTGGAGGTGAGGGTGCCCGAAGGGTCGATGCTGGCGCCCGTCCATCCGGCGGCGACCGTCGCGGGGAACGTGGAGACCTCCCAGGCCGTCACGGGAGCCCTCTACGCGGCGCTCGGCGTCCAGGCGGAGGGCTCGGGCACGATGAACAACCTCACCTTCGGCAACGACCGTGTCCAGTACTACGAGACCGTGGCCAGCGGCTCGGGCGCGGGCGACGGCTTCGACGGCACCGACGCCGTACAGACCCATATGACCAACTCCCGGCTCACCGACCCCGAAGTGCTGGAATGGCGCTACCCGGTGCTGCTGGAGAACTTCGGGGTACGGACGGACAGCGGCGGGGCCGGCCGATGGCACGGCGGACAGGGAGTGGAACGCCGCATCCGTTTCCTCGAACCCGTCACCGTCGCCCTGCTGTCGAGCCATCGCTGCGTGCCCCCGTACGGGATGGCCGGCGGCGGACCCGGCGCCCCGGGCAGCCAGCACATCGAGCGCGCCGACGGTACGACGGTGACCTCCCTGGAGGGCTGCGACACCGCCGACCTGGCCGCCGGGGACGTACTGGTCCTGCGCACACCGGGCGGTGGCGGATACGGGCAACCCACGGGACCGGAGACCGGCTGACCCGGGGGTCGTGCGTACCGGACGGACCGGCTGACCCGGGGGTCGTGGCTATCGGGCGGGCCTGGCCCGTGCGTACCGGACAGGCCCGGCCCGCGCGCCTCCGGCGGCTGCTGGGCGGTCGGTCGCTTCTGCGCCGTTTCGACCGTTGTCGGTGCGAGGACCTAATCTGTGCAGCGTGACTTCGCCTGCCTACACGGACAACGCTGCGCCCCAGCTCAGCGGGGGCCCGCGGCCCGCCCCGGGCCCCGCCGCCGATGAGGGGCTCTCGCGACGGCTGCGCGCGCTCGCCTGCACGGCGCCGCTGCACGACCTCGACGTGCGCAAGGCGAATCTCGCCGGTGAGTACACGGTCTACTCGATGGCCGAGATCGCCCTCGCCGCCATCGACGTGGTCACGCTCAACATGGACTTCGACACGGGCGCCGACCACGACCAGATAGTGGCCAGACTCCTGCCGCGGGTCGGGGCACAGGCCCCCCGGCGCCCGGTCGCCGAGCACGAGCGGGTCGCCCGCTGGGTGCTGGAGAACCTGATCAACGTCGGAAGCGTGGACCGCGGTTTCCGCGCGGTGTACGGCACCTTCGGAGCCGACGGGGTGTACGTCCGCAGGGACTACGACTTCAAGCTCATCGTGGAAGTCCCCGGGTACGGCGGCAGCGTCTATCTCCGTGCCACCGACGAGGCGGTCAACGTCCTGGTCGGCGCACTGGACACCGACGTCACCAGCGCGCAGATCGCCGCGGAGGTGAAGCTTGAGGTCCTGATCAGCCGGGGCCGTCTCGCCGACGCGCAGCTCGCCGCCGAGCAGGCCCGCTACCGCACCGTGCAGTACGCGGAAGTGCTCCGCAGGACCCTGGAGGCGACCCGGCGCAACGTGCGCGCCGTCGACTGGCTCAACACGGTCCCGGACATGATCGCCGAAGCGCTGGACCACGTCGCCGACCGCTACCGCCACGAGAACGCGATCCTCACCAACATCCGCAAGTCACGGGACGAGGCGGAGGACCCCGAGCACAAGCGCCGCGCCGCCGAGCTCGTCGACATCGTCAAGGACTGCATCCGCCGCCACACCCAGCTCCAGTCCAGGCTGCTGGAGGCCGGCCCGCTGTTCCGCGCCGAGCAGGACCGGCAGGCATTCGCCGCCCCGACGGCACGGGCGGGCCTCGATCTGTACGGGCAGCTGGTCACCCCGCTGCTTCCCCTCCCCGTCGAACAGGCCATCCGGGCCACGGACGCCTTCTTCGCCAACGGCACGGGTCTGCGTACACCCACGTCGGTACGGGTCGGGGACCTCGTCGACATGCTGCTCATGCCGCCCATGGAACGCGAGCACCTGGGCGCGGAAATGCCCGAACCGGACCTGATCGCCACCCCCGACGACAGCAGATTCAGCGAGGACCAGCTCGCGAACGCCATGGCGCTGCTCGATCTGGAGCACGACGCACCGCGCCGGCTCTCCGGCCTGCTGGCCGAGGCCCGGCGCGGCGATCCCGACCTGCCCTATCTGGTCGCCCTGCTCGCGGTCCACGCGGCGAGCCCGCCGGTCGGCACCGCCTACCGCCAGGGCGAACGGCGCCTGCTCTTCGCCGTGGACGACGGTACGGAGCTCGACGACCCGGAGTTCGGCGGCGCCGACCTGATAGTGGGCACCGCACTGCTGGACACCGCCGCCGCGACCGCGGACCGCAGGGAGGCGTCATGAGCACCCGCACCGAAGCGCGGCCGTACGCACCGAGCCCACGGGCCGACGGCCGCCACCCCTCCGAACCCCGGAGTTTCCGCAGTTTCCGTACCGAGGAGCCCCAACCGTGAGCGAGTACCACGCCGAGCACACCGACGCGTGGAGCGAGCCGGCAGACGCAGCCCCGGCGGCCGAGGCGAGCGCCCCCGCGCCCGTGACACCGGCCGACGCCGCCGACGCCGCGCGGCTCGTCTCCTTCGGTCTCCAGCCCAAGCTGCTGCCCGCCCGCGACGCCGAATACGCCGAACTGCTCCGCCGCTACCGGGAGGAACCCGCCTTCGCCCGGCTCGCCGACGCCGTGGCCACCGGGCTCGGGCTCATCGTCATGGAGGTGTCCACCCGCGCGGGGATGGCCGTCACCGCGGGTGAGGACTCGGTCTTCGCCGTGCGCATGGGCGACTACGCCCGGCGCGCCTCGTCCGACTCCGCCGACCGCTTCCTCCACGGCCTCGCCCACCTCGCCGTCGCCGCCATGGCCTTCCCGCGCCCCGAGGACCTCGCAGACAACGGATACATCGGCCGCATCACGGTCAACGGCGTCGACGCCTTCGTACGCCAGGCATGCCACCGGCTGGAGGAGCGGGCCGAGGAACACGGCGACAACACCGACCCGGCCACCGATGCCCCCGGTCTCGAAGCCGGGTGGCGGATCTACGCCCGGCGCAGCGCCACCGGCGCGACGAAGGACGCCCGGCGGCTGGCCGGATCCACCACAGGCATCATCGGCAAGGCCGTCGCCTTCCTCACCGACTCGGGCTTCCTCCAGCGCACCGGCGACGACGCCGGAGGTGCGTACCGCACCACCGCCCGCTACCAGCTCCAGGTCCGCGACATGGCGGGCAGCGCCGCGATGGCCGAACTGCTGGAGCTCGGAGTGGTCCCGGTCTCGGACGGCACCGCCACGCTGCTGCCCCCACCGGACACCGAAAGCCCCGAGCTGGCCGCCGACGAGGGCCTGCCCTTCCACGCCTGACCCGCCCGCGGGCCCGGCCACCACCGGCCCCCGCCCCCGACGTTTCCCTCCCGCTGCCTGACCGACGAGAGTCCGCCGCCATGTACGAGTTGTCCCGGGTCCGCCTCTACTCCATCGGGCCCGCCGGTGCGCGCTACGCCGACACCGTGCTTGACCTGCGCGGTGTCGGTGAGCCCGTACCCAACCCCGCCCCGGCCCAGGCGGAGTTCTTCGAGGACGAGCCGGTCGGCCCGCCGCGCCGCCCCGCGCCCGCCGGTGTGCTCTTCCTGGAGAACGGCGGCGGCAAGTCCGTCCTGCTGAAGCTGATCTTCTCCGTGATGCTGCCCGGCCACCGCAACACCCTGGGCGGCGCCAGCTCCGGCGTGCTGCGCAAGTTCCTCCTCGCCGACGACTGCGGCCATGTCGCGCTGGAGTGGCAGCACACCCTCACCGGTGAGTGCGTCGTCGTCGGCAAGGTCAGCGAGTGGCGCGGACGCCAGGTCTCCAGCGACCCCCGCAAGTTCGCCGAGGCGTGGTACTCCTTCCGCCCCGGACCCGGCCTCAGCCTCGACTCGCTGCCGGTCGCCGAGGCCACCGCGGTGGGCCGCCCCGCCGAGGGCGTCTCCGGCGCACGGGGCAGGCGCCGCACCATGAAGGGCTTCCGTGACGCCCTGACGGACGCCGGCAAGTTCTACCTGCACCTCGATGTGCACTGGGAGGAGATCCACGACCGGTGGAACGAGCACCTGGGAGACCTCGGACTCGACCCCGAACTCTTCCGCTACCAGCGCGAGATGAACGCCGACGAGGGAGAGGCCGCCGGCCTCTTCGCCGTCAAGAAGGACTCCGACTTCACCGACCTGCTGCTCCGCGCCGTCACCGACACCCGTGACACCGACGGTCTCGCCGACCTGGTCAGCGGCTTCGGCAACAAGCTGGGCCGCCGCGCCGAGCTCACCGCCGAGCGCGACTTCACCGCGGGCTCCGTCGACCTGCTCGGCCGGATCGTCGAGGCGGCCGGCGCCCGCGCCCGCAGCAGGGACGTCCACGCAGGCGCCGAACGGCGCACCCGCACCCTCGCCCGCAGGCTCTCCGCCCGCGCCTCCGTGGAACGCTCCCGCACCGGCGAGCTCGCCCAGCAGGTCACGGCCGCCGCCCACACCGTCACCGAGGCCGAAAGCGCCCGTGGCAGCCGCGCCCTGATCGCCGCCGAACTCGCCTACCGGCACGCCTCGCTGGCCCTGACCGCCGCCGAGAAGGGCGCAGCCGCCCAGCGCCGCGAACTGGCCGAGGCGCGCACCCTGCACTCCGCCTGGCAGGCCGCCGAAGCGGTGCTGCGCCACCGTGCCGCGGCCGACCGCTCCGCCAGGGTCGCCGTCGCCATCCGCGAGGCCGAGCGCGACGCGGCCCCGGCCCTCGCCGCACGGGCCACGGCCGCCGCCGATCTCGTACGAGCCCTGCACACCGCCGCCGAGGCGGGGGAGCGCGTGGCCAACGAGGAGGAGGAGCGCTCCGACGTCCTCCAGGCCACCGGCGAGCGCGCGCACCGCGACGCCACCACCGCCGCCACCGAGGCACAGCGGGCCCGCAGCGAGGCGGGCCACCTGCGCCAGCGCCTGGCGGAGGTCGAACAGGAGACGGCCGAAGCCGTACAGGCGGGCTGGCTCGACAACACGGCACCCGACGCGGACCCGGCACGCGCGGCCCTCGCCGCGAGCGAGTCGGAACAGGCGGCGGTCGCCGCCTGGGACACCGCCAGGGACGCGGCCGGGGCAGCCGCGGACCACGCCAGGGAAGCGGCGGCGACCGAGAGCCGCGCCGAACTCGCCGCCGCCCGGGCCTCCGACGGGGCGCAGGCGGCGGAACAGTCGTACGAGGCGGAGCTCAGGGCAGCCGAGTCGATCGCCGCCGACCACCGCCTCGCCGAGCTCCTCGGCCTCCCCTCGGCCCAGCCCACGGGCGTGCCGAGGCCCCGCCAGGGCGCCGGAGACGAAGCCACCGACCCGGCCGAGCCGCACGGTACCGGCACACAGGCCGCCCGGCCCGCCCCCGGCGACGCCGACCGTCCCGGCACATCAGGACCCGGCGGGCAGGTCGCCGTCGCCGAACCCGTCACCACCGGGCCCGCCCGCGCCACGGAACAGGCTCTCGGCGCCGAGGAGTTCGACGGCAGCGCCGACGAGCTGCGCGAGCTGCTCGACCAGGGCATCGCCGCCGCCGAGCGCAGGCTCTTCGAGCTCCGCACGGCCGCCGCCGACGACGCGCGGATCCTCGGCGCGCTCGGCGACGGCGGACTGCTGCCGCCGGGACCCGACGTCCTGGCCACCGTCGAATACCTCGGCGAGCACGGCATCCCCGCCCTGCCGGGCTGGCGCTACCTCGCCCAGGCCGTCGACCCCGCCGACCACGCGGCGGTCCTGGCGGCCCGCCCCGAACTGGTCGACGGCGTCGTGATCACCGACCCCGAATCCCACGCCCGCGCCCGGGACGTGCTGGGCGGCGCCGCCCTGCTGCCCCGCTCGGCGGTGGCCGTCGGTACGGCGGCGGCGCTCCTCGCCCCCGTCCCGGCACCCGGAACGGGCGACGCGACGGACGGGGTCTTCCTCGTCCCGCCGAACCCGGCGATGCACGACGAGCACGCGGCCGACGAGGAACGGCAGGCGCTCAGGCACCGGACCGGTGCCCGCGACGAGGACATCCGGACCCTGGCGGCCCGGCTCACCGCCGACCGCTCCCTCGCCGCCCGCATCGGCTCCTGGCGCTCCGACTGCCCGCCCGGCAGGCTCGCCGAACTGGCCGAGGCGGCCCGTACCGCCCGCACGGCCGCCGAAACCGCCCGGGCCGCCCTCGCGGAAGCCCGGACGGTCCGCGCCGAGGCCGACGAGGCCGCCGCCGACACCGGGCGCGTTCGTGACGAACGCCAGGAGGCCGCCCAGCGCGCCCGCCGGGCGGCCGACGCCCTCGCAGGACTGGCCCACCGCCTGCGCGAACGCGCCCGGTGGCAGACCCGGCTGAGGGAACTCGTCGAGGAGGCCGCCGAATCCGAGGCCCGCGCCACGACCCTCCTCGAACGGGCACGCGCCGCCGACGAGGACCGCCGCGCGGCCCAGCGCGCGGGCGACGACGCCCGCCGCACCGCCCGCGCCCTGCGCGCCGAACGGGCCGAGATCGCCGGTGCCCCGGACAAGCTCCCGGAGCCCGAGGGCGACACCGCCCGCGCCTCCCTGCCCGCGCTCCGCGAGGCGTACCGCGCGGCGTCGCAGCTCTACGAGAAGGTCGGCGTCGGCGCCGACCTGCGCGCCGAGCAGGCCCGCGCCGAGAGCGACGAGAGCGCGGCGCTCACCGAGCTCGACCGGCTCACCAACAAGGTCCGCACCCGCGCCGCCCAGCTCCTCGAAGGCACCGACGGCGCCGACGGCCCCTCCCGGCAGGCAGCGGCTGCCCGCGCCGAGTCCCTGGTCCAGCTACTGGAGACCCGGGCGTCCACGGCCAGCGAGCAGCTCGGCCGGCTCCGTGGCGAGGCCGAACGCCTCGCCCCCGTCGACGAGGAGCCCCACCACACGGAACTGCCGGACGAGCTGGTCCCGGCCGACGCCGAACAGGCGCAGCGCCTGCTCCGTACGGCCACGGGCGAACTGGCCTCCGCCACCGGCGCCCTGGACACCGCCCGGGCCGCCCACACCGAACTGCTCCACGCGCACCGCACCGCGGAGGACTCGGCCGGCGGCTTCGAGGAGACGGCGGCCCTCCTGCGCGACCTGCTCCGGGACCACGGCGCCGACGACGAGACCGAGGCCCCCGACCCGTATCCCGGCACCCTCGACGAGGCCCGGCAGTCCGCCGCCGAAGCCCGCCGGTCCCTGCGCGGCTGTGCCGGTGACCTGTCGGCAGCCGAGACCGCCGTACGGGAAGCGAGCGATGTGCTCGTACGGCACGCCAACTCCACCCGCTACGAGCAGGTCCGCACCCCCGCACGCCAGCAGATCCGGGAACTCCCCGCGGCGGCCCTGCCCGAGCACGCGGAGAAGTGGGCCGCCGCCTTCGCCCCCCGGCTCCGCGTCCTCACCGACGAGATGGCCCAGCTGGAGCGCAACCGCGACTCCATCGTCGACCGGCTGCGCGGACTCGTGGAGTCCGCCCTCGCCACCCTCCGCTCCGCACAGCGGCTCTCCCAGCTGCCGGAGGGACTTGGCGAGTGGTCGGGCCAGGAGTTCCTGCGGATCCGCTTCGAGGAACCGGACCAGGCCACCCTCACCGAACGGCTCGGCGAAGTCATCGACGAGGCGACTCACGCCGCCCTCAAGAAGAACTCCGATCTGCGCAGGGACGGCATGTCCCTGCTCCTGCGCGGTGTCCAGGCAGCCCTCGAACCCAAGGGCATCGCCGTGGAGATCCTCAAGCCGGACGCGGTGCTCCGCGCCGAACGGGTCCCGGTCGGACAGATGGGAGACGTCTTCTCCGGCGGCCAGCTGCTCACGGCTGCCATCGCCCTGTACTGCACGATGGCGGCGCTCCGCAGCAACGACCGTGGCCGGGACCGCCACCGGCACGCAGGCACGCTGTTCCTCGACAACCCCATCGGCCGCGCCAACGCCACCTACCTGCTGGAGCTCCAGCGTGCGGTGTCGGACGCGCTGGGTGTGCAGCTGCTCTACACGACCGGCCTGTTCGACACCACGGCCCTCGCCGAATTCCCGCTGGTCATCCGCCTCCGTAACGACGCGGACCTGCGGGCGGGGCTGAAGTACATCAGCGTGGAGGAGCACCTGCGGCCCGGACTGCCGCAGCAGGATCCGGACGCCGAGACGGTCCACGGCGAGATCACCGCGACGCGGATGTTCAAGCGCACCCCCCAGGCCGCCGAGGCGGCGGCCCAGGCACAGGCCGAACGGGCGGAAGCCGAGGCCCCGAAGGGCAGTGTGTAGCCCGTAGAACGGTCCTTGGAACACAGCCCGATAACCGGGGCACGGCGGCGGCCGGTCAGGCCCGGGACAGGCCGCTCGTGCCCCGGCGGCGTATCCGCGTGGCCTGCCGCGCCGCGGTCCTGGCGGTCCGCCGGGCCCGGCGCCGCTCACGGCGCATCTTCCGCGCCGTGCTGCTCGGCACGGACACCACACCGTTGCGCTGATTCCACACCTGCCGGGTGACCCACACATCCAGGACCGACCACGTCGCGACCACCGTGCTGCCCACACTGCTGAGCATCATCGGGAAGGCGAGCCAGGAGCCCGCCATGGTGCTCAGGAACGCCACCATGGCCTGGATGAGGGTCAGTGACGTGATGAGCACGGCACGCACCGCGGCCGTCCGCACCGGATCGGGCATGCGCCGCCGCACCGCGGGCTCCTCCACCCAGAGCTGAGACCGCTCCGACGACCGCTCGCCCCGATGCTCTTCCGTGTCCACGAACCTTCAACTCCCCACCGCTGTCCGACTTCAGGGTGGCTGCCCTGATTACGGCCGTTCTACGCGGGCCGAGTCGCCCGCCCTGCCGTACGCACCCATGTAGCCCCCTGCCCCGTACAGATGGACGAATGCCGGTCCGTGAAGATTCCCGCCGAAGGGGGTCATCGAGCCCCGAAGGTCACAGAACGAAGAATTCCAGCCAACTGAACACCCCGCGAATGTGGCAGTCCCCACGGCCTCAGCTGTCGCTTTCGCGAACTTCATCTCCGGGAATACCAGGACAACTCCTGATCAAGTCACGCCAGGGCGGCCGAAATTCGTCCGGACACGCCTTCGAGTTGTCTCGGTGTCAGTAGTAGGCTCGCGCCGTTTGTTGACGGATGTAACCACCCCCGCACCGCGGGGCCGAGCTGGGGGAGGCCATGCGCTTTCGCGGGAAGTCCATCCGCAGGAAGATCGTGGCGTTGCTGATGGTGCCGCTCGTCTCCCTCACCGGCCTCTGGGTCTTCGCCACCTACATCACGGGCCGTGAGGCCGGCGAACTCATGGGTGCCGGTTCGATCATGGAGAAGGTCGGTCACCCTCTGGAGGACACGGTCCGCGCCGTCCAGAGCGAACGACGCCAGACACTGATCTTCCTCGCCGACCCCCGGGCCTCCGACGCCCTGCCCCTCCTGCGCCGCCAACGCGCCGCCACCGACCGGGTCGTGGCCGACGTCAGGGCGAGCGCGCGGCAGAAGGACGTCCGCGACGCCCTGCGGCCGGACGCCGAGGACAGGCTCGACTCGATCCTCGGCGCCGTCGACGGCCTGGACGCCCTGCGGCAGTCGGTCGAGCGGCGCACCATCGACCGCGACCGGGCCCTGGACTTCTACAACCGGCTCGTCGACCCCTGCTACCGCTTCCTGAACGGTCTCCACACCATGGAGAACGTTTCCATGGACAAGCAGGTCCGGGCTCTCGTCGGGGTCTCCCGCGCACGCGAAATGCTCTCCCGCGAGGACGCGTTGATCGCCTCCGGACTCATCGCGGGCCGGCTCGACTCCGGAGAGCTGCGCGCCGCCTCCGACCTGGTCGCGAGCCGCGAGCTGTTGTACGAGGTGAACCTCGAACTCCTGCCCGCGTCCGAACGCCGCCGCATGGAGCACTACTGGGGGAGCCCCGACACCGAACCCCTGCGCAGCGCGGAGAAGACGCTCATCGGCGCAGGCCCCTTCAAGAGGCCGGGCAGCGTCGACGCGGAGCGGTGGCAGGAAGTGACCGAACCGGTCCTGAACCGGCTCGCCAACGACTCCACCGAGATGACCAACCGCTTCCAGGACCGCGCCGAACCGGCCGGCTACCGGGTACTGATCCAGGCGGGCGTCGCCGGTGTGCTCGGCTTCCTCGCGCTCCTCGTCTCGGTCTTCGTCTCCGTACGCATCGGCCGCGAGCTCGTCCGGGACCTCTCCCGGCTCCGCAAGGATGCCCACGAGGTGTCCGGAGTGCGGCTGCCGAGCGTGATGCGCAGGCTCGCCGCGGGCGAACAGGTGGACGTCGGGACCGAGGCCCCGCACCTCCAGTACGAGCGCGACGAGATCGGCCAGGTCGGCCAGGCCCTCAACACCCTCCAGCGGGCCGCGGTCGAGGCCGCGGTCAAACAGGCCGACATGCGCCGCGGTGTCTCCGAGGTCTTCGTGAACCTCGCCCGCCGCAACCAGGTCCTCCTGCACCGTCAGTTGACGCTCCTGGACACCATGGAGCGCCGCACCGAGAACAGCGACGAACTGGCCGACCTCTTCCGCCTCGACCACCTCACCACCCGCATGCGGCGGCACGCCGAGGGCCTCGTGATCCTCTCCGGAGCCGCCCCGTCCCGCCAGTGGCGCAAGCCGATCCAGCTGATGGACGTGGTGCGGGCGGCGGTCGCGGAGGTCGAGGACTACGAGCGGATCGAGGTCCGCCGGCTGCCGCGCATCGGTGTGGGCGGCCCCGCCGTGGCCGACCTCACCCATCTGATCGCCGAACTCCTCGAGAACGCCACCGTGTTCTCGCCCCCGCACACCGCGGTCCAGGTGCACGGCGAGCGCGTGGCCAACGGGTTCACCCTGGAGATCCACGACCGCGGCCTCGGTATGGCCCCCGAGGTCCTCCTGGACGCCAACCTCCGGCTCGCCGAGACCCCCGACTTCGAGCTCTCCGACACCGACCGGCTGGGCCTCTTCGTGGTCAGCCGGCTCGCCCAGCGGCAGAACGTACGCGTCTCCCTCCAGCGGTCCCCGTACGGGGGGACCACCGCCGTCGTGTTCATCCCGGCCGCGCTGCTGACGGACGCCCCGGACACGCACGGCACCGGATTCCGCCTCGACCGCAGGGCGGAACGGGCGATCGGCGACGGACGCCCCGGCATCGACGGGCCCGTCGGCGACGGGTCCCGCAAGGACGGTGTGCCGCAGGACGGCGTTCCCGGCAGCGGTACGAAGGAGGGCGGCCGTCCCGCCGTCCTGTCTCCGGTACCCACCGGCCTCGTAGGACCCTCCGTACTCGACGGACCCGTGGAGCTCGAAGGTCCGCTCGACACCCTGGGCTTCCCGCAGGTGACCGGCCGGGTCGACCCGGAGCTCGATCCGGCCCTCGCGCCCGTACTCGACGGCGTCTCCGACCTGGAGGACACCGAGAGCGAACGCGGCGGCATCTTCCGCGCACGGGACCTGCGCCGCGACGCGGACCGCGAACAGCACCAGCAGGCCGCCGACCAGACCGGCGGGCGCGAGGCCGACGTCCGCCCGATGCGTCCTGCCGGGCCGGTCCCCCTGCCCCGCCGCAAGCCCCCCACCCTGGTCACCGACCACGGCCGCCGGGTGGACGAGGACGGCCGCGCCCACCCCGCGGTCACCGGCCCCGACGCGTTCCCGTCACCCCCCGCGACCGCGGCGCGCCCGGCCGCCGAGGCCCCGGCGGCGGAACCCGTACGGGAGACCGTCGGCGGACTGCCCCGCCGGGTCAGGCAGGCGAGCCTCGCCCACCAGCTCCGGGAGGACTCCGCCCAGCGGACTCCCGCCCATACTCCCGCGGACGCGGCCGACGACCTCGAACGCGACGCGGACGAAGTACGCAATCGCATGGCTTCGCTACAGCGTGGCTGGCAGCGTGGCCGGCGCGAGAACGCCGAAGACGCGACCGGCCGCGGCGAGACAGCACCAGGAACCACTCCGGGAGGGGACGGTCCATGACCGCACCGAACGCCGCAGCACCCGACGCGAGCCGCCACGGCTCCGGCGCACTCAACTGGCTCCTCGACGAACTCGTCGAGCGCGTCGGCAGCATCCACAAGGCGCTGGTGCTCTCCAGCGACGGTCTCGCCACCGGCACGTCCAAGGATCTGACCCGCGAGGACAGCGAGCACCTGGCGGCGGTCGCCTCCGGCTTCCACAGCCTCGCCAAGGGCGTGGGCCGCCACTTCGACGCGGGCAGGGTGCGCCAGACCGTCGTCGAGCTCGACGACGCGTTCCTCTTCGTCACCGCGGCCGGCGACGGCAGCTGTCTCGCCGTACTGGCCCACTCGGACTCCGACGTGGGCCAGGTGGCGTACGAGATGACGCTGATGGTCAAGCGCGTGGGGGCCCACCTGGCCAACGCTCCCCGGACGACCGGTCTGCCCACCGGAGGGTGAGTGGATGGCATGAGCGCTGACACCTCCCGGGGCGCCGTCTCCGGACCTCCGGCCGCCTCCACCGCCCCCCAGTCCTCGCGTTGGTACGACGCCGACGCGGGACCGGTGGTCCGCCCGTACGCGATGACCCGGGGGCGTACCAGCAGCGCGTCCCGCCACCGCCTCGACCTGATCGCGATCGTCGTCCCCGAACCCGCGGCCGACGATCCAGGCCGGGACCAAACGCTCTCCCCGGAACACGTGGAGATCGTCGAACTCTGCAGTGACATGCCCCAGTCGATCGCGGAACTCGCGGCCGGGCTCGACCTTCCCGTAGGGGTGGTCCGGGTCCTCGTCGGCGATCTCGTCGAGGACGAGCTGGTGCACGTAACCCGTCCCGTTCCGCCGGCCGAGCTGCCGGACGTGAACATTCTTCGCGAGGTGATCAATGGCCTTCGGGCGCTCTAGCCGCAAAAGGCGGCCCGTTGAGCCCGTTACCCTGAAAATCCTGGTGGCGGGCGGCTTCGGCGTGGGCAAGACGACCCTGGTGGGCGCGGTCAGCGAGATCAGACCGCTGCGCACGGAAGAGAGGCTGAGCGAAGCGGGCCGTCCGGTGGACGACCTGGACGGCGTAGAGGCGAAGACCACCACCACGGTGGCGATGGACTTCGGCCGCATCACCCTGCGCGAGGACCTGGTGCTGTATCTGTTCGGCACACCGGGACAGGACCGCTTCTGGTTCCTGTGGGACGAGCTGTCCCAGGGCGCCCTGGGCGCCGTCGTCCTCGCGGACACACGACGGCTGGAGGACTGCTTCGCGGCGGTCGACTACTTCGAGCGCCGGGCGATCCCGTTCGCCGTGGCCGTCAACTGCTTCGAGGGCGCCGACCGGTTCCCCGTCGCGACGGTGCAGGCGGCGCTCGACCTCGACCCCGAGGTCCCGGTGCTCCTGTGCGACGCACGCGACCGCTCGTCCGTACGGGACGTGCTGGTCGCGGTGGTGGAGCACGCGATGGCCCGTGCCGACAGGCTCCGGGAACCCGCGACCACCTGACAGGCACAGCCGAACGCGGCCCGTACCCCCGCCGACCGGGGTACGGGCCGCGCGTCATGGGGGCGGCCCCCGCAGGGCCCGCCCGGTGTCAGCGCACCGCGATGACGGCCGAACCGTGGCCGAACAAGCCCTGATTCGCCGTGATCCCGACGCGGGCGCCCGGCACCTGCCGGTCGCCCGCGGTCCCGCGCAACTGCCACGTCAGCTCGCAGACCTGGGCGATCGCCTGGGCCGGCACCGCCTCCCCGAAGGAGGCAAGCCCGCCACTCGGATTGACCGGAACGCTTCCGCCGAGCGCGGTCACTCCCTCGCGTACGAGCTTCGCGCCGTCCCCGGGTGCGCACAGCCCGATGTCCTCGTACCACTCCAGTTCCAGCGCGGTGGACAGGTCGTACACCTCGGCGAGCGAGAGGTCCCCCGGGCCGATGCCCGCCTCCTCGTACGCGGCCCGGGCGATCGAGGCGCGGAAACTCTCCGGGGCCGGTTCCACCGCCACCGCGGAGTCCGTCGCGATGTCGGGCAGGTCGAGCACGGCGCGCGGGAAGGTCGGGGTGACGGTCGAGACCGCGCGGATACGGACCGGGTCAGCGGCCCCGTGCCGCCTGGCGAACTCCATGCTGGACAGGACGAGCGCCGCCGCGCCGTCGGAGGTGGCACAGATGTCGAGGAGCCGCAGCGGGTCGGCCACCACGGCGGACGCGGCGACCTGCTCGGGAGTGACGGGCGCGCGGTAGCGGGCGTGGGGATTGAGCGCGCCCGCCGCCGCGTTCTTGACCTTCACCAGGGCGAAGTCGTCGGTCGTGTCCCCGTACAGCGCCATCCGGCGGCGGGCGTAGAGCGCGAAGTACGCGGGGTTCGTCGCCCCGAGGACCCGGAAACGCAGCCAGTCGGGATCGTCGGGGCGTTCGCCGCCGGCCGGGGCGAAGAACCCCTTGGGCGCCGCGTCCGCTCCCACCACGAGCACCACATCGGCCAGGCCCGCCAGGATCTGGGCCCGGGCGGCGTTGACGGCCTGGGCACCGGAGGCGCAGGCCGCGTACACACTGGTCACGCGCGCGCCCTGCCAGCCCAGCGCCTGGGCGAACGTCGCCCCCGCCACGTACCCCGGATACCCGCCGCGCACGGTCTCCGCGCCGACGACCGACCCCACGTCCCGCCAGTCGAGGCCCGCGTCGGCGAGCGCCGTCTTCGCCGCGACCCTGCCGTACTGGACGAAACTGCGCCCCCACTTGCCCCACGGGTGCATCCCGGCCCCGATAACCGCCACATCACGTGTCATACCGCGCCTCCACCCGGTACCGCAGACCCAAGGTCCGGTACGGGCCGCCAGTTCCACGTCGCCCGCACGGCCCCGCTCCCGGCGGCATCGGCGAGCACACCGGGCACCGCCTCGACGGTCATCCCGACCGCCAGATCCGCGACCCCCACCCCCGGCGCGGCCTGACCCAGGACGACCATGCGCTCGGCGGCCAGCTCGACGGCGATCAGGGTGCAGAGCTCCCAGGGCACATCCGGATCGGAGACGTACGGGGGAGGGGGCCGGTAGCGGCCGTCGGTGAACGACCAGACGGTGCCCCGCTTGGAGAGCGGAACCTCGGTCAGTTCCCCGCCCGGACAGCCCGGGTTGCGGCAGAAGCCGTCCTCGCGGGGGAAGTAGACCGAGGAGCACCCCGAGCAGCGGGTCCCCAGCAGCCGGAAGTCCTCCTCGGAGCCGTCCTCGGTGAACCAGCCGGCCACCACGGGTATGCGCGTATGCGGCAAAGCCCCTCCCCGACAACCAATCTGACGGAACGTCAGAAGTGTGCCACGGTCAGCGGTTCTCGGCGAGCCACTTGGCAGCGATATCTGCCAGCTCCCGGTCCCGGCCCGCGAGCATCATCCGGATCATCTGCACGTCACCGCGCAGGGACCACGCGGGATGCCCGAACGAGGCCGGGTTGTTCTTCTCGATGAAGAAGTGCGCCGGCCAGGCCGTCCCGTACCCGATGAGCGGCAGCGCCGCCGCGTACCGCGCCCGTCCCCGCGCCAGCCCGTAGGCGGCGATCGTGAGACCGGTCAGCGTCCCGGTCAGATGCACCCAGCGGGTCGCGGCCCGGGAGTGCATCGCCACGTAGTACGGCCAGAATTCCTCGTACGAATCGAACGTCTCCTGTGACATACGGGCACCGTAATGGCTGGGGCGGCAACCGGATACGGCCTTTCCGCGTCCGAAGAGGAGAACGGGCGGCCGGAGCCCACGGGGGTGGTCCCGGCCGCCCGTTCACCCGAGGCCGTGGCGGGCGTCGTCAGTGCCCCGCGACGGAGCGCTTGGCCACCGGGAAGTCGAAGTAGGTGTCCGGGAAGAGCTCCGGCTTGAAGGTGAAGTGCCACCACTCCTCGGCCAGATTCACGAAGCCCAGGCCGACGAGCGTCTGCTTCAGCAACTGCCGGTTGGCGCGCTGGACTCCCTGGATCCGCGGGTCTTCGGTGTGCGACAGGGTGTCGAAGCAGTCGTAACCCGTGCCCATGTCCACCGAGTTGTCGGGAAAGCGCTCGGACTGCGGCGCGTAGCAGGGCGTCAGCGCCTCGCCCGGCAGATACGGCCTCGTGGGCAGCGCCGGCAGTTTCACCAGAGTCAGGTCCACCGTGCTGCCCCTGCTGTGGCCGGACTTCTCCGCGATGTAACCGTCCTCGAACAGCCGCGTCTTGTCGACCAGCGGATAGAACTCGCCCTTCATCGCCTGATCGTCGAGATCCTTCGCCCAGCGCACGAAGTGGTCCACCGCCCGCTGCGGCCGGTAGCAGTCGTACACCTTGAGCGAATAGCCCTGGCGCAGCAGCCGGGTCTGCGCCTCGTGCAGCGCCCGCGCCGCCGGCCGGGTCAGGATGCAGACCGGCTGCCGGTAGCCGTCGACGGGCGTGCCCAGGAAGTTGTGGGCGGTGGTGTACCGCATCTCCTGAATGATCGTCGGATCGACGGAGCGCAGCGAGACGAACTCCCGGGGGGCCTTCGGTTCGGGTGCGGCCCCGGCCACCGGGGCGGCGACTGTCACGGCGAGCAGGGTGGCGGCCGTGGCCGCCAGAGCGCGGAAGGCAGTGCGAATTCCTGTCATGGGCACATCGTTTATCAGCTCCTGGGCCCCCGCGAAAGAGTGATCGGATACAGTCCGCCCGTGTCCGCGCCCACGAATCCGCCCACACCGCCCGTCCCCAACACATACTGCGGCAGCTGCGGTACGCCGTACTCCACGGGGACGGCCGCCTCCTGGCCCCGGACCTGCACGGCGTGCGGAGCCACCGCCTACCGCAACCCGCTGCCGGTCGCCGTGGCCCTGCTGCCCGTCACCGACACGCGCGGCGGCGGACTCGTCGTCATCACCCGCACCATCCCACCCCAGCAGGGCGGAATCGCGCTCCCGGGCGGCTTCATCGACCACTCGGAGGACTGGCGCCACGCGGTGGTACGCGAGCTCCGCGAGGAAACCGGCATCGAGGCCCACGAGCACGAAGTCCGACTGGCCGACGCGATGAGCAGCCCGGGCGGCCACCTGCTGCTCTTCGGCCTGCTGCCGCCACGCCCCGCCGCCACGCTCCCGCCCTCCGTACCGACCGACGAGACCGAGGGTTACGAAGTGCTGCGCGCGGCCAGGGAACTGGCCTTCCCCCTGCACACCCGTGCCGCCCACGCCTGGTTCGCCGGCCACTACAGCTGACGGCGGGCCCTACAGCCCCCGCACCCGCACCGCAGGCACCGCCTCCCCCTCCCCGCCGTCCCGCTCGACCACCACACGCCCGCCCGACCTCCGCGACGTATACCGCTCGACCTCCGCCCGCGCCCAGCCGTCGCCCGCATCGCGCACCACCAGCCCCCCGCCCGTACGGCCGACCGGCGGAGCCCACACCTCCAGTTCGAGAACGCCGTC
Organism: Streptomyces sp. NPDC055749; assembly: GCF_053617235.1. Classification (NCBI taxonomy): domain Bacteria; kingdom Bacillati; phylum Actinomycetota; class Actinomycetes; order Kitasatosporales; family Streptomycetaceae; genus Streptomyces; species Streptomyces sp. NPDC055749. The sequence goes on along the minus strand of NZ_JBSHFH010000066.1, from coordinate 8,096 downwards.
CGGGCCCCGCACCGGAATCACCGCACCGGCCCGCGCCAGCACCGGAATCCGTGACAACGGGGCATCCACCAGCACCTGCCCGGGACCCTCGTACGCCTCCTCGGTCACCGTGTCGTACCAGCGCCCCCGCGGCAGCCGCACCGCCCGTCGCTCCGCCCCGCACGCGAGCACCGGCGCCACGAGCAGCGCATCGCCCAGCAGAAAGGCGTCCTCGCAGTCCCGCAGCGTCCGGTCACCGGGAGCGCCCCACCACAACGGCCGTACATACGGGGCGCCCGTCAGCCGGGCCACCTGCGACAGCGTCACGAAGTACGGATGCAGCCGCTCACGCCCGTCGAGTACGGCCTTCGCGTGTTCCAGGACCTCCGGCCCGAACTCCCACGGCTCCCGCCCGTCCGCACCCACGGCCGCGCGGGTACGGAACAGGGGCAGATAGGCCCCCAGCTGGAGCCGGCGCAGATACAACTCCGCCGAGGGCGACGGCGGTGCCCCCTCCACCCCGTCCCCATCGGGCCCCGAGTACGGCACCCCGCACAGCCCGAGACCCAGCACCCGGGCGAGCGAGACCCGCAGCCCCGCCCAGCCGGTCACCGCATCACCGGACCACACACCCCCGTACCGCTGCACCCCTGTCCACCCGGACCGCGAGACCAGGAACGGCCGCTCGTCCGGCCGCAGCCGGCGCAGACCCTCGTAACCGGCCCGAGCCATGGCCAGCCCGTAGACGTTGTGCGCCTCGCGATGATCACCGCCACGGCCCTCCAGCGCGTGCCGGGCCGACAGCGGAAGCCCCGCACCGCCAACAGCCGGGAAGGAACCCGGCTCGTCCACGTCGTGCCACACACCGGAGAACCCCTGATCCAGCCGCTCCTCGTACAGCGCGCCCCACCACTCCCGCACCAGCGGATCAGTGAAATCCGGATAGACGCGCGCGCCGGGCCGCCCCGCACCACGGACCCAACGCCCCCCTGCATCCTCCACGTACGCACCACCCGTACCGATCCGCCGACCGGAGTCGAACACGGCGTTCCCCGGCTCCGCCTCCACCGCGGCACCGACGACCGACACCAGCCGGACACCGTCCGCACGAAGCTCCTTCGCCAGCCGGGGCAGACCGGGAAACCGCTCGCCGCCGCCGGTGTCACCGTCCAGGTGCAGGACGGACAGCGGCAACTCCCGCTCCCGGTAGCCCGCCACGATCCGCCGCACCTCCTCCTCACCCCCGGACCCCGAACCCCCGGACCCCGAACCGGCATGCTGCGCACCCAGCGCCCAGGACGGCGGCAGCGCGGGCGCACCGGTCAGCGCCGTCCAGCCCCGCAGCACCCGGGCGGGCGTCCCCGCGACCACCCAGCACCGGAGCGGACCGCCGTCCATCCGCACCTCACAGGTCCCCGGCCTGTCGTGCCCGGAACCCGCACCCTCCTCACCCTCACGCAAGGTGACCCGCCCCGACCAGGAGTTGTCGTGGAAGACCAGATGCGTCCCCGCGTCGGCGACCACCAGCTGCACGGGCATCGCGAGACACGACAGGCCGTCACCGGAACCCGGACTCCCGCCCGGTCCCGGATTCCACAGCCGGTACGTTCCGTCACGCAGCCGGGGACCGCGGGACTGCCCGCCCAGACCGAAGAAACGCGCGTCGGCCGGCACCTCCGACCTCAGCACCCACCGCGCCTCGCCCCCCGCCACCGGCTCCCACCAGCGCGGCGGCAGCTCCCGGCGGAGCACCAGCCCACCGGGCGTCCGCAGCTCGACCGCCCCGTGCCGCGACACCACCACCGTGAGCCGCTCCGAGACCACCTGCCAGCCGCCGTCCTTGTCCGGCTCCAGCGCGGCACGCGGGTCCGGTTCCGGCTCGGCACCCGGCAAGGCGTACGAAGGCAACGGCTCCGCCCCGTCCCAGGCCCAGAACACCGCGCCGCCCGCCGCGACGCGTACCCGCAGCTCCGAACGGGCGAACCGCACCACACCCCCGCCGGGCCCCGGATCGGCCCCCGTCAACAGGCCGGGCACCCGCGCCCGCTCCGCCCCGCGCGGCGGCAGCGCCCGCGCATCCGCCCGCCGGTGCCGCCAGGCGGTGCGCGCCGTGCGCAGCCCCTGTACCGAACCGACCATCTTCACCGAGCGCACCAGGTCACGACCGTCCATGCGGCCCACCCTGCCAGCCGACCGCGGACGACCGGGCCGCGTTCAACTTCCGTTCACCGGCCGGACCACACAACGGGACACGCAACCATGGCCGGGCCACCCTGGTGCGAAAGACGATCACATGGCATCGTCCGTAAAAGCCGCTCACGCGCACACCCCAGCCCGTGCGCGCGACACGCCCACCCGCGTAACCCGTACAGCCAGGGAGCCGAAACCCATGACCGCACGTGCCGAAGAAGCCCCCCTGTGGGAGCCCGACGCCGACCGCATCGCCGCCGCGGCCGTCACCCGCTTCCAGAGCTGGGCGGCCGAGCGGTACGGAGCACCGGCCGAGGGCGGGTACGAGGCATTGCACCGCTGGTCGGTCGATGAACTCGACACCTTCTGGCAGGCCGTCGCCGACTGGTTCGACGTACGGTTCTCCACCCCGTACGAGACCGTCATCGGCGAGCGCTCCATGCCCGGCGCCCAGTGGTTTCCCGGCGCCACCCTCAACTACGCCGAGCACGCCCTGCGCACCGCCGAGGACCCCCTCAGAGCCGGCGCCCCCGCCCTGCTCCACGTCGACGAGAACCACACCCAGGTCCCGATCAGCTGGTCGGCCCTGCGCCGCCAGGTCGGCTCCCTCGCCGCCGAACTCCGCGCCCTCGGTGTCAAGCCCGGCGACCGGGTCAGCGGATACCTCCCCAACGTCCCCCAAGCGGTCGTCGCCTTCCTCGCCACCGCGGCCGTCGGCGCGGTGTGGACCTCCTGCGCCCCCGACTTCGGCGCCCGCAGCGTCCTCGACCGGTTCCAGCAGGTCGAACCCGTCGTACTGTTCACCGTCGACGGCTACCGCTACGGCGGCAAGGAACACGACCGCACCGAAACCGTCGCCGAACTGCGCAGTGAACTCCCCACCCTGCGCGCCGTCGTCCACATCCCACTGCTCGGCACTGACGCACCCGAAGGCGCCCTCGAATGGTCCGCCCTCACCTCCGCGGACACCGAGCCCGTATTCGAGCAGGTCCCCTTCGACCACCCGCTCTGGGTGCTGTACTCCTCCGGCACGACCGGACTCCCCAAGGCGATCGTCCAGTCCCAGGGCGGCATCCTGCTCGAACACTTCAAGCAGATCGGCCTGCACTGCGACCTCGGCCCCGACGACCGCTTCTTCTGGTACACCTCCACCGGCTGGATGATGTGGAACTTCCTCGTCTCCGGCCTGCTCACCGGCACCACGGTCGTGCTGTACGACGGCAGCCCCGGCTATCCCGACGTCGGCGCCCAGTGGCGCGTCGCCGAACAGACCGGAGCGACCCTCTTCGGCACCTCGGCCGCGTACGTCATGGCCTGCCGCAAGGCCGGAATCCACCCCGGACGCGACTACGACCTCTCCCGCATCCAGTGCGTGGCCACCACCGGCTCCCCGCTGCCCCCCGACGGCTTCCGCTGGCTCCACGACGAGGTGGCCGAAGACCTCTGGATCGCCTCGGTCAGCGGCGGCACCGACGTCTGCAGCTGCTTCGCGGGCGCGGTCCCGACGCTCCCCGTGCACATCGGCGAACTTCAGGCCCCCTGCCTCGGCACGGACCTCCAGTCCTGGGACCCCGAGGGCCGGCCGCTCATCGGCGAGGTCGGCGAACTCGTCGTCACCAACCCGCTGCCCTCCATGCCCATCCGCTTCTGGAACGACCCCGACGGCAGCCGCTACCACGACAGCTACTTCGACATGTACCCCGGCGTCTGGCGCCACGGGGACTGGATCACGATGACCGACCACGGCTCGGTCGTCATCCACGGCCGCTCGGACTCCACGCTCAACCGGCAGGGCGTACGCATGGGCTCGGCCGACATCTACGAGGCCGTCGAACGGCTCCCCGAGATCCGCGAATCCCTCGTGATCGGCCTGGAGGAACCCGACGGCGGCTACTGGATGCCGCTCTTCGTCCACCTCGCGGACGGCGCGACCCTCGACGACAAGCTCCGCGACACCATCAAACGGACCATCCGCGAGAACCTCTCCCCACGCCACGTACCCGACGAGGTCATCGAGATCCCCGCCGTCCCGCACACCCTCACCGGCAAGCGCATCGAGGTTCCGGTCAAGCGCCTCCTCCAGGGCACACCCCTGGCCAAGGCCGTCAATCCGGGCTCCGTGGACAACCTCGAACTCCTCCACTTCTACGTGGACCTCGCCCGCACACGCCGCTGACCCACCGCACGGCGGAGCCACTGTCAGTCCCCCTGATTACGCTGAGTGAGCATTGATCGACAGCGCACAGGGGGACACATGGCGCACACCCGTCAGTACAGGCACGGCACATCCATGCGGCGCACGCTGCGCCGCGAAGCACCCAGCACCATCGGCCTCCTGGTCGACGCCCAGGACTTCGCGGCGATGCGGCACTACCGCAGCTTCCCCTTCGACGACCACACGGTCTATCTCCAACAGGTCGAAGGACTGCTCAAGACACTCGCGGCCCAGGGCATGCACACCACCATCGCCCTCTTCGACCCCGAGGACTACGCGGAGTTCTGCGCCGAATCGGACCTCGACCCGGACAGCGGCGCCAGCCGCACCCGCTTCACCGCCGAATTCGCGGCGAGCGGCGCCACCGTGGCCTACACGGGCCAGCCCATCGACACACTGGTGCCGCTCCTCATCACCCGAGCCGTCCGCCGCGCCACCTGGGAGTACGCCACGATGCTCCTGGCCGGCCTCGGCGACTGCGCCGACTGCGGACAGGACATCGGCCGCGCCGCCTTCGACCGGGCCTCGCACCTGCTCTCCCGCATCCTGGCGACAGCGGGGCCCGGCACCCATCACATGGTGTGCAGCACCCCCACGGAGAACGAACAGCTCCTCGCCGTCCTCCACACCGAGTGCGGCCTCACCGGCCCGGCCAGGCTCGACTCCACGGAAGGAGCCGAGTTCGCCACCGTCCTCGCAGTGGGCATCGCCCTGGAAACCCGCGGGGGAGTAGTGCTCCGCACGAGTCGCGCAGACACCCCGGACCGGGTCCACGGCTGGCGGCTGATCCGCGGCGGCCTCGTCCCGCTCACCGAAGGAGAGGTCTTCAGCGCCTACTGCACCGACGCCGACACGGGCGAACCGGTCGCCCCGGAATCCGGCGTCGAATACAGCGCCGGATTCGACATCGGCGCCGACGAACCCGAAACACACCGCTGACAACCAGAAGGGGCTCCCCGCCACCGGCGGGAAGCCCCTTCACGATCACCCGCGCCGGACTACTCGCCCGACAGCACCGCTTGCGCGGCGTTCCGCGCCTCTTCGGCGGAGTCCGCCGCACGAGCGGCGGCAGCCGCACGCTCGCACTGGGCCAGCGTGTGCTTCGCCAGCGTGGCGCGTACATAGGGAATGGACGCGGCACCCATCGACAGAGAGGTGACACCCAGACCGGTCAGCACACAGGCAAGGAGCGGATCCGAGGCCGCCTCACCACAGACACCGCAGCTCTTGCCCTCGGCCCTGGCAGCATCCGCCGACAGCGCGACGAGGTCCAGCAGCGCCGGCTGCCAGGGGTCCTGGAGCCGGGACACGGCCCCCACCTGACGGTCGGCGGCGAAGGTGTACTGCGCCAGGTCATTCGTACCCAGCGACAGGAACTCCACCTCCTGAAGGATCGAGCGCGCCCGGAGCGCGGCGGACGGAATCTCCACCATCGCGCCGAACTTCGCCCGCAGCCCCGCCTCGCGGCACGCATCGGCGAACGCCTTGGCATCCGCACGGTCGGCGACCATCGGCGCCATGACCTCGAGATAGACGGGCAGCCCCTCGACCGCCTTCGCCAGCGCCGTCAGCTGCGTCCGCAGCACATCGGGGTGCTCCAGCAGACTGCGCAGCCCCCGCACACCCAGCGCCGGGTTCGGCTCGTCGGCCGGGGTCAGGAAGTCCAGCGGCTTGTCCGCACCCGCGTCCAGCACCCGTACGACCACACGGCCTTCCGGGAACGCCTCCAGCACCGCGCGGTACGCCGTGACCTGCTTCTCCTCGGACGGCGCCTGCTTGCTGTCGTCCAGGAACAGGAACTCCGTACGGAACAGCCCGACGCCCTCCGCGCCCGCCTCCACGGCCGCAGGCACATCGCCGGGGCCGCCGATGTTGGCGAGCAACGGCACCTTGTGGCCGTCCGACGTCGCCCCAGGACCGGTCGACGCGGACAGCGCGGCCTTGCGGGCCGCGGCGGCGCTCTCCATCTCCGCGCGCTTCTCGTCGCTCGGCTCGACGAAGATCTCGCCGGTGGAGCCGTCCACCGCGACAACCGTGCCTTCGGCCAGTTCACCGGCACCGGGCAGCGCCACGACCGCGGGCACACCGAGCGCCCGCGCGAGAATCGCGCTGTGGCTGGTGGGCCCGCCCTCCTCGGTCACGAACCCGAGGACCAGAGTCGGGTCGAGCAGAGCGGTATCGGCCGGAGCGAGGTCCCGCGCGATGAGCACGTACGGCTCGTCGCTGTCCGGCACACCCGGCATCGGCACACCGAGCAGCCGGGCGACGATCCGGTTCCGTACGTCGTCGAGGTCCGCGACACGCCCCGCCAGATACTCACCGGCGTTGGCCAGCAGAGCACGGTAGGCGGCGAACGCGTCGTAGATACCGCGCTCGGCGGTGCTGCCGACGGCGATACGCCGGTCCACATCGGCGATGAGCTCGGGGTCCTGGGCCATCATGGCCTGGGCCTCGAGCACGTGCTGAGCCTCGCCCCCGGCCAGATTGCCGCGTGCAATCAGGTCGGCGGCAACAGCCTCCACAGCCTGGCGAGCACGCCCCTGTTCGCGCTCGGCCTCCTCCGGCGGAATCTGCTTGGCCGGCGGTTCGAGAACCGCCGTACCCATGTGCCTGACCTCGCCGATCGCCACACCGTGGCTCACACCGACGCCTCGCAGCGTTGTCTCCATTTCACCCGTCTCCGGTTGTGCGGTGGCTGAGCCACCGCGGCGGTTGTCCAACTGGCTGTTACGTCTACGAAGGTGCTACTGCCAGCCGAACAGCGTGTCGCCGATCTTCACGTCGCCGTCCACGCGGACGTCGGAGAGGGAGTCGGCGGTGGCTTCGAGCGCGACGACCGGGCAGATGGCCGACTTGCCGGCCGTCTCCACGGCGGAGGGGTCCCACCGGACGATGCCCTGTCCGCGGACGACGGTGTCGCCCTTGTTGACGAGAAGCTCGAAGCCCTCGCCGTTGAGCTGGACGGTGTCGATGCCGAGGTGCGTCAGCACTCCATGGCCCTCGCTGTCGACGACGACGAAGGCGTGCGGGTGAAGGGAGACCACGATGCCGTCGACCGGGGACACGGCCTCCGACGGCTCGCGCACGGGGTCGATCGCCATTCCGGGACCGACCATGGCGCCGGCGAAGACCGGGTCGGGCACCTCTTCGAGTCCGATGGCGCGTCCGGCAACAGGGGACGTCACGTTGGTCATGGGGAGCCTCCCAGGGGTGGAGCTTGGTGTGTCGCCGCCTTGGCTGATGGGGGACGGCGTACTTGCTCAGCAGGGTAAGTCATATGAAGTCCCGGTTCCGCCCGAGACCTACCGATTGGCGGACCTAGGGGTGCACCAGAAACGATTTGCCTCGACTCCCGGCGGCCTGTACTGTCGTACTCCTGCCTGACCCCAACGCGACATTGAGTCGGGGGTCGGCGGCGACCATTAAGCCCAGATCCTAACCCTCACTCCCGCTTCTGCATGCCTGCAGGACTGGTCAAGGGGAACGGAAAAGGCCTGATAGAGTCGGACTCGCCGGAAAGGGAAAAGCGAAAGCGAAGACCTGGAAAGCAAATCCCAACTTCGACTGGGAATCGGACACGAAAGAGTCTGATAGAGTCGGAAACGCAAGAACAAAGAGAAGCGCCCGGAGGGCCCCGGTGAAACGGGACCGAAGGAAGCGTCCGTTCCTTGAGAACTCAACAGCGTGCCAAAAGTCAACGCCAAATATGTTG
>NZ_JBSHFH010000065.1:0-37872 GCF_053617235.1 Streptomyces sp. NPDC055749 | reverse complement strand
GGGGGGGGGGGGCCCGGGGGGCCCCGCCCCGGCTCGGGGCATCGCTACGGGACGACGGTGACGGGCCAGCGGCCGGCCTTCACCAGCCGGACGGCCACCGAACCGACGAACCGGTGCCCGGCCGACTCGGACGCGCCGACCACGACGGCGTCGGCCTTCAGCTCGTCGGCCGCGCTGACAAGACCGTTGTACGGATCGCCGCGGAAGGTGTGGAACTCCCACCGCACGTTCCATATGTCCTTGAGCCGCTCCGTCGACTCGCGGATCTCGTTCACCAGGCCCTCCGCGACCTCACCGGTGACGTCGGCGACCGGCGCCCCGAGCGCCGCGCCGGCCGGCATCACCGGCTGGACGTACACGAGGGCGAGCATGGCGTTCTGCCGTCGTGCCAGTCCGGCGGCGTACGCGGCGGCGCGCATCGAGGAGTCGGACCCGTCGATACCCGCGACGATCACTTTGGGGCCGTCGGTGCCACGTTCGAACTGATGGCGTTGCTGCTCTGTCACACGGTCGAGGCTATCCGCTCCCCTCGCGGGGAGCCCGGGACAGGCCTGCCCCGGGGGCCGCCGGTCAGCGGGGATCCGCTCCTCCCATCGGGTGCAAAACGCCTCGCTCACGGTGTCGGGGGTACGCGTGACCCGACCGCCGTGCGAGCAGTTGGCCATGAAATCCGATCAGCAGCCCCCGGAACGACGCACCCTGCTGCGGCTGGCCCTCGGCCTCGGAGCCGCCACCGCCGTCCACCTGATCGCCGCCGACCCCGCCGCCACGCCCGTCCGCCCCGGTGGTGCGCCGCCCGCGGGAGCCGCCGGCCCGCCCGCGCACACGAGGGCGAGGCCCTCCGCGTACCGTCTCCAGCCCATGACCGCCCATACCGCGCCCCGGTTCCGGCGCGCGGCGCCGCCCGTGCGGACCAGGCCGCTGGAGGAGCTGCCGGACCTCGGGCGTTCCATGGTGCTGAGCTTCGACGACGGACCCGACCCCCGGTACACACCGGGCATCCTGGCCACCCTGCGCGAGCACCGGGTCCGGGCGATGTTCTTCGTCTGCGGAGAGATGGCCGTCGACAACCAGGACCTGCTGCGCGAGATGGCGGCCGACGGGCATGTCGTCGCCAACCACTCCTGGTCCCATCCGCTGATCCCCGGGCTGTCCCGGGCGGGCATCCGCGACGAGCTGGGCCGTACCAGTGACATCATCGAGGAGACGCTCGGCGAGGCGCCGATCTGGTACCGGGCGCCGTACGGGGCGTGGAACCGCAACTCGTTCGAGATCGGTGCCGCCCTGGGCATGGAGCCCCTGGCCTGGACCGTCGACACCCTCGACTGGACCACACCGGGCACCGGCACCATCGTCCGCCGGGTGCTGGAGGGTGCGGCGCCGGGCGTCGTGGTGCTGTCCCACGACGCGGGCGGCGACCGTTCGCAGAGTGTCGCCGCGCTGCGCCGGTATCTGCCCGAACTGCTGGCCGACGGGTATCGCATCACGGTTCCGCACCGCGGGTGAGGCGCGGTGGGTGAGGCGCGGCGGCGGTTGCGGCGGGCGTACGGTCAGCGCGTCGCGACCATCCGGGCGAAGACGACCACGTTCCCGTCGTACCCGCCGGACCTGGAGTAGCCGCCGCCACAGGTGATGACCCGGAGCTCCGCATGGCCCGTGTCTCCGTACACCTGGGCTCCGGGGAAGTCGTCCTTGGCGAACACGTCGACCCCGTACACCTCGAACACCGCGATGCGGCCGTCGTAGCGGGCCACCTCGACGCGCTGCCCCTTCTCGACGGCGCCCAGACCGTAGAAGACGGCGGGCCCCGACATGTTGTCGACGTGGCCGACGACCACGGCGGTGCCGCGCTGGCCCGGCGAGATGCCGTTCTGGTACCAGCCCGCGAGATTGGGGTCCTCCGGGGGAGGCGCCGCGATCAGGCCGTCCGGGTCCAGGTTCACATCGATCATCGGTGCGTCCACCCGGATCGAGTTGATCTTCACGCGGGCGGCGGGCGCGTAGGGCAGCGGCTGGACCGGTTCGCCGGCCAGTGGAACCGCCGCGGGGTCCTGACGCTCCTTCAGTGAGGCGGCAGCCGCCGGCTGAGGTGGACCCGGGGCGATATCGGTGCCGTTCCGCATGAGGGCGAGGCCGGTGAGCAGCACCAGGGCGAATGCACCCCACGGCGCGCGTCTGGTCCGCTTGACGTCCCAGTGGTCCCGGTCCCGGCCCATGGTTCTCCCTTCGTCGCGACGATTGGAACGCTAAGTGCGGGGCGGCGCGGTCGCGATCAGAGAAGGGCGAACGGGTGGCGGCCCGCCCCGGGGCCGCCGGGGGCGTTCACCCCGCGCGGGGTGGATCGGGCTCTTCGGAGTAATGAGCGGATAAAACTTCTGACGCTCTGTGACCTGCGACTCCGTCAGATCCGGAGGTCTCCGCCCGGCGTGTCGGCTCACCGGTGTGGAGCAGTGCCGAAGTGCGACAACCGGAAGATCTGGTGAGTGTTCGTCATGGGACGCGTATCCGTCGATCCATCCCGGAGGACATGACTCCGGGGCGCTTCCCGCTGGAGGTTCAACAATGCGTGCTTCACGCGCTCTCGCGGTGACCGCGACCGCATTCGCGGCTGTCGGCCTCGCCGCCCCCATGGCCGCCGCGACCAACGGTCCGAGCGATGTCAAGGTCAACCCGTCCTCGGTGCACCAGGGCGCCACGATGCAGGTCAGCGCGGTGGGCTGTGGTCACGGCGGCAAGGTGTGGTCGAACGCCTTCCCGACGACGAACCTGTCCGCGGGTTCCACCGGATTCGCGACGGTCCACATCCGGCACAACACCACCCCGGGGCACTACAACCTGTCGGTGAAGTGCAACGACAACTCCAAGATCGCCACGGCCAAGTTCACCGTGCTCGCCGGACAGGGCGCCGGGGGCGGCCTCGGCGGCTCCATGGGCCCCGACTCCATTGAGATGCAGATCGGTGGTGGACTGGTGGCCGCGTCGGCGATCGGCGGCGCCGTCTTCATCGTCCGTCGTCGCCGGACGAGCAATGCGGCGTTCTAAGGCGTCGAACCTCCCGCCCGGCCCGATACGCCCGTCGCCCCGAGTCCTGGATCAGGACCCGGGGCGACTGTCGTGCGTCCGGCGGTACATGCCGGTCAGTGGCTGCCGCGCCGCCTGCGCACGACATACACGGTGCCGCCCGCGGCTGCCAGCACCAGGGCGGTACCCGCAGCGATCTCGCCGGCGTTGATGCCGTCGACGCTGCCGCCCATCCCGCCCCGCACGCCACTGGGTGGCGGGAGGGCAGTGGAACTGGCGGTAGGAGCGGTGGTGGGTGAGCTGGTGGGTGTGCTCGTCGCGCCGCCGGTGATGGTCAGGTTGACCATTCGTACGGTGCCGCCGCAGTTGAACGTCACTTCGTAGACGGCCCCACGCTTGGCGTCCCAGTCGACCGTGGCGGTGGCCGACTGCCCACTGGGGATCGTCGTCGTGTCGAACACGCCCGACGAGGCCGTGGCCGCCACGTCGCACCCCATGGCGCCCAGGGTGACCTGGCCGCCGGGTGCGACCGTGGACGGGGTGACCGAGGGGGTGAAGGCAATGGTCGTGGCGTTCGTAGCGGCGTATGCGGCCGTGACCGGCGCCGTCAGTGCGAGAGCGACGGAGCCGAGCAGGGCGGCGGGTGCGACACGTATCGCGCGCATGGTGAATCCTCCGGGTCCCCGAGGAGCAGTTGCGGAACGGTTTTCCACAGAGCAGCAGAAATGCACCTCGATGCCCGACACGCTAGAAGTGACCCATATCACCCGCGATCGGGGTCCGGCGAATGGGGCAGCTTTGTCCCCCGGCCGGCGCACCGCTGAAGTGCCGGCCGGGGGACCGGGCGCGCTGGATCCGACTAGCCGCCGGAGGCGTGCGGGAACAGATCGACGAACGGCGCGGTCGTCGCCGAGATGCCCCGTCCGAAGGGTGAGTCGAAGTCCCAGATCAGGAAGAGCAGGAAGGCGATCAGCACGCTGAAGAGGCCCGCCAGCAGCAGCTCACGGAACGTTCTGCGGATCTGCAGCGTGAAGATCAGCCCCACCGTCACCATCGCCCCGGTGATCAGGCCGAACCACACCACCCCCGGCATCGTCGCGCCCGCGCTCTGCCCCCGGGAGCCCCGTGCGTCATCGGCCGCGGCGACCTGGTCCACCAGTGGCTGATACGCCTGCCCCTCATGGTCGGTCTTCGGCTGGTACTCGGTGACATCCGCCCGTACGCGGTCCAGCAGCCGGGATCCCTCCTCGGTGATGCTCCCCGTCTCGGTCATGGCCTTCCACTCGTCGTCGATCACATAGCTGACGTACGCATCGACATCGGCACGGATGCGGTCGCGGACCTCGACCGGATAGACGGAGGCCCGTGCGCTCACCTCGTGCAGGGCCTGGGCTTCCAGGCGTACGGACTCCTGGGCCGCGCTTCGCGCCTCCCAGACGCCCGCGATGGCGAGGCCGAGCACGATCGCGTACACCACGCCGATCATCATCGTCATGTACTCGATGACGTCAGGAGTCTCCGACGGGTCGTCGTCCTCGCCGATGCGGCGGTTGTTGAGGACGGCGATGGTGAGGACAACCGCGCAGGCCGAGGCCATGGCGATGGTCAGAACAAGCCATTCCGACATGGATATCTCCGGTATCTCCGTGGATCAGCGGGACGAACGCGGCCGCAGGACGGCCACGGCGAATACCGCGGGTGCGGTGATCAGCAGGGTGAGAGAGACCAGGGACGGGCCGCTCCTCGGTGCTTTGCGGGTGGGCTTGCGGTACGTGGGGAGCGCCACGGGCTCCGGCGGAGGGAGCTTGGGACGTGCGGACGGGGGCGGCGGCGCGGGTTCCGGTTCAGGTGGTGCGGGGGGTGGGGGCGGCGGTGGCGGGGGTGGAGGCGGCGGTGGGGGTGGTGGCTCCGGCGGTGGCGGAGGGGGAGGCGGTGGCGGTGGCTCCGGGGGAGGGGGCGGTGGCGGCGGAGGCTCCGGAGGTGGTGGAGGCGGCGGTGGCGGGGCCGGTTCCGAGACCGCCTTGCAGTTCCCCCCGCCCGCCACGGCGACCGACGAACTGCCGTCGCCCTGACCGATGGAGGCAACGGCGCAACTGTCGCCGGTCGCCGGCGCGGGCACGGCGCACAGCCATACGAGTGCGGCGGCTGCCGAGAGCCGCCCGATGCGTGATCCGTACACGACCGGGAGCATGGACCGGGCCGTGCCCGGACACGCCCGCCGCGGCGAGGATTCCCCAGATGGTGGGGACCTTGTGCGGTTCACGTTTGCGCGCGCCGAAACTTTCTCGGCGCGCTTTGAACACGGAGGGACCGGCCACCCGTACCTAGGGCCATGAACGGCGCGGCCTCGCGTCGTAACCGGCAGAAGGACAACGGGAGTCGACATGAATACCTGGCGCAACGCCTCGCTCGCGGTGACGGCGACGGCCCTGCTGGCGCTGACGACGGCGTGCGGTCAGGAGAAGGGAACCGCTTCGCCGAACGGCCAGGCCGTGGGCAATGCCGTCCCCGCGGAACAGCCGGCCGACAGCGGTTACGGCTCGGACGGCGGCTACGGCTCGGATGCCGGAACGGACGCCGCCGCCCCCAAGGAAGCCGGCCAGCTCGCCGTGTGGGACAGCAAGAATCTGGGCAAGGTGCTGACCGACAGCGCGGGTTTCACTCTTTACCGCTTCGACAAGGACACCGCGAGTCCGCCCGCGTCGAATTGCGCGGGCGAGTGCGCGAAGACCTGGCCGGTCGTGCCCGCGGGCAATGCCGTGGCCGCGCCCGGCACGGACGCCGCCCTGCTCGGAGAGGTCGTACGCACCGACGGCACCAAGCAACTCACCGTCGCGGGCTGGCCGATGTACCGGTACGCCAAGGACACCGGGCCGGGCGATGCCAACGGACAGGGTGTCGGCGGAACATGGTTCGCCGCGGCGCCCGACGGGAAGAAGGCCGCGGTGAACGCAGACGGGGCCGCTGAAGCGGAACCGGCCGACCTCGCGGGGCTTTCCGTCCGCAAGGATCCGAAACTCGGGGACATCGTCGTCGACAAGCGCGGTATGACGGTCTACCGGTTCAAGAAGGACTCCGCCTGGCCGATGAAGTCGGCCTGCACGGGCGACTGTCTCAAGAAGTGGCCCGTCGTCGATCCTGTGGCGAAGAATGATGTGGATGGCGTCACCACGAAGGGCTTTGTCACCTTCGACCGGCCCGACGGAATCAAGCAACAGACTCTCGACTGCTGGCCGATTTACACCTTCTCCGGCGATGCCAACCCGGGAGACACCAACGGGCAGGGTGTCGGCGGGACATGGTACGCGGTGTCGCCCGACTCGAAACTGGTCGGAGCGCCCAAGTAACCCGATCCGAGTGCCGTGCGTACCGGTCCGTCGCTGAATGTGCACTCGCAGCGACGGACCGCCGCACATGCCCCTGGAGTGTGACCAATAACGGACCGCGAATTTCCGTTTCCGCTCGCTCTCCTGGCGGTCGATCAGTAGCCTCTGGTCAACACTGACCATGAACATGGCCGGATCGCCGTGGCGACTTGTTGGAGACATCGATGGAGCGTCCCGCCTGGGCACCGCAAGGCATTGACATTTCGGTGCCGAGCGTGTCCCGCATGTATGACTTCTATCTGGGCGGATCGCATAATTTCGAGGTGGACCGGGAAGCTGCCCGTAAGGCCATGGAGTTCATGCCTGGCCTTCCCAAGATCATGCAGGCGAACCGCGCCTTTATGCGCCGGGCGGTGCACTACGCCACAACTGAGGGCATCAGCCAGTTTCTGGACATCGGTTCCGGCATTCCGACCTTCGGAAATGTTCATGAAGTCGCCCAGGCCGCCGACTCCGCAGCCAAAGTGGCGTACGTCGATCACGACCCGGTCGCCGTCGCGCACAGCCAGGCGGTACTGGAGGGCGTCGAGAACACCGTGATCGCCGCCGCCGATCTGCGCGGCCCCCAGGAGATCCTGAAGAGCCCCGAGGTCTCCGGACTCATCGACTTCGACCGGCCGGTGGCGCTGCTCCTTGTCGCGGTCCTGCACTTCATCGAGGACGCCGACGATCCGTACGCCGCCGTCGCCGAACTGACCGCCGCACTCGCCCCCGGCAGCCTGATCGTCATCACCCACGCCTCGTACGAGGGGATACCGCTCAGCAAGGAGGAGGCGGGCGGCACCGTCGGTGTCTACCGCAGCATCCGCAATCCGCTCGTCATGCGGTCGCGCGCCGAGGTGAGCCGGTTCTTCGAGGGGTACGAGATGGTCGACCCCGGCCTCGTCTCGATGCCGGACTGGCGTCCGGACACCCCCCTGGTGGAGGGTCAGGAAGATCCATTCGCCTTCTCCGGCTTCGCAGGGGTAGGACGCAAGGCGTGAGCATTCCCACCCAGGCGTCCGGTGCCCCGGACGCGGAACCGGACGGTCCCGAGGGCCGGCTCCGGAGATTCGCCACGATCTGGAGCCGGGCGACCTTTCCGTCCACGGCCACCTCCATGACGCGCCAGGAGTTCGAACAGCATCTGCTGCCCCTGGCGCGTGAGCTGAGCGGGATCCTGCACGCACGGCCCTTCGACCCGGCGCCCGCGCACGGGGTCGGGGCCGCGCTCGTCGCCGCGCACTGCACGGACCCGGAGGCGCTCAGTTCGACGCTCGGTGTCATCGACTCGTACCTGGTGCTCTACTGCGGGAGCAACGGAACGCTGGAACTCTCGACCGAGGACAGCAGGGCCCGCTGCGCTCGGATGCAGCACGCGCTCGCCGGCGGATTCACGCTGGCGCTGCGTGAGCGGACCCTCGCCGAGCAGGAGGCCATCGCCCGCTCCGCGCTCGTCGCCCGCTCGCACGCCGAACACGTCCTGCACGCCACCGAGGCCCGGTTCCGCGCCGTGTTCAAGGACGCGGCGATCGGCATCGGCATCGCGGACCTGGAAGGCAACATCCTGGAGGTCAACGACACCCTCACCCGGATGTTCGGCGGCCTCGAACACCACGTCCGCAGCCACAAGGTGAACGAGTGGGTCCATCCCGAGGACTCACCGCAGGTGTGGAAGTACTACAACGAGCTGGTACGCGGCGAACGCGATCACTACCGCGTCGAGAAGCCCTACTACCGCAACGACGGCACCGTCCTGTGGACCAACCTCACGGTATCGCTGCTGCGCGACTCCGAGGGCCGGCCCGAATACCAGCTCGCGCTCATGGAGGACACCACCGAGCGCCGGCTGCTCAACCTGCGGCTGCGCTACGAGGCGACCCACGACGCGCTCACCGGGCTGCCCAACAGGACCCTGTTCTTCGAGCGTCTTGAGAAGGCACTCGCGGCGAAGGGCGGAACCCGCTTCGGGCTCTGCTACCTCGACCTCGACGGCTTCAAGGCGATCAACGACAGCCTGGGCCACGCGGCGGGGGACCGGCTGCTCGTCGAGGTCGCGGACCGGCTGCAGAGCTGTGCGACCGCACCGGGGGAGATGGTGGCGCGGCTCGGCGGCGACGAGTTCGTGGCCCTCACGACCGGGCCCCGCACCGAGGACGAGGTCGACGAGCTGGCCTGCCGGATACTCGGGGTGCTCGCCACACCGATCCGGCTCGACGGCCGCGAACTGACGGTACGGGGGTCCATCGGCGTGGTCGAAGGACCGGCCGCGGGCGAACGTACCGCTGCCGAGGTGCTGCGCAGCGCCGACATCACGATGTACCGGGCCAAGTCGGCGGGCGGCAACCGCTTCGAGCTCGCGGACGCGGAGGCCGATGCCCGCGCGATCACCCGGCACGGGCTGACCACGGCGCTTCCCGCCGCGCTGGACCGGGGCGAGTTCTTCATCGAGTACCAGCCGCTGGTGCACCTCGGTGACGGCAGCGTGCACGGTGCGGAGGCGCTGGTGCGGTGGTGCCATCCGCAGCACGGTGTGCTCGGCCCCGACCGGTTCATTCCGCTCGCCGAACACACCGGTCTCATCGTGCCGTTGGGGCGGTGGGTGCTGGAGGAGTCCGTGCGCCAGGCCAACTTCTGGCAGGAGCGGCACAGTGACGGCGGCCCGCTGCGGATCAACGTCAACCTCTCGCCGACCCAGTTGCACCATCCGCGTCTGGTCGCCGAGACGGTGGACGTACTGGAGCGTTCCGGTCTGGAGCCGGGGGCGCTCTGCCTGGAGGTCACCGAGTCCGCGCTGATCGGCGCCGACGACGATCTGCTCAAGCCGCTGCGGCAACTGGCGGAGATGGGTGTCGACATAGCGCTCGACGACTTCGGCACGGGCTACTCGAACCTGGCGAATCTCCGGCGGCTGCCGGTGAGCGTGCTGAAGCTGGACCGTTCGTTCACGCAGGGCATGCAGCAGCACCCGGCCGACCCGGTCGACCTGAAGATCGTCGAGGGGATCGTCTCGCTCGCCCACAGCCTGGATCTGGCTGTGACGGTCGAGGGCGTGGAGACCGGCGCGCAGGCGGAGCAGCTGAGGCAGCTCGGCTGCGACACGGCCCAGGGCTGGTACTACGCCCGCCCGGGCGCACCGGACCGGATCCACACGCTGCTCCTGGCCGACGCGGTGTGAGGGGGCGGCAGGACGGGGGGCGAACCCCCGTCCTGCCCCCCGCTAGCCCCGCTCCGGGCCGTGGGCCAGCAGCACCCGCTGCAACTCCCGCGCGGCCCGCGGCGGTGCGACGTCGCTGCGGTGGGCCAGCGCGATCGTCCGCCGCAGTCCCGGTGACGCGAGCGGTGTGGTCCGCAGGTCGTGCCCGGCCCGGTTCGCGACCATGCTCGGCACCACCGCCACGCCGAGCCCTGCCCGTACGAAGCCGAGCACCGCGTCCATCTCGCCGCCCTCCACCGTGAACGACGGCTCGAAACCCTCGGCCCGGCACGCGGCCACCGTCAGCTCCCGCAGGTCGTAGCCGTGCCGGAACATCACCAGCGGCGCGCCCTGGAGATCGGCGATCCGGACCCGGCCCCCGCGCCCGGGTGCGGGCTCCGAGGCCGACGACACCACCACCAGGTCCTCGTGCAGCAGCTCCACCGTGGTCAGCGCGGGCGACGCGGCAGGCAGGGGGAGCACGACGAGCGCGAGATCCAGCGCTCCGCGGGCCAGCTGTCGTACGAGGTCGTGCGAGCCGCCCTCCTCCAGGAGCAGCTGAATCCCGGGGTGCAGATCATGGAAGGCCCGCAGCACATCGGGCAACAGGCCGGTGCAGAGGCTGGGCGTGGCGCCGAGCCTGATGCGCCCCCGGCGCAGCTGGACCAGCTCCTGGACCTCGTACCGCGCGGTATCGGCGTCGGCGAGAATCCGCCGGGCCAGCGGCAGCAGCGCCTCGCCAGCGTCCGTCAGCGCGATGTTGCCCCGGGCCCGGCTGAACAGCTCGGCGCCCAGCTCGCTCTCCAGCGCCTTGATCTGCTGGGAGAGCGAGGGCTGGGAGACGTGCACCTCCTCGGCGGCGCGGGTGAAGTGCCGGGTCTCGGCCACGGCGACGAAGTAGGCGAGCTGCTGGAACTGCATGAGCCGACGATAGCCTCCCACGATAGGTTCAGGCTATGGATATGAGGCACTCCATGTCTTGGACTGATGAGGCCCTTCGGCTCTAGCGTCGTGTCCATGGCATTGGCAACACGGACGGACCGGCGGCCGTCCATGACGCGCACGCTCTGGGACTCCACCGTCGGCAAGAAGACGATCATGGCTGTGAGCGGCCTGATCATGCTCCTCTACTTGGTCGTCCACATGATCGGCAACCTGAAGATCTTCTTCGGGGCCGGGGAGTTCAACCACTACGCCCACTGGCTGCGCACCATGGGCGAGCCCTTCCTCCACTACGAGTGGGCGCTGTGGCTCGTCCGCGTGGTGCTGGTCGCCGCCGTCGTGCTGCACGCCACGTCCGCGTACCAGCTGAGCCGCCGCGACATCAGGGCGCGCCCCAGCAAGTACGTCCACAAGAAGCCGCGCGCGAGCTACGCCACGCGCACCATGCGCTGGGGCGGGATCATCCTCGCCCTCTTCATCGTCTGGCACATCCTCGACCTGACCACGGGAACGGCGCACCCGGGCGGATTCCAGTCCGGACGCCCGTACCAGAACGTCGTCGACACCTTCTCCACCTGGTACGGCAACGTCATCTACATCGCCGCGGTGCTCGCCCTCGGCCTGCACGTCCGGCACGGGTTCTGGAGCGCCGCGCAGACCCTCGGCGTGGGCAACGCGACCCGCGACCGCATCCTCAAGACGACGGCCAACGCCCTCGCGCTGGTGCTGACGGCGGGCTTCGTCGCCGTGCCCGTCGCTGTCATGACCGGAGTGGTGAGCTGACATGAGCGAGTACACGCAGTACGGGACGGGCGAGCCCCTCGTCGACGAGAAGGCCCCCGCGGGCCCCGTCGCCGAGCGCTGGGACACCCGACGCTTCGAAGCGAAGCTGGTCAACCCGGCCAACCGCCGCAAACACACCGTCATCGTCGTCGGCACCGGCCTCGCCGGCGGCTCGGCGGGCGCCACACTCGCCGAACAGGGCTACCACGTCGTCCAGTTCTGCTTCCAGGACTCACCCCGCCGCGCCCACTCCGTCGCCGCCCAGGGCGGCATCAACGCCGCCAAGAACTACCGCAACGACGGCGACTCCGTGCACCGGCTCTTCTACGACACCGTCAAGGGCGGCGACTTCCGCGCCCGCGAGTCCAACGTCCACCGGCTCGCACAGATCTCCGTCGAGATCATCGACCAGTGCGTCGCCCAGGGAGTGCCCTTCGCCCGCGAGTACGGCGGACTGCTCGACAACCGCTCCTTCGGCGGCGTCCAGGTCTCCCGTACCTTCTACGCCCGCGGCCAGACAGGACAGCAACTCCTCCTCGGCGCCTACCAGGCACTCTCCCGGCAGATCGCCGCGGGCAACGTCGAACTGCACTCCCGTACCGAGATGCTCGACCTGATCGTCGTCGACGGAAAGGCCCGCGGCATCGTCGCCCGCGACCTGATCACCGGAAAGATCGACACGTACTTCGCCGACGCGGTCGTCCTGGCCAGCGGCGGTTACGGCAACGTCTTCTATCTGTCGACGAACGCCATGAACTCCAACGCCACCGCCATCTGGCGCGCCCACCGCCGCGGCGCCTACTTCGCCAACCCCTGCTTCACCCAGATCCACCCCACCTGCATCCCGCGCACCGGCGACCACCAGTCCAAGCTGACGCTGATGAGCGAGTCGCTGCGCAACGACGGCCGTATCTGGGTGCCGAAGGCCAAGCGCGACGAGCGCCCGGCCAACGAGATCCCCGAGGACGAGCGCGACTACTACCTGGAGCGCATCTACCCCGCCTTCGGCAACCTCGTGCCCCGCGACATCGCCTCCCGCGCCGCGAAGAACGTCTGCGACGAGGGGCGCGGGGTCGGCCCCGGCGGGCAAGGGGTCTACCTCGACTTCGCCGACGCCATCGCCCGGATGGGAAAGGCGAAGGTCGAGGAGAAGTACGGCAACCTCTTCGACATGTACGCGCAGATCACCGCGGAGAACCCGTACGAGACACCCATGCGGATCTATCCGGCCGTGCACTACACGATGGGCGGACTCTGGGTCGACTACGACCTGCAGACCACCGTCCCCGGACTCTTCGCGATCGGTGAGGCGAACTTCTCCGACCACGGCGCCAACCGCCTCGGCGCATCCGCGCTGATGCAGGGCCTCGCCGACGGCTACTTCGTCCTGCCCTCCACGATCAACGACTACCTCGCCCGCAACCCGCACACCGACGAGGTCGACGCCACGCACCCGGCCGTCGCCGAGACGGTCGCGGAGACCGAGGACCGGATCAATCTGCTCCTCGCCGTCGACGGCGACCGCACCCCCGACTCCTTCCACCGTGAGATCGGCGAACTCATGTGGGAGTTCTGCGGCATGGCCCGCACCGAGGAAGGGCTGCGCAAGGCCCTCGACCGGCTCCCGCAGATCCGCGAGGAGTTCTGGCGCCGCATCAAGGTGCCCGGCACCGGAGAACAGTTCAACCAGTCGCTGGAGAAGGCCAACCGCATCGTCGACTACCTGGAGCTCGCCGAGCTCATGTGCCTCGACGCCCTGCACCGCGCCGAATCCTGCGGCGGCCACTTCCGCGAGGAGTCACAGACCCCCGAGGGCGAAGCCGCCCGCCGGGACGAGGAGTTCTCCTACGTCGCGGCCTGGGAGTTCTCGGGCACGGGCGACGCCCCCGTCCTGCACAAGGAAGACCTCGTCTTCGAGTACGTCCACCCCACTCAGCGGAGCTACGCATGAAGCTCACCCTGCGCGTCTGGCGCCAGCCGGACCCCGAAGCGCCCGGCGCCATGGCCACCTACGAAGTCGACGGCATCTCCCCGGACATGTCGTTCCTGGAGATGCTCGACACCCTCAACGAGGACCTCATCCTCGACGGGGACGAGCCCGTCGCCTTCGACCACGACTGCCGCGAGGGCATCTGCGGCGCCTGCAGCCTCGTCATCAACGGTGACGCCCACGGACCGGAGCGCACCACCACCTGTCAGCTCCACATGCGGTCCTTCCAGGACGGTCAGACCATCGACGTCGAGCCGTGGCGCGCGTCCGCCTTCCCGGTCGTCAAGGACCTGGTCGTGGACCGCTCGGCCTTCGACCGCATCATCCAGTCCGGCGGCTACATCTCCGCCCCGACCGGCACCGCGCCCGACGCGCACGCCACACCCGTGCCCAAGCCGGACGCCGACTTCGCGTTCGAGCACGCCGAATGCATCGGCTGCGGCGCCTGCGTGGCGGCCTGCCCCAACGGCTCGGCGATGCTCTTCACCTCGGCGAAGATCAATCACCTCAATGTGCTGCCCCAGGGCGCACCCGAGCGTGAGACCCGGGTCCTCGACATGGTCGCCACGATGGACGAGGAGGGCTTCGGCGGCTGCACGCTGACGGGGGAGTGCGCCACCGCCTGCCCCAAGGGGATCCCGCTGCCGTCGATCGCCGCGATGAACAAGGAGTGGCTCCGGGCCGCCCGCAAGGTCCGCTGAAGGTCAGGAACCCATCGCCCGCGCCAGGAACGGCGCCGTACGGCTCCCGCCCGCCCGCGCCACCTCCGCCGGCGCACCCTCCGCGACGATCCGGCCGCCCTGGTCGCCCCCGCCGGGCCCCAGGTCGACCACCCAGTCGGCGCCCGCGACCACGGCCATGTCGTGCTCCACGACCACGACCGTGTTCCGGGCGTCGACCAGGCCGTGCAACTGGCGCATCAGTACCTCGACATCGGCGGGATGCAGACCGGTCGTCGGCTCGTCGAGGAGATACAGCGTGTGCCCGCGACGGGTGCGCTGGAGTTCGGTGGCGAGCTTGATCCGCTGGGCCTCGCCCCCGGACAGCTCCGTCGCCGGCTGGCCGAGCCGCAGATAGCCGAGCCCCACGTCGAGCAGCGTGCGCAGGCTGCGCCCGGCCGCCGGCGTCCCGGCGAAGAACGTGGCCGCCGACTCCACGGTGAGGTCCAGCACCTGCGCGATCGTGAGTCCGCGCAGCGTGACCTCAAGGGTCTGCGGGTTGTAGCGAGCGCCGTGACAGTCCGGGCAGGGAGCGTACGTGCTGGGCAGGAAGAGCAGTTCCACCGAGACGAAACCCTCGCCCTGACAGGTCTCGCACCGGCCGCCCGTCACGTTGAACGAGAACCGGCCCGCCTTGTAGCCCCTCTCCCGCGCCGTATCGGTCTCGGCGAACAGCTTCCGTACGACGTCGAAGAGCCCGGTGTACGTCGCCAGATTGGAGCGCGGCGTACGCCCGATCGGCTTCTGGTCGACCTGGACCAGGCGGTCCACCGCCTCCAGCCCCTCCGCCGACGCGCAGCCCTCCGTCTCCGGGATACGGGGGAGGTCCGCGGTGGCCGACGCCTGCCGGTCGGCGAGCACCCCGGCCAGGACCTGACCGACCAGCGTGGACTTGCCCGAGCCCGAGACTCCGGTCACCGCCGTGAACACCCCGAGCGGGAACGCGGCGTCGACGCCGCGCACATTGTGCCGGTCGACCTCGTTCAGCTTCAGCCACCCGGAGGGCGTACGGGGCTCCCGCGCCGGAACCGGGTCCTCGTCGAAGAGGAACCTGCGTGTCGCCGACTCCGCCACGTCCGCGAGCCCGGCCGGGGGACCGCTGTGCAGCACCCGGCCGCCGTGCTCACCCGCCAGCGGCCCCACATCGACCAGCCAGTCCGCCTGCCGCACCACATCGAGCTGGTGCTCCACGACGAACACCGTGTTGCCGGACTCCTTCAGCCGCCCGAGGACCGTGAGCAGGGACTCGGTGTCCGCCGGGTGCAGCCCGGCGGAGGGCTCGTCCAGTACGTAGACCACACCGAAGAGCCCCGACCGCAGCTGCGTGGCCAGCCGGAGGCGCTGCAACTCGCCGGACGACAGCGTCGGGGCCGTACGGTCGAGACTGAGATAGCCGAGACCCAGTTCCGTGACCGTCCCGATCCGGGCCAGGAGATCGGCCGTCAGCACATGGGCGGTCTCGCCCCCGGCCGCCCGGTGCAGCAGCGCGGCGAGAGCGGCGAGCGGGAGCGCGGCCAGTTCGGCGATCGTGTGCCCGGCGAACGTGACGGCCATCGCCTCAGGCCGCAGCCGGCTGCCGCCGCAGACCGGGCAGGGCGCACTCGTCAGGAAGCGTTCGGCCTTCGCGCGCAGCGTCCGGCTCCGGGAGTCGGCGAAGGTATGCATCACATAGCGCCGCGCGCTCATGTACGTGCCCTGGTACGGGCGTTGGATGCGGTTCGCGTCCCGTACCGGATGGACCGTCACCACCGGCTGCTCGTCCGTGAAGAGGATCCACTCCCGGTCCTTCGACTCCAGCTCCCGCCACGGCCGCTCCACGTCGTGGCCCAGCGCGTCCAGCACATCGCGCAGGTTCTTGCCCTGCCACGCGCCCGGCCAGGCGGCGATGGCACCGTCCCGGATCGACAGGGAGGGATCCGGGACGAGCAGTTCCTCGGTGGTGCGGTGGATCCGGCCGAGACCGTGGCACTCGGGGCACGCCCCGGCAGCCGTGTTCGGCGAGAACGCGTCCGAGTCGAGCCGTTCGGCGCCAGGCGGATAGTCACCGGCCCGGGAGAACAGCATGCGCAGCGAGTTCGACAGGGTCGTGACCGTGCCGACCGACGAACGCGATCCCGGCGCGGAGCGCCGCTGCTCCAGGGAGACGGCGGGCGGCAGCCCGGTGATCTCACCGACATCGGGAGCGCCGACCTGATGGATCAGCCGGCGGGCGTACGGGGCGACGGACTCGAAGTAGCGGCGCTGGGCCTCCGCGTAGATCGTCCCGAAGGCGAGCGAGGACTTGCCGGAACCCGATACGCCAGTGAACACGGTGAGGGTGTCGCGCGGGATGTCGACGGATACGTCCTGAAGGTTGTGCTCACGGGCGCCGCGCACCCGGACGTACGGATCGTGGGGGGTGTGCATGGGTGACGCTCCGAACCGGTCGGCGAACGGGGTGAACATGTGTGGTGGCGGAGTCACGTGCCGGCCAGGCCGGCGAGCCGGGCCAGCCGTCGCAACGAGTCCACCAGGCCCTCACGGTCGTACGAGCTGGTGGTGACCAGCACTTCGTCCGCCCCGGTCTCCTTGACGACCAGTTCGAGTTCCGCCGCGACCTCGTCCTCCGTGCCCGCCACGTGGCCGCGCAGTCCGCTCTCGTAGAAATCCCGCTCCTTCGCGGTCATCGTCAGCGCCTCGATCCGCTCGGCGGGGGCGAGGGGCGGGAAGGAACCGTGCGTCCGTGAGTACGCCATGGCCCATGCCTCCGGGACCAGCAGCCGCCGGGCCTCCTCCGCCGTTCCGGCGACGGCGACCGTGCCCGCCACGACGACATAGGGGTCCTGCGCCCAGGCGGAGGGCCGGAAGTCCTCGCGGTAGCGCTCGACGGCGCGTACGAGCTTCTCCCGGCCGCGCAGATCGCCGACGACCAGGGGGAGACCGGCCGCGGCGGCGATGGCCGCGCCCTCGCCCGTGGCCAGGACGTACGGCGGTATGCGCAGCCCCTCGGCGGGATGGGCGTGCACCTGCGGGTGGGCGCGCTGGCTGCCGTCCAGCCAGCCGAGCAGCTCGCCGAGCTGTGCGGCGAAGCCGTCGGCGTCCTCCTTGTCACGGCCCAGGGCCCTGCGGATGCCGTCCGTGAAGCCCACCGACCGGCCGAGGCCCATGTCGATCCGCCCCGGGAACAGGGAGGCGAGCACCCCGAACTGCTCCGCCACGACGAGAGGCTGGTGATTGGGCAGCATCACTCCACCGGTGCCCACCCGGATGGTGGAGGTGGCGGCGGCGACGGCCGCCGCCAGCACCGTCGGCGCCGAACCGGCGACGCCGGGCACGCTGTGGTGCTCGGAGACCCAGAAGCGGTGATAGCCGAGCGCCTCGGCCGTGCCGGCCAGCCGTACGGTGTCCCGCAGCGCCTGCGCGCCGTCGTGCCCCTCCCGCGTACGGGAGCGGTCCAGGACGGAGAAACGGGTCTTAGCGATCACAGAGCTCACACACCCTTCAACGTGCGCGCTCCGTCAGGATTCCCGGACACGCCCTACGCTGACCGGCGTGAGAGACGACGCTCGGCCGCTGGCCGTATTCGATCTGGACGGGACGCTCGCGGACACTGCCCACCGGCAGCATTTCCTGGAGGGCGCCCGGCGCGACTGGCAGGGTTTCTTCTCCGCCGCCGTCCACGATCCGCCGTTGGAG
Source organism: Streptomyces sp. NPDC055749 (assembly GCF_053617235.1). Lineage (NCBI taxonomy): Bacteria > Bacillati > Actinomycetota > Actinomycetes > Kitasatosporales > Streptomycetaceae > Streptomyces > Streptomyces sp. NPDC055749. Next base: position 20,181 of record NZ_JBSHFH010000065.1, on the reverse strand, counting down.
GAGGGCATCCGGCTGGCGCTGGCCAGTGCGCAGGAGTGCGAAGTCGTGTATCTGACCGGCCGACCGGAGCGCTGCCGCCGCGACACGCTGGCCTGGCTGGCACGGCAGGGGCTGCCGGAGGGGCGCGTACACATGCGCCGCAACGGCGACCGGCGCCCGGCCCGCCGCACCAAGCTGGAGATCCTGGAGCGACTGGGCCGGGAGCGTGACGTCCGGGTCCTCGTCGACGACGACGAGCTGGTCTGCGACGCGGCCGAGACGGCCGGATTCACGGTGGTACGAGCCCGCTGGGCGGTGCCCTCGCCGGTGATCGAGGACGCCCAGGAACGCGAGGGCCGAACCTGATCGGGAGCCTTCGTCCCAGGTGCCTTTGTCTCAGGCGCCTTCGTCGAGTGTCCTAGGCGCCTTCGTCGAGCCGGAAGCCCACCTTGAGGCCCACCTGGTAATGCGCGATCCGGCCGTTCTCGATATGGCCGCGCACCTGTGTCATCTCGAACCAGTCGAGATTGTGCAACGTTTCCGAAGCCCTGGCGATGCCGTTGCGGATCGCGGCATCGATTCCTTCCTCGGAGGTTCCTACGATTTCGGTGACCCGATACGTGTGATTGGACATCTTATGTCTCCTCTCGTGCCTCCACGTTGCCTCACCTGAGGGCGACGCGCGAGGGATCGGGTCCGGAGATCAGTCGTTGACGGGGTCTTGACCTACCCATTGGTCCATACCAAAATCCAGCCACACGCCCGTGCGAGCGCCGCCCGCAGTCCCCCACACCGGGTCCTGTTTCGTTGTGCCGTTTCGCAGAAGGTGACCTCGTGAAGAACCGCATGCTGGCCGGAGCCGTCGCGCTCGTATCCTCCGTCGTGCTGAGTGGCTGCGGCTTTCTCCCCGGTGCGGGCGGCGACGTCACGGTGACGCTGTGGCTGATGAAGGACAGCGTCTCCCAGGAATTCCTCGACCGCTTCACGGAGTCGTACGAGAGCGATCACCCCTCCGTCCAGCTGGAGTTCAAGATCCAGGAGTGGAGCGGCATCGGCCCCAAGGTCACCGAGGCCCTCGAGAGCGACGACGCGCCGGACGTCATCGAGGTCGGCAACACCCAGGTCGCCCAGTACGCGGAGAGCGGCGGGCTGCGCGACCTCACCCTCGAATCGATGCGCGACCTCGGCAGCGAGGACTGGCTGCCCGGTCTCGCCGAGCCGGGCAGCATCAACGGCATGCAGTACGGAATTCCCTGGTACGCGGCGAACCGCGTGGTGATCTACAACAAGGAACTCTTCGCCCAGGCCGGCATCAAGACACCGCCCAGAACCCGCAGTCAGTGGATCAAGGACACCGAAGAGCTCAGCAGCTACGGCAACCAGGGCATCTATCTCGCGGGCCAGAACTGGTACGTACTCGCCGGGTTCATCTGGGACGAGGGCGGTGAACTCGCCGACGAGAACGGCGGCGACTGGAAGGGCGCACTCGACTCTCCCGCCGCGCTCAAGGGCATGAATTTCTACAAGGAACTCCAGTCCCTCGGCAACGGTCCCAAGGACGCGGACGAGGAGAAGCCCCCGCAGACCGACGTGTTCGCCAAGGGCGACGTCGCCCAGATCATCTCCGTACCGGGCAGCGCCGCCCTGATCGAGCAGAAGAATCCCGAACTCAAGGGGAAACTGGGCTATTTCCCCATTCCGGGCAAGACGGCGAAGGCGCCGGGCTCCGTGTTCACCGGCGGTTCCGACCTGATCGTGCCGGACAAGGCGGATCACCGCAGCGCGGGCATCGACGTCATCAAGGCACTGGCGAGTGCGAAATGGCAGACCGAACTGGCCAGGACCATGAGCTACGTACCGAACAAGCCCGCCCTCGCCCATGTCATCGAAGGGCAGGAGGGCACCGCCGCGATGGCCGAGGGAGCCACCCGGGGCCGGGCCACTCCGAACTCTGCCCAGTGGGCGGCCGTCGAGGCCGACAACCCCATCAAGCCGTACATGACCGCCGTCCTCGAAGGCGGCGACCCGGTCGCGGAGGCCGTCTCGGCATCGGAGCGCATCACGGCGATACTCGCGCGCAGCTGATCCGCAACCCCGGGATTCAGCCGTCGCACATCCCCGCTCTCCGCTGCGGTCACGTCGATTCCAGCCGGTCACGGAAGAAGTAGAGGGCCAGGCCGTCGCGTCAGCGCGACGGTCCGGCAGCCGCACTCGCTGATCCGTCCCCGGAGACTGCCATGACCGCGCTGCCCCTCACCTCCTTCGCCCCCATCCCCAGCTCCATACCCGCCCCCGCACCCATCCCCGCCCCGGAGGCCGCCCCCGCCCCCGCCCCGGCCTACCGGGTGTCCCTCGCCACCGGCCCGGAAGACGTGCGCGCCGCTCAGCGCCTGCGTCACCAGGTGTTCGCCGGAGAGCTCGGCGCCCTGCTCGACAGCCCCGAGCCCGGCCTCGACGTCGACGCGTTCGACGCCTACTGCGACCACCTGCTGGTACGCGAGACCGCCACCGGCGACGTCGTCGCCACCTACCGGCTGCTGCCCCCCGAGCGGGCACGCGCGGCAGGCCGCCTCTACGCGGAGAGCGAGTTCGACCTCGGCAGGCTGGCCCCCATCAGGGACGACCTCGTCGAGGTCGGCCGCTCCTGCGTCCACCCCGCCCACCGGGACGGCGCCGTCATCGCCCTGATCTGGGCCGGACTCGCCCGCTACATGGAGCGCAGCGGCCACAGCTGGCTGGCCGGCTGCTGCTCCATACCCCTTGCCGACGGCGGAGCGCTCGCTGCGTCGAGCTGGGACACGGTACGGGCGAAGAACCTCGCGCCCGAGGACTACTGGGTCACCCCGCACCGCCTCTGGACCCCCACAGGGCCCGCCGGAGCACCCGCTGCCCGCGCCGCCCTGCCGCCGCTGCTCCGCGGCTATCTGCGACTCGGTGCCTGGGTCTGCGGAGCACCGGCCTACGACCCCGACTTCAACGTCGCCGACCTCTACGTCCTGCTGTCGCTGCGCCGCACGGACCCGCGCTATCTGCGCCACTTCCTCTCCCTCGCACCGCTGCGATGAGCGGCTGGCTGCCCGTCGCCCCCTGCACGCCACACACCTGCGCCGGTCACCGGGGTGCGATACGGGGGCCGCTGCCCGCCGCCGTCCTGCTCGTCGCCGGGTGCCTGCTCACCCTGCTCGGGGTGATGTGCGTCCCCGCCGTACTGCTCCTCGGAGCGGCTCACCGTGACCGGCTGATCCGCCTGTGGGCGCACACGGTGGTGCGCGCCTTCGGGGTAAGGGTGCGGGTCACCGGGGAACCGGGGGAGTGGCCGGCGGCCGGGCCGGTGGCGCGGGCGGCGGGCGAACTGGTGGTCGCCAACCACATCTCCTGGCTGGACATTCCGCTCGTGGCGGCCGTGCTCCCCGGCCGGATGCTCGGCAAGCGGGAGATCCGCGGCTGGCCGGTGCTCGGGCCGCTCGCCTCGCTCGGCGGCACGCTCTTCATCGAACGGGAGAGCCTGCGGGCGCTGCCGGACGCCGTGCGCGCCGTGGCGCGGGCGCTGCGGTCCGGGTCCCGGGTGGTGGTGTTCCCGGAGGGCACCACCCGGTGCGGGCGCGGGCCCGGCGGGCGGTTCGGGCCCGCCGTGTTCCAGGCGGCGATCGACGCGGGCGCCACCGTCCGGCCGGTACGCGTCAGCTACCGCGCCACGCGAAAGGGCCCCGTCGGCATCGACGGGGCCCCGACCGGAGTCTGCGGAGACCACTCAGCGGGCCAGCCGGGGCACAGTCACACCGGCCACCCGGGTCACACCGGCGCGGTCGCGTTCGTCGGCGACGATCCCCTGGCCGCGTCCCTCTGGCGCGTGGTGAAGGCCGCCGGGCTCACCGCGGAGATCCACCTGCTCCCGCCGATCCCCGCAGCCCGTGAACCCGGCAGACGCGCCCTCGCCCGCGCCGCTCAGAACGCCGTCGCGAGCGACAGCGCGAAACGGCCCGCCTTGTCCGTCCACCAGTGATCCAGTCGCAGCCCGGCGTCGGCCAGCTCGCTCCGTACTCCCTCCTGGCGGAACTTCGCCGAGACCTCCGTGCGCATCTCCTCGCCGGCGTCGAACGTCACCACCAGGTCCACTTCAGGGATCTTCACCGTGAGCGCCCGGCGGGCCCGCAGCCGCATCTCGATCCATTCCAGGCGCGGGTCCCACACCGCGACATGGTCGAAGTCGGCGAGCGGGAAGTCGGCGCCGAGCTCACGGTTCACGACGGACAGCACGTTCTTGTTGAACGCCGCCGTCACCCCGGCCGCGTCGTCGTACGCCGCGACGAGTGTCGCCTCGTCCTTCACCAGGTCCGTGCCCAGCAGCAGACTGTCGCCGGGGGAGAGCAACTCCCGTACGGAATGGAGAAACTGCTCCCTCTCCTCCGGGAGCAGATTCCCGATCGTCCCGCCCAGGAACGCGACCAGCCGCGGCCCCGGGGTGTCGGGCAGCCGCAGGACGTGGGTGAAGTCCGCGATGAGCGCGTGCACCGAGAGGCCGGGCCGCTCGGCGAGCAGGACGTCGGCCGCGCCCTTCAGCGCGCTCTCGCTGACATCGACGGGTACGTAGGTGTGGAGTCCCGGCAGGGCGTCCAGCAGATGCCGGGTCTTGTCCGACGATCCCGAACCCAGTTCGATCAGGGTCCTGGCGCCCGAGGCCTCCGCGATCTGCGAGGCGCGGTCCACGAGGATCTCGCGCTCGGCGCGCGTCGGGTAGTACTCGGGGAGCCGGGTGATCTCCTCGAACAGCTCGCTGCCGAGCGCGTCGTAGAACCACTTGGGAGGCAGCGTCTTCGGCTGCCGGTTCAGGCCGTTGAGCACGTCGGCGCGCAGCGCCGCGTCCGTCGCGTCCACCGGCAGGGTGCGGGTCAGTTGGAAGGGACTCACGCGGTGGGCTCCTTGAGCGGTGTCAGCAGTACATCGGTGCGGGTCGCGGTCAGCAGGGTGCGGTCGGGGACTTCGCACCACAGCGGATCGTCGTCGTACGGCTCCGAGGCCACCACCGTGCGGCGGCCCGGTTCCGTGAGGTACCAGAGGGTGTCGCCCCACGCGGTCGCCACGATCGTGGAACCGTCGGTGAGCAGCAGATTCAGCCGTGAACCCGGGGCCGACGCCGCGACGTCGAGCACCGTGTCGGCGACGGCCTGCGGTGTGGCGTCGCCCTCCGCGATCCGGTGGCGCACGAGCGCCCAGATCAGTGCCGAGTCGCAGCGGGCGGCCAGGGTGAGCAGCTCGGCGGGGGGCAGCGCGCCGGCCAGCGGGGCGAGGGAGGCGGGCCAGCCCTTCACCGCCCCGTTGTGGCTGAACAGCAGGCCGTCCGCGGCGAACGGCGCCGCAGCCGCCTCGCCGTCCGCGCCCGCCTCGGTGGCGTCACGGACAGCGGCCAGCAGCGCCCTACTGCGGACGACCCGGGCGAGATCCGCGAACGACTCGTCGCCCCAGATCGGACCCTGGCGCCGGTAGCGACCCGGTATCGGGTCGCCGTCCGCGTACCAGCCCACCCCGAAACCGTCCGCGTTGACGGTCCCGTACCTCTGGCGGCGCGGCTCCCAGGACTGGCGCACCAGGGAGTGCCCGGGTGCCACCAGCACCTCTCCCAAGGCCACCGGGACTCCCACGTAGGCAAGATGACGGCACATCAGGCATCCCTCGCCGTGCGGAAGCCGGAGAAGATCTGGCGGCGCACCGGAAGGTCCCAGTTGCGGAACGTACCGCGGCAGGCCACCGCGTCCACGGCGAACGAACCGCCCCGCAGGACCTTGTGCTCCGGGCCGAAGAAGACGTCGGAGTACTCGCGGTACGGGAACGGCGCGAAGCCCGGATACGGGAGGAAGTCGCTCGACGTCCACTCCCACACGTCGCCCATCAGCTGGCCCACACCGAGCGGCGACCGGCCCGCCGGATAGGCGCCCGCCCCGGCCGGGCGGAGATGCCGCTGGCCCAGATTCGCGTGCTCGGGCTTCGGGTCCTCGTCGCCCCACGGGTAGCGCAGCGAGCGCCCCGAGGCCGGGTCGTGGCGCGCCGCCTTCTCCCACTCGATCTCCGTCGGCAGCCGCCTGCCCGCCCAGCGGGCGTACGCGTCCGCCTCGTACCAGCTGACGTGGAGCACCGGCTCGTCCCGCGGCACCGGCTCGGTCACCCCGAAGCGGCGTCGCAGCCACTGTCCGGCGTCCCGGTGCCAGAACAGCGGCGCGGTGAGGCCGTGCTCGTTGACCATGTCCCAGCCCTCCGGAGCCCACCAGCGCCGCTCGGAGTACCCGCCGTCCTCGATGAACCTTTCGTAGTCACCGCAGGTGACCGGAGCGGTGTCGATGAAGAATCCCGCTACCTCCCGCCGGTGCGCGGGCCGTTCGTTGTCCAGCGCCCAGGGGTCGGCCGATGTGCCCATGGTGAACGCACCGGCGGGCACCAGGACTTCCGCGGGCATCCTCGCCGCGTCGGTGGGTGCCGGCGGTTCCGGCGCGGTGAGCGCGGCGGGACCCGACCTCAGCTGATGGGTGATCAGCATCGTCTCGTCGTGCTGCTGTTCGTGCTGGGCGATCATCCCGAAGGCGAAACCCGCCCGCACGAGCGGACGGCCGCCTTCGTGCAGCGGGGCCGCTTCGAGGATGTCCAGAGCCCGGCCGCGTACGTCGGCGGCGTAGGCCCGCGCCTCGGCGGGCGCCAGCAGCGGCAGTGAAGGGCGGCTCGCCCGCGGGTGCTCGAAGGCGTCGTACAGGCCGTCGATCTCCGGGCGCAGCGCCTCACGGCCGCCGACGGCACGCAGCAGCCACAGCTCCTCCTGATTGCCGATGTGCGCCAGGTCCCAGACCAGGGGGGACATCAACGGGGAGTGCTGCGCGGTCAGTTCACCGTCGTCCACGCTGTCGGTGAGGAGAGCGGTGCGCTCGCGGGCCGTGAGAAGCGCGGCGAGCGCGCGCTGCCTGAGCGCTTCGGGGTCCACGTCCACGGTCAGGGACGAGCTGTCCGGGAGGCCCTCGGCGGAGAGGTCGGTCATGAGTGGGTGCCCCTTCCCTGGAGCGGTGCGGACCCGGCGGGTGTGCGGTCGGTCAGGTCGTCGGCCGGACATCGCCCCCGGGCGACGTACCGCTCGTGGAAGTCCGCGACCGTGTCCCGCACGGCCTCGGTCGCCCCGATCCGGGGCAGTGCCTCCAGCGCCGCCTCGAAGCAGACGTTCGCCGCGGCCCGCAGCTCCGGGTCGGTCAGGCCGTCGCGGGCGGCGGCGGTCCACAGCGGATTGCGCGGTGCGGCCAGCGGGCCTGCCGTCTCGGCCAGCGGTTTGACGGTGCGGTACACGGTCTCTGCGGCCTCCGGGTCGTCGAACAGGGCAGTGGTGACGGCGAGCGGCACGAGCCACCCGTCGGCGCCGCTCTGCGCGTCGATCATGCGCAGCTCAAGATGTCCGCGCGGGCGGACCGGCGGAAACAGGGTGGTGATGTGGTAGTCGAGGTCTTCCCGTACCGGTGGCCGGGGCCCGCCACCGCGGATCCAGTCCCGGAAGGTGAGCCCCTCGGGAACCTCCCAGGGGCCGTCCCCGCCCCGGATGCACATCACCGGGGTGTCGAGGGCGTGGGCGCTCCAGGCGTCGCGCGGCGCGAGACGGCCGGGAGGCGCGAGCGAGCGTGCGGGATCGAGATCGGCCCAGAGCGACTGCCGGGTGGAGCGCCAGCCCGTGGGGCGGCCCTGCCGGAACGGCGAATTGGCGAACGAGGCCACCAGCACGGCACCCAGCAGGTGCGCGAGCTGCCAGCGCCGGCCGTACCCGAGCGGCCCCGGTTCCTCCTCTCCGGCGTCCAGACAGACCTGGATGGACGCGGACGTGCACATCATGGCGCGACCGGCCGGGCCCGACCGGTCGAGGGAGCGCTCCATGGCCGCGTAGCGCGGCTCCCGCAGGAGGCGGCGCGGGGGATGCCACGGGTCGACACCGAGGCCGACCGGGACGAGACCGGCCCGCCCGAGCGCGTCGCGCACGGCGGCGAGATCGGTCGCGGTGGCGTCGACGCACTCCATCAGGGAGTCGGCGGGCAGGGAGCTGAGCTCCAGCTGACCGCCGGGTTCGAACGTCAGGGACGCGCTCAGGGGCAGGGCGCGTACGGCGTCGGCAGCCGCGGTGAGCCGTTCCTCGGACACCGCGACATCGGGACGCTCATGGTCGTGAATGAGCCATTCGAGTTCCACGCCGACCTTGCGGGGAGGCCCTGTCTTGAAGCAGATGCAGCGCAGTAAATCCTCCGCCTCGCCCTCACCGAGGGGTACACCGTGCTTCGCCTGGCCGTCTGTGCCGGGGTTTTCCGGGGGCATGTCCGCTCCTCCTGTCCGGGTACGTCCGTACCACCCAAACCCCTTCCGGGAGATCGCACAAGGGTGCCCTCGCAGAGCGTAAATCCGCTTGCGTCCATGCCGGTGGAGCGCCGAGCATGCCCCGTATGCACCACACGGGGGCGCGCCGATGAGCGCGAGACTGCGCGGCATCGCGCGCGATACCGAGGCGATCGTCGAAGCCGGCCGCTACCGCACGTCCGAGGGCCGCGAGGTCAGTATCGAGCGCGCTCTGACCGCCGCGCTCTCCGGCACCCGGCTGTACGGCCCCGAGCCGGTCCCCGTGGCCGCCCTGGACACCGACCGGGTCACCGAGGTCGAGGTGACCGCCGAGAGCAGCCTGCAGGCCGCACACCGGCTGACCAGCGAGGCAAGAGGCAAGGTCGCCGTCCTCACGTACGCATCGGCCCGCAATCCCGGCGGCGGGTACCTGAACGGCGCACAGGCCCAGGAAGAAGCCCTGTGCCGCGGCTCGGCGCTCTACGCCACCCTGCTGAGAGCCCCCGAGTTCTACGCCCACCACCGCGAAGAACGCAGCACCTTCTACACCGACCGGGTGATCCACTCACCCGGCGTTCCGGTGTTCAGGGACGACCGGGGGCGGCTCCTCGACGCCCCGTACACCGTCGGATTCCTCACCTCCCCTGCGCCCAACGCCGGAGTGATCCGCAGCCGGACGCCCGAGGAGGCGGACCGCATCCCGGCCGTGCTCGCGAGCCGCGCCGAACGGGTCCTCGAAGTGGCGGCCGTGCGGGGCTACCGGAGGCTCGTGCTCGGGGCCTGGGGCTGCGGTGTGTTCCGACACGACCCGGTGCAGGTGTCCGGAGCGTTCCATGCGCTGCTCGCCGACGGTGGCCGGTTCTCGGGCCACTTCGAGCAGCTCGTCTTCGCCGTCCTCGACCGCAGCCCGGGCTCCGCCGTCCGTGCGGCGTTCACCCGGACGTTCGCCGGTCAGCTCCAGCCGTAGAGCTCCCGCAGCCGCCCGGCCACGAGGTCGAAGCGCTCGCGGTCCAGCGCGCAGGCCTCCCGTCGCATGCCGTCCTCGTGCACCCGCAGCACCCGGTCCAGATCGACCCAGGACTGACGGCCCGAGCTGTCCCAGGGCCCCGCCCCGAGCGCCACCCACTCCCGGTCCATGTCGTGCTGCTTGCTGGAGAGCTGCACGGCGAGCAGCGTCCCGCGCTCCTCGCGCGCCACCACCAGCACCGGCCGGTCCTTGCCGCGCCCGTCGTTCTCCTCGAACGGCACCCAGGTCCAGACGATCTCGCCGGGGTCGGGATCACGGTCCCGGTTGGGGGCGTACGAGGTGCGGACCGGCCCCGCATCGCGCGGATCGGCCTCCGCCGTGGCGGTCGGACCGTTGCGGCCTGGGAAGTCGGACGAGCTGTCAGTGGTGTGTGTGCCGTGGGGGAACGTCATCCGAACACCGTAGAACCTGTACGGCCCATTCCATGGAGCGGGGCGGCTGAAAGAGCATCAGGCTCGATCCCATGGTCATCGGAGTCCTCGCACATCCCTCCCGTACCCTCGCTCTCACTGTCGCCGGGATCCTCGCAGCGACCCTGCTCCCCACGGCTTCTGCCGTGGCGTCAGCCCCGCTTCCCGTACGCCCACCATCGAACCCTTCCCTTTCAACGCCCGGGTGGGGCCCGGAGTCCGAGCCCGCCGAGCCCCACGCGGGCGGCGGCACCGCCCTGCCGCGCACCGTGTCGGCATGGCTGCCCTACTGGGACCAGGAGGGCGCGTACCAGAACGCGCTGCGCCACTCGGACCAGCTGCACACCGTCAGCCCCTTCTGGTACCAGGCGATTTCGGCCGGCCGGATCGACCCGCACCCGGGCGCGGGCGAGCGCCGCATCATCGACGGGCTGCACCGGGCGGGGGCGAAGGTCGTGCCCACCGTCATGGAGACGATGAAGAAGGGCGCCCTCGCCGCGATCCTCACCGACCCCGCGCAGCGCGAGGAACACGCCGACGCGCTGATGCGCACGGTCGCCACGCGCGACTACGACGGCCTGGATCTGGACTACGAGTCCATCGCCGCGACCGGCGAGAGCACCTACCGCAAGGTCCGCGACGGCTTCACCGCACTCGCCACCGACCTGTGCGCGCGCCTGCACGAACTGCGTAAACAGTGCGTGATCACGGTCTTCCCGAAGACCAGGACCACCGGGCGCATCTGGGACTACGAGGCGATCGGCCGCGTCGCCGACCGCATGCGGATCATGGGCTACAACCTGCACTGGTCGAGCGGCACGCCGGGCCCCATCTCCGACACCGCCTGGTACGACGACATCCTGACCCGCGCCACCGCCCTCGTCCCGGCGGCCAAGCTGGAGATGGGACTGCCCGCCTACGGCTGGGACTGGCCGGCCGATCCCAAGAGCAAGTCCAAGACCGGGCACGTGACGTGGAAGACCGCCGAGGCCCTGCGCCGCAAGGAGGGCGTGCCCTACCAGCTGGACGAGGTCTCCGGAACGCCGCACTTCAGCTACATGAAGGGCAAGGAGCGCCGCGAGGTCTGGTACCAGGACGCCCGGGGAGTCGCCGCACACATGCCGGTGCTGCGCCGCCACGGCGTCCGCAACACCGCGATCTGGGCGCTGAACTTCGAGGACCCCGACGTGTGGCCGGTCCTCGCCCGAGGGTGATCCCGGCCCCCGCAGGCGACGACGGGGTCCAGCAGAACCGGCGGTGTACCGCGGCGCGACGACGTGCGCCGCGTGCACCGGATGTCTAGCGTTTCGGGCATGAGCCATCCGCAGAGTTACGAGATCCTGCTGGTCCCGGAATTCGCCGAGTCGGGCGCCGGGGACCACGAACCGGGAGCCGCCATCCGCTCGGCGGTGGTGGCGGCCACCGGCGAGACCGGGGCGTCGGGCTACCCCCGCTACTCCGGCGACGGCATGGAAGCGGACATCGACCCGGCGACACACACCGTGGAGGCGCTGTTGGTGGACGGCGCGGAAGTCGACTACGGACTCACGGTCCGGATCGCCGAGAAGTCCGGCGACTAGGACCTTTCCGAACGGCACCGCACCCCAGGGGCGGCCGTGCGATCCTGGGCGGGTGACACTTTCGGACCTGGCCCGGCTCCGCCGGGCCCGCGACCAGATGGACCGTGACTACGCGGAGCCGCTCAACGTCCCCGACCTGGCAGAGCGCGCCCACATGTCGCCGGGACACTTCTCCCGCAGTTTCCGCGCCGCGTACGGGGAGACGCCGTACAGCTACCTGATGACCCGCAGGATCGAGCGGGCCAAGGCCCTGCTGCGGCGGGGCGACATGTCGGTGACGGACGTCTGCTTCGCGGTCGGGTGCACATCACTGGGTACGTTCAGCACGCGCTTCACCGAGCTCGTCGGCGAGAGCCCGAGCGCGTACCGGGCACGGCCGCACGATCAGGGTGCGGCCGTCCCGGCCTGTATCGCCAAGATCTACACGCGACCGCTGAGGAACGCGCGGCAGGACAGTCCCTAGGACTGACTCTGCTCCTGGGTCTTCTGCTGCTCCTCGACGGACTTGCGCACCTCGTCCATGTCCAGGTTCCGGGCCTGTCCGATGACATCCTCGAGGGCCGTCTCGGGGAGCGCCCCGGGCTGGGCGAAGACCGCCACGTTGTCCCGGACGATCATCAGCGTCGGAATGGACTGGATCTCGAAAGCCGCCGCCAGCTCCTGCTGGGCCTCCGTGTCGACCTTGGCGAACACCAGGTCGGGATGACGCTCGGAGACCGAGTCGTACACCGGCGCGAACTGCCGACACGGGCCGCACCAGGAAGCCCAGAAGTCGATCAGTACGAAGTCGTTGTCGCTCACGACCTGATCGAAGTTTTCCTTGGTGAGCTCTACGGTGCTCATGCTCTGATACCTCTTCCTGGGCCCGTTCGGACCTGTCGGGCACAACGGTGACTGCGCTTGCGCTATTCCGCCTGCCCATGTGGCCGTGACGCACACCCACGATCACACTGTCCGCATGGCTGAAACCGTGGAGAACGCCGAATACGACGTCGTGGTGATCGGAGCAGGGCCGGTCGGTGAGAACCTGGCGGACCGGGCCAGGGCCGCAGGACTGAGCACGGCCGTCATCGAGTCGGAGCTCATCGGGGGCGAATGCTCGTACTGGGCGTGCATGCCGAGCAAGGCACTGCTCCGTCCGGTCGTCGCGCGAGCGGATGCCCGCCGGGTCCCGGGCCTCAGCGCGGCGGTGCAGGGCCCGCTCGACACCGACGCGGTCCTGGCCCACCGCGACGAGTACGCCTCCCACTGGAAGGACGACGGGCAGGCAGGCTGGCTGGACGGCATCGGCGCGCAGGTCTACCGGGGCGTGGGGCGGCTGACCGGCACCAGGAAGGTTGCCGTCACCACCCCGGACGGCACGGAGCACCGGCTCACCGCCCGGCACGCCGTGGCCCTCTGTACCGGCAGCCGCGCCGTGATCCCGGACCTGCCCGGCGTCGCCGGGGCACGCCCCTGGACCAGCCGCGAGGCGACCAGTGCCAAGGAGGTACCGGGCCGGCTGATCGTGGTGGGCGGTGGCGTCGTCGGCGTCGAGATGGCCACGGTCTGGCAGGCACTCGGCGCCCAGGTGACGATGCTGATCCGCGGGAAGGGACTGCTCCCCAGGATGGAGCCCTTCGCCGGTGAACTGATCGCCGAAGCGCTGACCGAGGCAGGCGCCCGAATCCGTACCGGTATCTCGGCCACCGCGGTGCGGCGGGCCGCACCGGACGGTCCGGTCACCGTGGAGCTGGACAACGGCGAACACCTGGAGGCCGACGAGATCCTCTTCGCCACCGGCCGCGCGCCGCGCACCGACGACCTCGGTCTCGAAACGGTGGGCATGGAACCCGGCTCCTGGCTCGACGTCGACGACAGCTGCCGGGTTCTGGGAAGCACCTGGCTCTACGCGGTCGGTGACGCCAACCACCGTGCGCTGCTGACACATCAGGGCAAGTACCAGGCCCGTATCGCGGGAGCCGCGATCGCCGCCCGCGCCCAGGACGTCCCCCTGCTGGAGACCGACCGCTGGGGCGCCCACGCGGCCACCGCGGACCACGCGGCCGTCCCCCAGGTCGTCTTCACCGACCCGGAGGCAGCCTCGGTCGGCCTCACGCTCAGAGAGGCGGAGGAGGCGGGCCACCGAGTCCGGGCGGTCGACCACGACCTCGCCTCGGTCGCCGGCTCCGGGCTGTACGCGCAGGACTACCGGGGCCGCGCCCGCATGATCGTGGACCTGGACCGGGAGATCCTCCTCGGCGTCACGTTCGTCGGTCCCGGCATCGGAGAGCTGCTCCACTCCGCGACCGTCGCGGTCGCCGGAGAGGTCCCGATCGACCGTTTGTGGCACGCGGTCCCGGCGTACCCGACGATCAGCGAGATCTGGCTGAGGCTGCTGGAGACGTACCGCGGCTGAGCACGGCCGACGCAGGGCGTTGTCAGTGGGGTCGGATACCTTCGGCCCCATGACGACTCCCGAGACGACTTCAGCCGACAACCACCACGTCATCCAGGTGCGTGGGGCACGTGAGAACAACCTCGCCGACGTATCGCTGGACATTCCCAAGCGTCGGCTCACGGTGTTCACCGGCGTCTCCGGGTCCGGGAAGTCCTCGCTCGTCTTCGGCACCATCGCCGCCGAGTCCCAGCGGCTGATCAACGAGACGTACACCGCGTTCGTCCAGTCGTTCATGCCGAGTCTCGGACGGCCCGATGTCGACGCGCTGCACAATCTCAGTGCCGCGATCGTGGTGGACCAGGAGCGGATGGGGGCCAACTCGCGCTCCACCGTCGGCACCGCCACCGACGCCTACACCATGCTGCGGATCATCTTCTCGCGCCTCGGCACACCCCACATCGGTACGTCGGGGGCCTTCAGCTTCAACCTGCCGGAGGGCATGTGCCCGCGGTGCGAGGGAGCCGGTCAGGTGTCGGACATCGACATCGACCAGTTGGTCGACCGGGAGAAGTCGCTGAACGAGGGTGCCATCACCGTTCCCAACTTCGCGGTGGACTCCTGGTACTGGCAGATCATGGCCCACTCCGGTTTCTACGACCCGGACAAGAAGCTCAAGGACTTCACCGAGCAGGAGTGGGCGGACTTCCTCCACAAGCCGCAGCTCAAGGTGAAGGTGGGAAGCAACAACTTCACCTACGAGGGCCTCGTCCTCAAGGTTCAGCGGACCATGCTCAGCAAGGACCGTGACGCCATGCAGTCCCACATCCGGGCGTTCGTCGACCGGGCCGTGGTCTTCCAGGGCTGCCCCGACTGCGGAGGGACGCGCCTGACGGCCGCCGCTCTGTCGTCCAGGATCGACGGGGTGAACATCGCGGAGTGCTCCGCCATGCAGATCAGCGACCTCGCCACGTTCGTACGGGGCATCGACGACCCGGGTGTGGCGCCCCTGCTCGCCGGTCTGAAGGATCTGCTGGACTCCCTCGTCGAGATCGGCCTCGGCTATCTCTCCCTGGACCGGCCCGCGGGCACGCTCTCCGGCGGTGAGGCGCAACGGGTGAAGATGGTGCGGCACCTCGGCTCCAGCCTGACGGACGTCACCTATGTCTTCGACGAGCCGACGATCGGCCTCCACCCCCACGACATCCAGCGGATGAACGCACTGCTGCTGCGCCTGCGCGACAAGGGGAACACCGTGCTCGTCGTCGAGCACAAGCCCGAGGTGATCGCGATCGCCGACCATGTCGTCGACCTGGGACCGGGCGCGGGCACGGACGGCGGGCACATCTGCTTCAGCGGCGATGTACCCGCCCTGCGCGCCTCCGGCACCCTGACCGGGCGGCACCTCGAACACCGGGCGCGGCTGCGGGAGAAGGTACGCGAACCGCAGGGTCACCTGTCCATCAAGGGCGCGGACCTGCACAACCTCCAGGACGTGAGCGTCGACATCCCGCTCGGCGTGCTGACCGTCGTCACAGGCGTCGCCGGGTCGGGCAAGAGCTCGCTCATCCACGGCAGCCTGCCCGCGCGTCCGGGCGTGGTGGTCGCGGACCAGTCGCCCATCCGCGGCTCGCGGCGCTCGAATCCGGCGACGTACACGGGCCTGCTCAACCCGATCCGTACAGCTTTCGCCAAGGCGAACGGGGTCAAGCCGGCTCTCTTCAGCGCCAATTCGGAGGGCGCCTGCCCCAAGTGCAACGGCCTCGGGCTCATCTACACCGATCTCGCCATGATGGCGGGCGTGGCATCGGTGTGCGAGGAGTGCGAAGGCAAGCGGTTCACCGCCGAGGTGCTCACGTACACCCTGCACGGCAGGAACATCAGCGAGGTGCTGGGAATGTCGGTGGCGGAGGCCCACGACTTCTTCGTCTCCGGTCAGGCACGCACCATCCTCGGGCGGCTGCGTGACGTGGGGCTCGGCTACCTGCGGCTCGGCCAGCCGCTCAACACCCTCTCGGGCGGGGAGCGCCAGCGTCTCAAGCTCGCCATCCACATGGCCGAGAAGGCGGCGACGTACGTGCTCGACGAGCCGACCACCGGGCTGCACATGGCCGACGTGGACCAGTTGCTCGCGCTGCTGGACCGGCTGGTGGACGCGGGCAACACCGTGATCGTCATCGAGCACCACCAGGCGGTGATGGCCCACGCGGACTGGCTCGTCGACCTCGGGCCGGGGGCCGGGCACGACGGTGGCCGAGTGGTCTTCGAGGGGACGCCCGCGGGCCTGGTCGCCGAAGGGGACACGCTCACGGCCCGGCACCTGCGGGAGTACGTCGCGGTCTGAGTCAGAGGTGTTACGGCCGATATCGCAAGGGATGATCGGCCGGCACCTCGGTCAGCACGATGCGATGGCCGTCCGGATCGGCGATCCACATCTCGATCAGCCCCCAGGGCTCCCGCAGCGGCGGGCGCAGCACCTGTACGCCGTGGGGCACCAGCTCCTCGTGGGCGGCCTCGCAGTCGGCGACCTGCAGCCAGAGCCGGAGCGTCGCGGTCGGCGGTTCGTCCGACCTTCCGGACACCTCGAGATGGCCGCCACCGAGAAAGTAGACCGTCCCGCGCTCCGGGCCCGTACCGAACTCGCGGTACACGGCGAGGCCGAGGGCCTCCCCGTAGAAGTCCCGCGAGATCTGTGGGTCACGGGGCGTCAGCAACACCCGGCTGCTCAGCACATGCACCATGAACGCGAGCCTACGCCGTCGTCCGCGCCCGACCCGAACGTCGGCAGACGGAGATCACCGGCGTGGCGGCAGTCACTCATGAGACGGTGGATTCGAACGAACCTCGCACCTGTGGAACAGATTCACGCCTCGGCCGACAGATCGGGAAACGTGTCAATGAGTCCTCTGAGCGACCCGGCCCCGCACGCCGCGCGAGGAGCGGGCCGGCTCCTCGCCGTGAGCGATCTGCATGTCGGAGTCGCCGACAACCGGCCGATCGTCGAGTCGCTGCACCCGACGTCCGACGAGGACTGGCTCATCGTCGCGGGCGACGTGGCCGAGCAGGTGGCGGACGTGGCGTGGGCGCTGGAACTGCTCGCGGGGAGATTCGCCCACGTCGTGTGGACTCCGGGCAACCATGAACTGTGGACGACGGACAAGGACGCCGTGGCCCTGCGGGGCGAGGCACGGTACGACCACCTCGTCGAGGTGTGCCGAAGTCTCGGTGTCTCCACGCCCGAGGACCCGTACCCCCACTGGCCGGGGCCGGACGGACCGGTGGCGATCGCGCCCGTCTTCGTCCTGTACGACTACAGCTTCCGGACCCCGGAGGCGAGGACCAAGGAGGAGTCCCTGGCTCGTGCGCACGCGGCGGGCATCGTGTGCACCGACGAGTTCGTGCTGCACCCCGACCCGTACCCGAGCCGCGACGACTGGTGCCGGGCCCGGGTCGCGCAGACCGAACAGCGGCTCGCAGCGCACGATCCGGACGTCCCCCTCGTGATCGCCGGACACTGGCCTCTGGTGCGGGAGCCCACATCGGTCATGTGGCATCCGGAGTTCGCCCAGTGGTGCGGCACCGAGCTGACGGCCGACTGGCACCGCAGGTTCAACGTGGCAGCGGTGGTGTACGGCCACCTCCACATTCCCCGTACGACCTGGTACGACGGGGTGCGCTTCGAAGAGGTCTCGATCGGCTATCCCCGGGAGTGGCGCCAACGAGGCCATCCACTGGGGCTGTTGCGGCAGATCCTGCCCTACGAGGAACGCCCGGCCACGTCGGCCGAAGCGCACACGAACGGCCAGGAGAGTCCGGCCACCACCGGGCAGGGGGAGGCGTCGTGATCGAACGGCTCCTCCCTCCCTGCGTGGCCACCGCGGAGACCTGTGACGAGGACGCGCCGGCCGGAACCCTGTTCCCCGAGGAAGAGGCACTGGTGGCCACGAGCGTGGCCAAACGGCGGCACGAATTCGCCGCGGCCCGCGCCTGCGCACGCAAGGCGATGGCGGTTTTCGGCCTGCCGCCCGCTCCCGTGCTGCGCGGTCACCGCGGAATGCCGCTGTGGCCCACCGGATACGTCGGCAGCATGACGCACTGCGACGGGTACCGCGCGGCAGCGCTGGCGAAGACGGAGGACCTTCGTGGGCTCGGCGTCGACGCCGAGCCCAACGCACCGCTTCCGTCCGGCATCTGGGAGATCGTCTCGCTTCCCGAGGAACGTGAACGGCTCCTGTCGCACGGCGCAACCGTGGACATCCACTGGGACCGGCTGCTGTTCAGCGCCAAGGAGAGCGTGTTCAAGACGTGGTTCCCGCTCACCCGGACCGAGCTCGACTTCAGCGAGGCGGACGTCACGTTCCGCCGCACTTCCACGAGGGCGAGCGAAGGCACCTTCACCGCGGCGCTGTTGCGGACCGCACCCGGAATTCCCCTGACTCTCAAGGGGAGTTGGCTGGTTCACGACGGCATCGCGGCCACGGCGGTCACTCTCCCCGCCTGAACGCCTCCGGGCTCAACAGCCCTCAGCGTCAGTGGCCAAGGGGTCGACCACACGTCAGATTCCAGCGTCCCTGGCGACCGCTGAGCTCGGTAAGGGCCAGCGGAGCGACGTCGAGGCGCCAGAACGCCGCAGCGGGCAGCCCCAGTCCATGGACGATCGCCGCTCGCACGACGGCGGGCTCGACGACGCCGAGCACCCGGCCGCCCCTGCCCTCCTCCAGGCCGTCGAGCCAGCCGCCGACCCGGGCGGCCAGCTCCGACAACGACTCGCCACCATGCGGAGCGGCGGACGGATCGGACAGCCAGGCCGCCACCGCCTCGGGCTCGCTGTCGCCCACTTCGGACAGCCGCCTCCCGCGCCACCGCCCCATGTCCCAGTCCGCGAGAAGGGGGTCGGGCAGGGGCACGAGGCCGAGGGCCTCGGCGGTCCGCAGGCACCGCTCGGATGCGCCGCTCACGTACAGGTCCGCGTTCGGTACTCCCCCCGCAGCGGCACTGGCACGGCGTACTCCGGCCTCGTCGAGGGGAGCGTCCCCTTCGAACCGGGCCTCTCGCAGAGCCGCGTTCATCGCGGGCGAGACCAACATCACCCGTACCGTCAAAATGCTCTCCACTTCCTGAACGTCGCCTGAACGGCACGCCACTTGCGGCGTTCGGGGGCCCACCGCCACTCCGATTGCACCATGGCGGTGCTCAGCCGCAGGCGGTATGGTCACGTCGACCATGACGACGGTGTGACGGAAGCCGGTGAAAATCCGGCACGGTCGCGCCACTGTGAACTCGTACCTGTACGGGAAGTCAGACCCGGCACTGTCGTCTCAGGCACCACGATCGGGACGCGTGTTCCCACAGGAGGTTCTGCCATGGCACAGTCTGCTGCCGCCGTAACCGGCGCACCCGCCATCACTCCCATCTCGCTGAAGGCCCTTGCACCTTGGGCGGCGTTCTTCGGCGTTCTCATGCTCGTCCTGCTGTACTTCGTCGGCGCCGAGCAGGGTGCCACCTCGCTCATCGCGGGCGAAGGTGTCCACGAGTGGGTCCACGACGGCCGGCATCTGCTCGGTTTCCCCTGCCACTGAGAAACCGATACGCAGGGGACTTTCGTGAACTCCATATCTGTAAGAGCGCTACTCGTCCGCGGCATGCTGGCGGGTCTCGTCGCGGGCGCGCTGGCCCTCGTTGTCGCCTACTTCCTCGGCGAGTCCCAGGTGGACGCCGCCATCGCGCTGGAAGAGGCTCACCAGCATGATCACGGCGGCGGCGAGGAACTCGTCAGCCGCACCATGCAGGCCACCGGTGGCCTCGCCACCGGCATCCTGGTGTTCGGCGTGGCGGTCGGCGGCATCGCCGCACTCGTCTTCTGTTACGCACTCGGCCGCATCGGCGACTTCGGCCCGCGGGCCACGGCCGCCTTCGTTGCCGGTGGCGCGCTGCTGACGGTGTACGTCGTGCCGTTCCTGAAGTACCCGGCGAATCCGCCGGCCGTCGGCAATCCCGACACCATCGGACAGCGCACCGGCCTGTTCTTCCTGATGGTCGCGCTGAGTGTTCTGCTGGCCGTCGCCGCCGTCATCCTCGGCAAACGGCTCGCACCCCGCCTGGGCAACTGGAACGCGACGATCGCCGCGATCGCGGGCTTCGTCTTCCTCATCGGGCTCGCCTACGCCTTCCTGCCCTCGTTCAACGAGGTCGGCAAGGACTTCCCGGCCACTCTGCTCTGGCAGTTCCGGCTGTCCACCCTCGCCATCCAGGCGACGCTGTGGGCCGGCTTCGGTCTTGTCTTCGGCTACCTGACCGAACGCCTGCTGGAGCCGAAAGCGGACAGCTCACGCGCGGGCACGGGAGCGGAGTCCCGGACGGTGGGGGCGGTTGGCTGAACGGTCGCGGTGACCGGCCCGCCGGTCCCACGGCACCCTGACCGACCCATCCGATCCACTACGCGACCCGCCGGGCACTGCCCGGCGG
>NZ_JBSHFH010000064.1:0-39135 GCF_053617235.1 Streptomyces sp. NPDC055749 | reverse complement strand
TCCTTGTACTCCTCGTACAAGGAGCCGCTGTACGCCGCTCCCCCGCTGCTCCAGCGGATGGTGGACGCGGGCCGGCTCGGCCGCAAGACGAGCTCGGGCTTCTACCCGTACGGCTGACCGCCCGTCCGCGGGCCCGGCGCTCACGCCGCCGGGCCCGCCGAGGCACGTTCTCCAAGGTCAGGACCGTGTGCGGCCCCGAGGAGCCTCGCCTGCAACTGCCGACCCGACGCCGTGCCGGAGCGCTACAGAGCGACGGCGAGGTTGCGCGTCCCCAAAGCCCAGGGCCTTTCAGCGCTGTCGCAGCCTTCCTTGCTTGTACTGCGAAAACTCCCTCGGATCTCCCTCCGACAGAGCTGAAAGTCCCTGAAAAGTCCCTGGCGGCTCAGACCCGGGACCTACGCATTACGAGACCGAGAGCGTTCATACCGGGTGATGCCGCGCGGTGCTGCCTGGTTACGTTTTCCCTGATCAGACCATGTGCGGCAGTCTCACCCGTGCGGCCTCGTAATGGCTCGCCCAAAGGTGTCTGTCCACCGGCTGTCCACCGGAGCGCGTCCCCGTACGGCTGTCAGTGACCATCTGCTTGCGCTGGTGGAGCGGCCGATACCGATTTCGTGTCAGAGCATCTCGCGCCTCGTCGGCTCTAACCGTCGGCAGTGCTGGACCGGCCACCGGGCAGTCGGTCCGGTGGATCAAGGCAGGCGCGGGACAGTGGTGGCCACTGTGCTGCTCGACTAGGTAGCCCACTCGCGGCTGCGGGGCAGCCACAAGAGGGGGAGGTGACCGCCTCCTTTCACCGAGCGTCGCGCCCCCTGCGATGGAGGCGGTCGGTCGGCTCGGGCGAGGGCTTTCCGGATCGCGTCTGACTGAAGCCGCAACCACGTACCGACCGTGTCGGTCTCCGCGATCTGCCTATCGACGTACTCCAGTAGGACCCGGAGCCGAGGTGGGTCAGGAGGAAGGTCGATCATGGCCAGCAGCGTGCAGGGCTGCCCAGCCGCTGACCGATGCCCCTGCCAGTGCGGATCGAACATCACCGCCGCTGACAAGTGGATCATCCTCGTGCGGAGCGCGGTGCATGGGTGGCTGGCGAGCTGGCGGTAGGTGGCGTGCCACTCCTCTCGCGCACGGTCAAGATCGTCGAGAATCGACCTCATAGCCAAACTCGATCACGTGCTCGGTTTTCGGCGCATCTCGTCATTGAGCCGCGACGACGGCGGGTGTGACTGATTCCCAATCGTCCTTGTCAAGCGTGCGGACGGGCTGGTCGGTCTTGTTCGCCTCTGCGGGCGGTGGCAGCGAGGGACAGCGTTGAAGCAGCAGGCGATACCGCTCAGGGTCCGTCAGGATGATGTGCCTGGCTCGCTGTGGCTGGGCTAGAGATCGTCCGGGTAGACCGCAGGGTCGAAGCTGAGGTCGAGGGAGAGGTCCTCGCGGGTCTCTGGATCTTCGCAAGCCAGGAATGCGACGAGGCAGGCCGCGCGGTAGTCGTCGCGAAGGTCGGCTAATGCCTCCAGCTCTGCCTTGCTCTCTTCGGTGGATATCCCTCGGCGGAGATCCTTCATGGAGGCGTACTGAAGTCCGGGTCGGGCGAAGTACCAGGCCATGGAGGCACCGGCCTTCTCAGCATCGGAGCCGTTCTTCATGTATTCGACGATCGCCGACTGAACCTGGCGGTAGCCGAGTGCCTTGACCAGGGGCTCGATCAGTTGCCGAATGCCGCTCCGGCATTGGTCGTGCACGGCCGCGTGCATGAGGAGGTCTGCGTGTTGCCGTGTTGCCACGGGTCCTTGGGCTGCGGCCTCGCCGATCTGGAATCTCTTGACCTCATTGCGGTGGTGCTGGTGCTCGCCGTCCATGATCGGCGGCAACTCCCAGCCAGGGGAGTGATGACGTCGGCGAGGGTGCGAAGGCGGAGGCCGAGGGCGACGGTGCAGCCCCGGCTCGGCTAGCAGGGGGCGCACTTCACCGATTGCACGCGTGATGGGAACGGTCGACGCCGAACCAGCAGGCCAGCACGGCGTGCGTGGCGCCATGGCGGAGGTTGACCAGGGTGACCAACAGCCGTTCAACGAAGACCAGTTTATGTTTCGCCCCGGCGCCCACGGCCCGTCGGCGAGGACGCGAGACCAGCCTTGCCTGATGCCGCTTATGCCACAACGGGCCGACCTCGGCGACGAGTTCAGCGATCAATTCGGGCGCCAGCCCGGTGATCCGTCGACTACGGATGATTGCAGTGCGAGCCCGGTTCCCCACCACACCCACCATGATCAACCAAGTTGACCTCGACGCGCCACCGCCAACCATGCACGAGCTCGTTAGGGACCGGATCACTGAACAATGGGGGCGGATCCGAGACCTCCGCGCGTCTCCTTCATCGCTGGTGGGCAGGAATGAGCCCCGCAGGCCGGGCGGTGCCGACCCGGCATGGCGTCCTACTCCTACCGAGCAGAGGTGTCTGCAATGCGGGCCACCCCTCCGGAGGCCGCTCGCCAGCCTCCGGAGCGGTGCTGTGGCCGGTGTCAGGGGCGGACGCTGCAGACCGCGAGCAGGCAGAGGTTGAAGCCCTGGGTGTTGCTCGGTCCGGCGTTGTCCCCGGATGCGTGCCCGCCGACCGAACAGCGTGAGACCAGGCACAGGTTGCCGCCCTGGACCCCCCGGTAGGCGTAGTTGGTGGCCGAAGGCGCCTCACGTGGCTGGTCCGCCCGTATGGACTGCCCGGCCGGAGTGGTCGGTTCACGGGCCTCGGCGGCTCCGGCGATGCTCGCGGTCGACATCATCAGTGCGCCGGCGACCGCGGTCGCGGCGCTCCAACGCAGAGCAGTGGCGCGGAATTTCATGGGCACTCCAGTGGTCTCGTAGGTCTCGATACGGATGAACTCCGACGCGGCGTATTCGGAGCCACCCGCCGCACAGATTGGCGGCTGGCTCAAAAGCATCGACTTTTGACTTGTGTGCGCCTGCGAAGTCCGAGACTCGGTGCACATGGATGTGCCGTGCATCACATCTCCAATCCGGTGCCTTTGTGGCTCCGAATGACTGACGCGACGGCCCATTGGGGGCAACAGCGACTATCTGGACCCGGCGACCGTGCATGTGTGCACCATCGCGCTTGTTCGCAACCGCGATGCCGACCGGCGTCCGGTGGTCTTCTACCGAGGTGAGAACGCGTGACCGACGCACTGCACGACGAGACTCCGCCCCACACGTTTCCGCTGACCGCGGCTCAGCGCGGTCTCTGGTTCGCCCAGCGGATGGACGCGGAGAACCCGTCGTACAACGTGGCCGAGTACGCGGACATCCGGGGCCGGTTGGACCCGGAGCTCCTGCGGGCCGCCGTGCGCAGGGTCGCCGGGGAGAGGGAAGCGCTGCGTCTGACCTTCGGCGAGCGCGACGGAATTCCCTTTCAGCTCGTTCACGCGACCGCGGATGCCGAGGTTCCGCTGGTTGATCTGTCGCGGTACGACGACCCGCAAGCCGAGGCACTGCGGCGCATGAACGAGTGCCTGGGCCGGCCGGCGGACATCGCCAACGGGCCGCTCGTGCGCATGACGCTCTATCGCCTGACCGAGGAACGCCACCTGTTCCACCAGCAGGTGCACCATCTGGCGCTCGACGGATACGGCGCCGCCCTCGCCCTCGCCCGGATCGCTGAGGTCTACACCGATTCCCCGACCCCGGAAGCCGCCGGTCAGGGACCCCGGCCGGAGCCCGCCCTGGGGGCGCTGATCGCTGAGGAGGAGACGTACCGGACCTCCGGAAGGCAGGGCGCGGACGGCGAGTTCTGGTCGGACTACCTGGCCGGCGCTCCCGCCCCCGCCGGACTCGCCGAGGAGCGGCGCTCCCCCGGACACGGCTCGTTGCGCGTGAGCCGGGAGTTCGCGGCCCCCGACGCCGAGCGGCTGCGCGCGGCAGCCAAACAGGCGGGCGCCGGGTGGCCGACGCTGTTCATGGCGGCCATGGCGGTCTATCTGCACCGCAGCCGGGGACTCGGGGAGGTCTTGCTGGGACTGCCGGTGACCGGGCGGCGCACGCCGCTGGCCCGCGCGACACCGAGCATGCTCAGCAACATCCTGCCGATGCGGCTGCGCATATCGCCGTCCGACCGGGTCGCGGACGTAGCCAAGCAGGCGTCCGCCCACGCCCGCAAGGTCTTGGCGCACCAGCGCTACCCGTCGGAGAGTCTGCGACGCGACCTCGGTCTCACGGGTACCGACGTCCCGCTCGCCGGACCTTCGGTCAATGTCCTGGCCTTCGACGACCGGCTGAGTTTCGGCCCGCACCAGGCGACGCTGCACAACCTGTCCATCGGCCCGGTGGAGGACATGGCCGTCGCCGTGCACGCCTCGTATGCCGACGGCGGGATCCACGTCGACCTGCTCGGCAACCCCGGGCTCTACACCCCGCAGGAGCTGGCCGCCCATCACGAGCGCCTGTGCCGTCTCATCGAGGCCTTCGCCGAGGACCCGGAGCGGACGATCGGCAGCCTCCATGTGGTTGCCGACGACGAACGGCTCCAGGTCCTCGGGCTGGGCGCCCCGGCCCCCGCCGACGCCGGGGCACAAGAGCTGGCCACCCTCCCCGAGCAGCTCGCCGAACAGGCGCGGACCGCGCCCACGGACACCGCCGTGGTCTGCGGCCGCACCCGGCTCACCTTCGGGGAGCTCGACGCCCAGGTCGACACACTCGCCCGGGTGTTGGCCGCCAGGGGCGCCGGGCCCGGCACCCGGGTGGCCGTCGGTCTGCCCCGGTCCACGGATCTGGTGGTGGCGATGCTCGCGGTGATGCGGACCGGCGCCGCGTATCTGCCGCTCGACCCCTCCTACCCCGCCGACCGGCTCGCCTTCATGATCGAGGACTCGCAGCCGATCGCGCTCGTCGCGACGGCGGAGACCGCGCGCACCATGGACCCTCCGGGCGCGCTCCCCCTGGTGGACCCGGCGCTGGCGGGCCTGGAGCCGGTCGCGGCCGAACCGCGCGGGCCCAGCGTCCGCGACGCGGCGTACGTCATCTACACGTCCGGTTCCACAGGCAGACCCAAAGGCGTCGTCGTGGAGCACCGCTCGCTGAGCAACCTCCTCGAACACCACCGGCAGGAGACCCACGCGCTGGCCGAGCGGACGCTGGGCCGCCGACTGAGGGTCGCTCTGACCGCGGCCACCTCCTTCGACGCCTCGTGGGACCCGGTGCTGTGGATGGTCGCGGGCCACGAACTGCACATCGTCGGCGACGACATCCGCCGCGACCCCGAAGCGCTGGTGGACTTCCTCGTCGAGCAGCGCATCGACGCCATCGAGACCACCCCCACGTACCTGCGGCAGATGCTCACCGCCGGGCTGCTCACCGCACCGCAGCACAGGCCCCTGGTGATCGCCCTCGGCGGGGAAGCCGTCGACGACGCGCTGTGGAACGAACTCGCCGCCCAGACCGGCCTGCTGGTCTTCAACTTCTACGGCCCCACCGAGACCACCGTCAACGCGGTGACCACCCGGATCACGGGCGACACCCCGGTCATCGGGCGCCCGGTCGCCGGCGCCGGGGCCTACGTGCTCGACCCTTCGCTGCATCCGCTGCCGCTGGGCACGCCCGGTGAGTTGTACCTGTCCGGCGAGGGCGTGGCGCGCGGCTACTCCGGGCGTCCGGGGCTGACCTCGGAGCGGTTCCTGCCGGACCCGTTCGGGCCGCCGGGCGGCCGGATGTACCGGACGGGGGATCTAGCCCGCTGGAGCGAGAGCGGCACCTTGGAGTTCTTGGGCCGCAGCGACCGACAGATCAAGGTGCGCGGCTACCGTGTGGAGACCGGCGAGATCGAGTCCGCGCTGCGGAGCCTGCCCGGCGTCACCGAGGCGGCGGTCACCCTGACCGGCTCCCCGGACGAGGTGGAACGGCTCGCCGCGTACCTGGTTACCGACGGCTTGGCCAGCGACGCCGGCCTCGCGGACATACGGGACGCCCTGACCGGTCTGCTTCCCGAGCACATGGTGCCGACTGCGTGGGCGACAGTTGCCCGCCTGCCGCTCACCCCGAACGGCAAGCTCGACACTGGCCGCCTGCCGCAGGCCGCGCCCGTTCCGGCCCGGGGCGCCGCACCACGCACCCCCGACGAGGAACTGATGTGCGCGGTCTTCGCCGACTGCCTGGGCGTGCCCCGGGCCGGCCGGGACGACAACTTCTTCCTGCTGGGCGGGCATTCGCTGCTGGCGACCCGCCTGGTGAGCCGGATACGCGGCGCTTTCGGCGTCGAACTACAGATCAGCGCTCTCTTCGAGTCGCCGACCCCGGCCGGTCTCATCGCCGCGCTGGACACGGCCCCGACGGCGCGCCCGCCGGTGGAGGCCGCCGAGCCGCGCCCCGAGCGGCTGCCGCTGTCCTTCGGGCAGCAGCGGCTGTGGCTACTGGAAGAACTCGGCGAAGCCGGCAGCGCCTACCACCTGCCGGTCGCTCTCAGGCTGTCGGGCCAGCTGGATCGGGAAGCACTCACCGCAGCGCTCGCCGACGTGACGGGCCGGCACGAGAGTCTGCGTACCCTCTTCGCCGTCGACGAGGAGGGCCCCCACCAGCGCGTCCTCGCCCCGGAGGCCGCCCGCCCGGCGCTCGAGGTGATGCCGGAGGGCAGCGTACACAGCGGGCCCGACCGAACGCCCTTCGCCCTCGGTCGTGAACTGCCTTTGCGCGCTCAGCTGTTTCCCACCGGGCCGGACGAGCACGTATTTGTGCTGACGTTGCATCACATCGCGGCGGACGGCTGGTCGATGGGTCCGCTCATGCGCGACCTGGCCGCCGCCTACTCGGCGCGCACCGCTGGTGAGGCGCCGCGATGGAACGCGCTTCCCGTGCAGTACGCCGACTACGCCCTGTGGCAGCGCGACCTGCTCGGCGACCAGCGGCAGGGTGACAGCCTCGGGGGACGCCAGCTCGCCCGCTGGGCGCAGCTCCTCGAAGGGCTCCCGGAGGAGCAGACCTTCCCCGCCGACCGTGCCCGCCCGGCGCGCGCGTCCGACCGGGGCGGGGCCGTTCCCGTCCGGCTCGACGCCGCCACGCACCGCGCGCTCGTGCGGCTGGCGGCCGACTGCGGGGCCAGCACGTTCATGGTGCTGCACGCGGCGCTGGCCGCCCTGATGACGCGGCTGGGCGCAGGTGACGACATCGCGATAGGTACGCCGGTGGCGGGCCGCACCGACGAGTCTCTCGCCGACATGGTGGGCTTCTTCGTCAACACACTCGTCCTGCGAGCCGACACGTCCGGGGCGCCGAGCCTGCGCGAACTCGTGGAGCGGGTCCGCCGCGGCGACCTTGCGGCGTACGCACTCCAGGACATCCCCTTCGAGCGCGTCGTGGAGGAGATGGCGCCGGCGCGCTCCCTCTCCCGCCACCCGCTCTTCCAGGTCATGCTCAGCCTCAACAACACCCCGGCCCCCCGCCCCGCGCTGGCTGGCCTGAGTGTCAGCCACGAGGCCTCCATCGGCCGCTCGGGAGCCAAGTTCGACCTCACCTGGGACCTGACCGAGCAGTACGACGGTGACGGCGCGCCGACCGGTGTCGGCGGCGAGCTGGAATTCAGCGAAGACCTCTTCGACCGCAGTACGGCGGAGCGCTTCGCCGAGCACTTCACGCGCCTGCTGCGAGCGGCCCTCGCCGACCCCGACCGCCCCACGGCCGACGTCGGCTTCCTGACGCCCGACCAGCACGACGCGGCCCTGGACGAGCTGCCCCGGGCCTCACAGAAGCCGGTGGCCGGGTCCTCCGTCGCCCGCCAGGGGGCGGCCGCGGAGGACTGGACAGTGCTGGACGTGCTCACCACACGCGCCGCCCTCCAGCCCGGCGGTACCGCCGTGGTCGCCTCCGACGGCCGCCTCAGTTTCGGGGATCTACTGGCCCGCAGCGAGCAACTGGCGTGCTTGCTAGCGGAGTCGGGTGTCGGCAGCGGCGACCGGGTGGCCGTGGCCCTGCCCCGCACATCACTGCACATCGTGGCGCTGTTCGGGGTGCTGCGCGCGGGAGCCGTGTACGTACCGGTCGACCCCTCGCATCCTCGTGCCCGCAACCAGCTGATCCTCGACACCGCCGCGCCCCGGCTGCTGCTGACCACGGCCGAAACCAGGGACGCGCTGCCGCCGGCAGCGGCGAGTCTGCTCCTCGACGACCCGGCGGTGTGGCGCACAGCCAGGGGGGAACGCTCCCAGGATGCCGCGCGCCCAGGACGCCGCGTACGTGCTCTATACCTCGGGTTCCACGGGCCTTCCCAAGGGCGTCGTCGTCGAGCACCGGTCCCTGGTAAGCCTGTTCGCCAGTCACCGCGAGAGGCTGATGGAGCCGGCCGAGGCCGCGAACAACGGCCTCCCGCTGCGGGTCGCGCTCACGGCGGCCATGACCTTCGACGCCTCCTGGGACCCGCTCCTGTGGATGGTCGCCGGGCACGAACTGCACCTGGTGGACGACGCGACGCGCCGCGACCCCGAGGCGTTCGCCGCTCTCGTGCACCGCGACGCGATCGATGTCGTCGAGACCACTCCATCCTTCCTCGAACAGCTGCGTACCTGCGGCCTGTTCGCCCCAGGACAGCCCCGGCCACGCGTGCTCGCGCTCGGCGGCGAAGCCGTGAACGAGTCGCTGTGGCAGGAGCTCGCAACGCTCCAGGACACCGTGGTGTGGAACCTGTACGGGCCCACCGAGACCACCGTGGACAGCGTGATGGGCCGCGTCACCGCCGGTACCCGCCCCCACCTGGGCCACCCCGTCTCCGGCACCCGTGCCCGTGTGCTCGACGAGCGGCTGCGTCCGGTCGCCCCGGGAGCCACGGGTGAGCTCTACCTCTCGGGCGCCGGCCTGGCCCGCGGGTACGAGAACCGCCCGTCCGCCACGGCGGCCCGATTTCTGCCCGACCCGTACGGGGTCCCCGGGACCCGGATGTACCGCACGGGAGACCTCGTGCGGCGCAGGGAGGGCCGCCTCGAATTCGTGGGGCGCGCCGACGGGCAGGTCAAGGTACGCGGCTTCCGCGTCGAGACCGGCGAGATCGGGACGCTGCTCACCGCGCACCCCGATGTGGCCCACTCGGCTGTCGCCGTACAGCCGGACGCGCGGGGCGAGGGGCGGCTCGTGTGCTGGGTCGTCGCGTGCGACGGGCAGGAGCTGTCCACCCGCGCGCTGCGTGCCTACCTGGCCGACCGGCTTCCGGCGTACATGGTGCCGCCGGCGGTCATACCCGTGGCCGAGCTGCCGCTGACCGCGCACGGCAAGGTGGACTTCGCCGCGCTGCCCACGGCCGGGGCCCCCTCGCCGGGCGCGGCCGACAGCGACCCGCCCCGGTCCGCTCCGGAGGAGATCCTGTGCGCCCTGTTCGCGGAGAGCCTCGGACACGAACGGGTCGGCCGTGACGACGACTTCTTCGAGCTGGGCGGTCACTCGCTGCTGGCCACGCGCCTCGTCGGCCGGATCCGTTCGGCGTTCGGCGTCGAGCTGCCGGTCCGTACGCTCTTCGAGTCCACCACCCCGGCGGCGCTCGCCGAGCGGCTGCACGAGGCGGGTACGGCGCGTCCCGCGCTGCGCAGGGCCACCAGGCCCGCCCTTCCCCCACTCTCCCCCGCGCAGCAACGGCTGTGGTTTCTGGACCAGTTGGAGCCGGATACCGCCGCGTACCACATATCGGTCGCGGTACGGCTGAGTGGCACCCTGGACCGTACAGCGCTGCACCGGGCGCTCGCCGACGTGGTGGCCCGCCACGAGAGCCTGCGCACCCTCGTCAAAACCGGCGACGGCGAACCCTTCCAGGCCGTGCTCGCCCCCGGTGACGCGCGCCCCGGCATGCCGGTGATCGCCCTGGAGGAGCCGGCTCTGGCACGGGCCCTGCGGGAGGCGAGCAGGCGGCCGTTCGATCTGGCGCAGGAGATACCGCTGCGCGCCGAGCTGTTCCGGCTCGCCGAGGACCGGCACACCCTGCTGATCACCGTGCATCACATCGCGGCCGACGGCTGGTCGATGGGTCCGCTGGCCCAGGACCTGGCCGGGGCGTACGCGGCGCGGACGGCCGGGCGCTCGCCCAGCTGGGCGCCACTGCCGGTCCAGTACACGGACTACACCCTGTGGCAGCGCACGCTGCTCGGCAGCGCCGACGACCCGGCCTCTCTTTCCGCCGGTCAACTGGCCTACTGGACGGCGAAGATGGCCGGGGCGCCCGAGGAGATACCGCTACCCGTCGACCGGCCCAGGCCCGCCGTCTCCGGTGGCAGCGGCGGAGTCGTGGCGTTCCAGGTGCCGGCGGACACGACCGCGGCTCTCGGCCGGCTGGCCAGGACGTCCGCGACCAGCACCTTCATGGTCCTGCACGCCGCGCTTGCGGCCGTCCTGCACCGCGCGGGATCCGGGGACGACGTCGTCATCGGCACCCCGGTGGCGGGGCGGACCGACGAGGCCCTCGAACCGCTCGTCGGCTTCTTCGTCAACACGCTCGCCCTGCGCACCGAGGTGAAACCGGAGACGACGTTCAGGGAACTGCTGGCACAGGTACGAGAGACCGACCTGGCCGCCTACGCCCACCAGGAGCTGCCGTTCGAGCGCCTCGTGGAGGCATTGCAGCCCACGCGCTCCCTCGCCCGTCATCCCCTCTTCCAGGTGATGCTCACCCTCAACAACACCCGGCCGCCCCGCCTGGACCTGCCAGGCCTGCGGGCACGAATGGAGGGAGTCGATACCGGAGGGGCCAAGTTCGATCTGTCCTTCGGCTTCACCGAGCGGCCCGGAGCGGGGCCCGGCGACAAAACGCTCGACGCGACCCTCGAGTTCAGCCGGGACCTCTTCGACGAGGTGACGGCACACCGGATCACGCAGTGGTTCCTGAGAATCCTCGACCTGGCCGTGGCCGAACCCGGCACCCAGGTCGCCGACCTGGCCCTGATCGACGAGGACGAGCAGGCACGGCTGGTGGCACTCGGGCACGGAGGCGAGCCCGCCACTGGTCCGGCGACCGTCCTCGACCGATTCACCGAGACGGTCGCCGCCTCCCGCAGCGGTGACATCGCGGTCACCGCGCCCGACGGCCGGATCTCGTTCCCGGAACTCGACGCCCGCTCCGAGCGCATCGCCGCCCTGCTGAGGGAATCCGGCGCCGGGCTCGGCGACGTGGTGGCCGTGGTGCTGCCCCGGTCCGTCGACTCCATCGCAGCCCTGCTGGGCGTACTCAAGACTGGCGGCATCTACGCGCCGGTTGACGAGTCCCTCCCCCAAGGGCGCATCGACGCAGTCCTCGACGACGCCCGGCCCCGGCTCGTAGTCACCGCTGCCGCCACGGCCGGCCGGATCGCGGAGGTCTGGCCCCAACTGGTGCTCGACAGCGCCGGACCGGCCCGCTGTCTCACTGCGCCGGCCACTCCCGCGCCCACCGTCCGCCCCCGGCCGGACTCGGCGGCGTACCTCATCCACACCTCAGGGTCGACCGGGCGGCCCAAAGGAGTGCTCGTCGGGCACGGCTCACTGGCCCGGCTGCTGGACCACCACCGGCAGCGGGTCTTCACCCCGGCGGTGCGCGCGAGCGGATTCCGCCGGCTGCAGGTCGCCCTGACCGCCGCCCTGTCCTTCGACGCTGCTCTCGACCCTGTGCTGTGGATGATCGACGGACACCATCTGCACGTGCTCGACGACCTGACCAGGCGGGATTCGGAAGCCCTCGTCGACGCGGTTCGTGAACTGCGCCTCGACGTGCTGGAATCGACGCCGACCCACGTACGCCAACTGCTGGACGCCGGTCTGCTCGCACCGGCCCCGCAGCACCGCCCGTCGGTCCTCGTTCTCGGCGGGGAGGCCGTCCCGCCGCAGTTGTGGACCGCGCTGCGCGAGGTGCCCGAGGTACGGTCCTGGAACTTCTACGGTCCGACGGAAGCCACCGTCGACACCGTCGTCGCCCAGCTCGCCGAGACCGACCGCCCCGTACTGGGCGCGCCGGTCACCGGAACCAGCGTGTATCTGCTGGACGCGCGGCTTCGCCCCGTGGCGGTAGGGGTCGTGGGCGACCTGTACCTCGCCGGCGACAGCCTCGCGCTCGGCTATCACGACCGGCCGGCCGAGACGGCGCGCGGCTTCGTTCCCGATCCGTTCGGCCCGGCCGGAACACGGATGTACCGCACCGGAGACCGCGCGCGGCGCGGCCGGGACGGCGCGCTGGAATTCTCCGGACGCACCGACAGTCAGGTCAAGGTGCGCGGCTTCCGGGTCGAGCCCGACGAGGTCGCGGCCGTGCTCGAAGCACACCCCGATGTCGTCCAGGCGACTGTGATCGCCCACGACCACGGTTCGGCGGGGACACGCCTCGCCGCCTACCTGGTGCTGTCCGAAGGGCCGGCCGACCTGTCCGCCGTACGGGCCCACGCGGCCCGCAACCTGCCTGCGTACATGGTCCCCACAGGCTGGCAGACACTGGACCGCCTTCCGCTCACTCCAAGCGGCAAGCTGGACCGCAAGGCCCTGCCCGATCCGGCGCCGTCAGCATCCGCCGGCGGTACCGACGGGACCAGCAGGGGGCCCCGCAACCCCCGCGAGGACGTACTGTGCACCCTGTTCGCGGAGGTGCTCGGCGTCGAACAGATCCTGATCGACGACGACTTCTTCGCGCTGGGCGGTCACTCCCTGCTCGCGACCCGGCTCATCGGCCGTATCCGCACCGCCCTGGGCATCGAGGCCAGCATCCGCAGCCTCTTCGAGGCGCCGACCGTCGCCGCGCTCTCGGAACGCCTCCTCAACGGCGCGGACGACAGTCCGCTGTCGACGCTGCTGCCTCTGCGCACCACCGGGGACCGCCCGCCGCTGTTCTGTGTCCATCCGGCGGGCGGACTGGCCTGGGCGTACGGCGGACTGCTGCCCCACCTCGACCCCGGCCAGCCGGTGTACGGCCTGCAGACCCCCAACCTCGACGGCGCGGCCCCGTTCCCGGACAGCATGGAAGCGATGGCTGCCGTGTACGTCGCCGAAATTCGCTCCGTACAGCCGCACGGGCCGTACCACCTCTTCGGCTGGTCCTTCGGAGGCAACCTCGTACAGGAGGTAGCGGTACAGCTCCAGGAGGCCGGTGAGCAGATCGCGCTGCTGACCCTCCTCGACGCCTTCCCGATCGCACCGCTCGACGGCCTGGACAGCGCCGACCGCGACACCGTCTTCCGGGCGCTGCTCGCCAACATGGGCGTCGGCGAGGAGACCCTCGAAGGGGACGGCGAGGTCAAGGCGAGCGCCGTACGGGACGCGTTCCGCCGCAACGGCAGCCCGCTCGGGTCCCTCGAACCGGCCACCATCGACACGATGGTGGACAACTTCGCCGGCCAGGCACGGCTGATGCGCAAGTACACCCCCCCGCACCTACCGGGGCCCCGTCCTGTTCTTCACCGCCGCCGAAGGCCGCCCGCGCGACGCCTTGGGACTCGAACTGTGGGCGCCGTACATCGACGGACACATCGAGAACCACGACGTGGCGTGCGCGCACGCCCAGATGATGCAGCCGGCCGCGCGGGCGGAGATCGGCACGACGCTGGCCGCCGCACTCCGCGCCGCCCACCACACCGCACAAGGAGACCACTCATGACCAACCCCTTCGACGACCCGCAGACCCAGCACCGCGTCCTCGTCAACGAGGAAGGCCAGCACGCACTGTGGCCGTCCTTCGCCGACGTCCCCGCCGGGTGGGAGGCCATGTTCGGCCCCGCCACCCACGCCGCCTGCCTGGACTACGTGGAGGTGCACTGGACGGACCTCACACCCAGGAGTGCCCGAGTCGCCATGGCCTGATCCAGTCCTGCCGCCCCAAGATCACAGCGCGACTCACAGAACGACTCACAGCGCGACGAAAGGCCAGCGATGACGGAGCGCCAGAACGAAGCGGCGATACGCGCCGAAGGGCTCACCAAGAGCTTCGGGGACAAGCAGGCCCTGGCGGGTGTGGACCTGGAGGCGGCGCCCGGCACCGTACTGGGGGTGCTCGGCCCGAACGGGGCCGGCAAGACCACCACGGTGCGCGTGCTGTCGACGCTGCTCCGGCCGGACGGCGGGCAGGCCTGGGTGGCCGGGTACAACGTACGCGAGGATCCCGAGAGCGTCCGGCGCAACCTCGGCCTCTCCGGCCAGTACGCGGCGGTCGACGAGAAACTGACCGGCCGCGAGAACCTCTACCTGGTCGCCCGCCTGTACGGGATGGGGCGGCACGCCGCCCGGCGCAGGGCGGGGCTGCTGCTCGAAAGCTTCCGGCTCGAAGACGCCGCCGACCGGCCCAGCGGCACGTACTCCGGTGGAATGCGCCGGCGCCTCGACCTGGCGGGCGCGCTCGTCGCCCGCCCGCCCGTCGTCGTGCTGGACGAGCCGACCACGGGGCTCGACCCGCGCAGCCGGGCCGACACCTGGGCCTCCATCCAGGAACTCGTCGACGGCGGTACGACGGTCCTGCTCACCACGCAGTACCTGGAGGAGGCCGATCAGCTGGCCGACACCATCGTCGTCATCGAGCACGGCAGTGTGGTCGCCCGGGGTTCGGCTTCCGAACTCAAGGGCCGGGTCGGCGGCGAGCGACTGTCGCTGACCGTCACAGAACCCCGGGCGCGGGCAGCGGCAGGCGAGATCCTGGACGCCCTGGGCCCGCACACACCGGCCCTGGACGCCCGTACGGGCCACTTCACCGTCGCCACCGAGCACGGCGCCCAGAGCCTCGAATACGCCCTGGGTTGCCTGCGGCTGGCCGACATCGCCGTACAGAACGTGGCACTCGCGCCGCCCACCCTCGACGACGTCTTCCTGTCCCTGACCGGCCAACCGGAGGCGTCCCACAGACCGGACACCGCCGATGGAACCGTCGGCGCGGGCGCACGGGAGGCAGGGCGATGATGTCGGTACGGCGGCTGGCCCGCGACTCGTCCATCGTCGCCTGGCGCAACCTGCTGAACCTGCGCCGCACTCCCGGCTCGGTAATCGCCGCCCTGGTGCAGCCCGTGATGTTCGTACTGCTGCTGGCATACGTCTTCGGGGGCAGCCTCGGCGGGGCGGACTACCGGACGTTCCTCATGGGCGGGATCTTCGCGCAGGCCGTCACCTTCAACTCGGCGTTCACCGCTCTGGGTCTGGCCAACGACATGGACAAGGGCATCGTCGACCGGTTCCGGTCGCTGCCCATGCCCCGGATGGCCGTGCTGCTCGGCCGCACCATGTCCGACCTGCTCATGAGCACCGTGACGCTCGTCGTCACCTCCCTGTGCGGGCTGCTGGTGGGGTGGCGCATCGCCGCGTCCGCCGGCGACGCCGTGCTCGCGTACCTGCTCATCCTGCTGTTCGCGTTCGCCATGTCATGGGTCGGCGCGGCCATCGGGCTGATGGCCCGCAGCGTGGAGGTGGCGCAGAGCGCCGGCCTGCTGTGGCTCTTCCCGGTGACCTTCGTGTCGTCGGCCTTCGTGTCGACGCACACGATGCCGGGGCCGCTGCGGGCGGTGGCGGAGTGGAACCCGGTCTCCGCCACGGCGACGGCCGTACGGGACCTCTTCGGCAATCCGGCGCCCAGGGGTGTCCCGGTGAGCGACGCCTGGCCCGTCGTCCACGCGCTGCCGTACGCGCTCGGCTGCGCGTGCTTGATCACTGGGGCCTTCATGCTGCTGGCGCTGACGCGCTTTCGCCGGGTGACCCTCGGGTGAGAACACCCGGGCGTGAGCGCGCGCGGCGCGGCGGTGCGGCCCCGCACGCGCCGGCAGGTGGAACATGGAGCCATGCCCATCAACCCCCGTTCCTACGCTCACATCCGTCTCACGGTGACGGACATCGACCGCTCCCGCGCGTTCTACGACAAGGTCCTCGGGCTGCCGGTGGCGTTCCAACTTCCGCCCGACGCGGACGAGAAGACGCGCGAGGAGCTCTCGTTCCTCTTCGGCGGCGTCATCTACCAGCTGGGGGACTCTCTGTTCGGGCTGCGCCCGGTCTCCGAGGACCGCTTCGACGAGGACCGCACGGGCCTGGACCACCTCAGCTTCGCGGTCGGCGACCACGAGGAGCTGGAGTCGGCGGTGAGGGTGCTCGACGAGGAGGGAGTTCCGCACGAGGGCATCAAGGACATCGGCGCCGGCTACATCCTGGAATTCCGCGACCCGGACAACATCGCGCTGGAGCTCTTCGCCCCGGCGCCCTGAGCCCGTTCCATTGCCACCCGGTCCCTGCGGAAGTCGCGCTCCGTCTCCCTGGGCATGCCCGACGTACGCCAGCCCGAGCCGTACCTGCGGCTGGAGCCGATGCGTGAGCGCATCACCGGCGTCTCCATGCGGCCGACTGCGAGCTCAGAGGCGCTGCTCGGCTCCACAACATGGCTGCCGTGGTGCAGGTCACGCTGTTGAGCCGCGTGGCGTACGCCTTGCTTGGTCGCGGCGTTGCTTCAGCTTCGAACGAGGTCAATCGTGTTAGGGACATGCGCATGGGTTCACCCCAGCCAGCTCCGATCTGCCCGGGACGGTGACCGCCAACGGCCGACCGTGCCGGAAGTGAAGTGAGAGGGGAAAGTGGTTGAAGCCATGTCAACCACCCCAGGCCTTGCGGGCCCAGGATCCCGGCCAGCCCGACAAGGGGCCCTTCGTCTCCTTGCGATCTGGGGATTCGTCCCGGGCTTCGGGACGGGTAGGAGGCACTGCTGCGTGGCAGGACGGCCCGTACCGTGATGCGCTCCGCGCCGGCCGTAGCCCACTGTTCCTGCGCGGGTCCGGCGGTTGGCTGATGCCGCTCGAGATCGAGCGATGGTGTGCCCGCGCAGATCTCGCCGATCTCACAGTCCTGCGCCGATGCGTTGCGCCGGTGCTTGACATCGGTTGTGGCGCCGGGCGGCTGGTCACTGCTCTGCGCGGGCTCGGGCACTCAAGTCTCGGCATCGACGTGAGTCAGGAAGCCGTCGCCCGCACTGTGCGAATGGGCGGCAGGGCTCTGTGTCGCAGTGTGTTCGACCCTCTGCCGGACGAGGGATGCTGGCGGAGCGCGCTACTGATCGACGGCAACGTCGGTATCGGCGGCGACCCGCATGCCCTGCTGGAGCGCGTCGCTGAGGTCACGGCGGCCGGAGGTCTGTTGTTGGTGGAGACGGCTTCTGGGGACGTCGACGAGCGGCTACTGGTGCGTGTGGACGACGGGCGGAGGAGCTTTGGTGCGGCGTTTCCGTGGGCCAGGCTCGGTGTGCCGGTGTTGTTGCGCGCGGCCCGGGAGACAGGCTGGGCTGCTACCGAGCAGTGGAGTACCCGGGATCGCTGTTTCGTCGCCTTGCGGCGCGCGGCCTGATAGCGGCGACGTTGGGTGCGCTTCAAGAGTGGTGCACCGGGCCGGCAGGTTCGGCCCGTCAGCTTCTGGGCGCTGGGCGTGAGTGCGTGTCCTGGTCGGCTTGGTGGATGGCGTCGGCGGCATTGATGAGACCGATGTGGCTGAAGGCCTGGGGGTAGTTGCCGAGCGCCTCTCCGGTGACCGAGGAGACCTCCTCCGCGAGGAGGCCGACATCGTTGGCGTGTGCGAGCGCGGTCTCGAATACGTCTCGGGCGCGGCCCCTGTCGCCGGTCAGGGCGAGGGCGTGGGCGAGCCAGAACGTGCACAGCAGGAACGATCCCTCCCTCGCCTCGATTTCGTCGTCGAGGTAGCGGCGTACCAGGCCGCGGGTGTCGGCGAGCTGGGAGGCGATTGGATCGACGGTGGAGCGGACGCGGGGGTCGTGGCCGGGCAGGAAGCCGACGAGGGGAACCATGAGCGCGGAGGCGTCGAGCTCGTCGGTGTCGAATGCCTGGGTGAATGCGCCCCGGTGTGCGTTCCATCCTCTGGTTTCGATCGCCGTGCCGATCTGTGCGCGGGTGTCTTTCCAGTCGTTGACGTGGTCGGTGGTGGCCTCCAGTGCGGGCGCCATGTCGATGGCCCGGTCCAGGGCGACCCAGCACATGAGTTTGGAGTGCAGGAAGTGGCGGCTGGTCCCGCGTACCTCCCAGATGCCCTGGTCGGGTTCGCTCCAGCGTCGGGCAGCTGTCTGGGCCGCTTGAAGCAGGAAGGCGCGGGTGGGGGCATTGAGGAGCTCGCCGCGGGGAAGCGTCTGGTGGGCGGCGTCCGGCAGTTCTCCGTAGACATCGAGTTGGCGCTGGCGCCAGGCGTCGTTGCCTACGCGCACCGGCTCGCTCCTGCGCCAGCCGCTCAGGTGGGGCACGACGCGTTCGCTGAGGTCTCGTTCGCCGCCGATGCCGTACATGACCTGTAGATCCACACCGCGTGACAGCTGAGTGGCCGCGGCCTGGGCGAGAAAGCCGAAGAACGCCTCCTTCTCCTTTCGGCAGGCGGCTGTGGCCAGCGCCTGGAGGGTGAAGCTGGCATCGCGCACCCAGGTGTAGCGGTAGTCCCAGTTGCGGTCGCCGCCAATGCTCTCGGGCAGTGACGTGGTGGGCGCCGCGACGATGGCTCCGGTGGGAGCGAAGGTCAGGGCCTGCAGCACGCGTCCGCTGTGAGCGACCTCCTCCTGCCAGGGGCCGCGATAGCCCTGGTGGGCGCGTGTCCATGACCGCCAGTTCTTGATGGTGCCGGCCATGCGGCGGCGGATATATCTGGCACGCCACGGTGTGGGCTCGGTGCCCCACGGGGACCCGGCGTGCAGGGCAAAAGCTAGGCGCTGCCCTGCCGTCAGCGAGAACTCCCCGTGCGCCGTGGACCCACCGACCTCCAGCGGGACAGGGGCCGACATCACCAGACGGTGAGCGCCTCCGTAAGCGGTGAGTCCGCCGGCACGGGCGTCATCACGGGGTGGATGAGGCCGTATTCAGGACGCGGAGCGTAGCTGAGCTCCATGATCACCGAGCCGGCCGGTGCAGGTGACCTGCCGCAGCAGGACCCCGGGGGAGGACAGGTCCAGCGCGTGATCCGCACCGGGTTGGTCAAGGTCGGCCCGGACGCGTCCTTTCGCTCCGGTGCTCGTTCCGCCCCTGCCCCTTTGGGAGGAGGGCATGCCGGTCGGTGAGGACTTGCCGGCGGGGCGGCTCTCGCCGGACCGTGCGCGCTCCTTGCCTGGTCAGGCGTCCTCAGTGCGGTTGGCGCCCGTCGCTTGCCCGTACGCGAGATGGCCGCCCAGGAGGCCGCCGAAGCTCACCACGGTCAGGCCCGCGAAGCCCAGCAACCGCCCGGCCACCATCTGGCCGCGCAGTCGGGCGATTAGGGAGGACGCGTAGAGCATGATGCCGCCGACGTTGGCAGCGGCATGCACCACACCGATACGCAGCTGGCGCGGATGCTGCTCCGCCCAGTCCACCCACCCTGTCGCTGCAGCCGGCGCCGCCCCGAGCAGACCGAGGGCGACCAGGCCCGTCGCGGCCCGCTGTTCACCGGGGATCAGGTCGAGCACTGCGGCGCTGGTCCACGAGCCGATCGGAACCTGCACCAAGGCGGGATGCAAGGGGTGTCCGAGCCAGGTGCCGCGCATGAGGTCGCGGGCCCGGCCCAGCGGGATCGCACGGACGACGCGTTGCAGCGGCCCGGTCAGGGCGTCGAGGAACCGCTGATCCTCGAAGCTGTCCAGGGCCTCGCGCACCGGCGCGTGGTCGTGAAGGGACTCCAGCTTCGTCCGTTGAGTGAGTCTCATGAGGGCGGCTTTCCGCTAGGTACCAGGACATCTGACGGGCGGGGTGTCGTGCCCCTTTAGGGCAAGGGGCACGACACCTCAACGGGCCAGCTGACCTGCGATTACTACCTTCACGGCCCTTCGCTGATCACTGTTGTTTTTCAGCACCTTGTGCAACGCACGTGCAAGATGATCTTGATTGCATGACGGTACGTCAGAGCAACCTGATGGGCCATCACTCTTTACGTAGAGTTGTCGCCGTAGCGACCTCGCAACGTCCGATGCCGGTCGCGTCAAGACGACCACGTCTGATCGACGAGGGGACCCGCCACCTGCCCAACGTCCCCATCCTTAAGATGGCGCCCAATGTAAAGGGTGTTCACCGAGATGCCCATGTGCTTCGCGGGGTCCTGAACGGTCAGGAAAGCAGACCCAACCGCAGACTTGGACCGGTTTCGCATCGCGTAGCCCCCGAGGTAGGCACTGCTAGAGCAACAGTCGTTTGTCCTACCGCCCACCGCGCAGCAAAGCCGTGCGGATCTCCGTCGGCGATCGGAATCAGAATCCGAGGGTTCAGCGGTTTGGCGCGACTGCCCCGTCGCGAGGAGCGAGGTCAGGACCGGATGAAATTCCAACTCATCTGGCTCCGTAGCTACAGCGACTAAGGGCTCGCAGAAAATCAACATGCGGGTTTGATCTTCTCTGAGGGGTGGCTGCCGTACCGGTCGAGGTGGGCGGCCACGTCTGTCGGGGTGCGGAATCTGGCGGTTGAGGGCGGGATCGCGTGATCGTGCTCGGCCAGGAGGGGCCGCACTTCCTGGACGGCCCGGGTGAGAGTGCTTCCGGTGACGCCGAAGAGCTGGGCGAGCAGGTCATGGGTGCCGATCTTGCGGAGGCAGAGCACGGTGGCCAGGATCCGGTCCGTGTCGGAGAGCTTGTCCTGGGCGCCCGCGCCTCGTCTCCGCCGGCGTTCACCGCCCCGGCGCTCGCAGCGGGTCTGCTCGCGCTGCTGCGTCAGTGCCGGGATCAACGCACTGACCAGGGCGTCCAGTTGTGAAGTGGTCATACCGGTCAGTTCCGGGTCGCGGAGAGAAGAGGAGCCGAGACTGGCGGTGGGCGCGGGTGGCCAAGCGGTTGCCGCGGCGGTGGGTTCCGATTCTGCTGCCTGGTTTGGGGCCGGGCGGGGACCGGCAGGGTGGAGTGTGTAGTTCCAGTCGCCGTGGAAGCGGTGGCGGGTCATCGTCAGCGCGTCGACCTGGGCGTCGTCGACTTTCACGCCGGTGGGGTAAGCGCCGGTGTCGAGTTCGGCGCGGACCGTCAGTCCGGTGCGGGTGGTGGTCGCCGCGATGGACTGCACGATGACTTCATGGCTGGTCAGGGGCCTGCCGCGCCAGTTCATGGAGATGTGGGAGAACAGCCGGTGCTCAATCCGGTTCCACTGCGATGTGCCCGGCGGTAGGCGTTCGTCGTGCGGAACGCGAACGAGACGGCGTCCGAAGAGGACCTGGTCGAGTGGTGCAAATCCACAATGGCGGCGTACAAGTACCCGCGCTTGGTGGAGTTCCGCGACCAGTTGCCTCTCCCGGCGACGGGCAAGATCCTCAAGAGAGAGCTGCGGGACGAGGCGCGAAACCGAGCGTAGTCCGCCCGGCGATGCCACGGTTAAGCATTTCCAGGGTAGTTGGACGGGGCAGGCCGGGCGCCCTCCCTCAGTCGGGTCGTGTGTCCTCGCCGTCGGAGGATGCATGTCACGGCACAGGCGGAGCGATCCCTGCAACAGCAGCGAAAGGAGTGTCAACCCGCCCATGGCCGGATTCGCGCTCCCGCCGTCTGCTGGCCACGTATCACCATCTGGGTCCTCAAGTCTCCCCGGCATGCTTTCTGCGGCCCAGACCAAAGAATTCCGCAATGGTCCGCGCCATTGGGTTGTCCCGCGCGGACGCGGCCCCGAAGATGACCTCCGAAGAGACGGAGTGGTTCAGACCACTTTTTGACGCAGCGTCGGAGGACCACATGGTGAGCGGGAACCCCGAAGGATGGCAGCACCTGAGCCGGAGGCGCTTCGGCACGGCGGTGGCGGGCGCGGTGGGCGCGGTGGCCCTGAGCGGGCAGGCTCTCGCGGCGGATGGTGCCACGGGCGCGGCCCTCAGCGCCGAGGCAGACCCGGCCCGCGGCTTCTCCGGCGGTGGCAAGCCGGAGATGCGGGGAAGCTGGGTGGCCACCGTGGCCAACATCGACTGGCCGAGCCGCCAGGGCCTGACGGCCGGGGAGCAGCAGGCGCAGCTGCTCGCCCGGCTCGACGAGGCCGTCGCCCGCAACCTCAACACTGTGGTCTTCCAGGCCCGACCGACAGCCGACGCCATGTGGCCCTCGCCCTTCGAGCCGTGGTCGGAGTTCCTCTCCGGCACCCAGGGCGTGGACCCAGGATGGGATCCGCTGGGCTTCGCGGTGCGCGAGGCCCACGCGCGCGGCCTCCAACTGCACGCCTGGTTCAACCCCTACCGGGTCCGCAACGACACCAAGGCGGAGAAGCTGGCCGCCGACCACCCGGTGAAACTGCATCCGGAGTGGCTCGTCACCTATGGCGGCAAGATGTACTACAACCCCGGCATCCCCGAGGTACGTCGCTTCTGCATCGAGGCCATCCTCGACGCCGTACGCCGGTACGACCTCGACGCGGTGCACTTCGACGACTACTTCTACCCGTACCCCGCGGTGGGGCAGGAGTTCGGTGATGAGTCGGCGTACCAGGAGTACGGCGGCGACTTCACGGACAAGGCGGCCTGGCGGCGCAACAACGTCGACCTGCTCATCCAGGAACTCGGTCAGGGCATCCGGCGCATCCGCCGCCGGGTGCAGTTCGGCGTCAGCCCCTTCGCCATCTGGCGCAACTCCGCGACGGACCCGGAGGGTTCGGCCACCGCAGGAGGCGTGGAGACCTACGACGACCTGTACGCGGACACCCGCAAGTGGGTCCGCGAGGGCTGGATCGACTACGTGGTGCCGCAGGTGTACTGGAACATCGGGTTCACGGTGGCCGACTACGCGAAGCTCGTGCCGTGGTGGGCGGATGTCGTCCGGGGGACGGGCGTCAATCTGTACATCGGGGAGGCGCTCTACAAAGTGGGCGTCAC
The DNA here is from genome assembly GCF_053617235.1 of Streptomyces sp. NPDC055749. Lineage (NCBI taxonomy): Bacteria > Bacillati > Actinomycetota > Actinomycetes > Kitasatosporales > Streptomycetaceae > Streptomyces > Streptomyces sp. NPDC055749. The sequence continues at coordinate 16,437 of NZ_JBSHFH010000064.1, read as the reverse complement.
CGGGCAGCCGGCCGCCTGGTTCGACCCCGCGGAACTCTCCCGACATCTCACGTTCTGCGAGGACTACCGCGAGGTGAGGGGGCACATGTACTTCTCCGCCAAGCTCCTGCCGCACGACCCGCTGGGCTCGGTCAGCCGACTGATGGCCGACCACTACCAGCAGCGGGTCCACGCCCCACGTCGCTGACGCACACCCCGCCCCGGTCCGGCCCCCAGCTCTCGTGCCGAGGGCCGAACCTCGGCGCGCCGCATCAGTGGTGCCAAGCCGGTTGGACGGGCTTCGCCGGAAGGTGCCCCTTGAGGAGGTCGTTCAGCAGCGGGACGATTCGCAACGGGACTACGCACTCCTATGGTTGGCACAGCTCAGTCTGCGTCCACCAGTGATGTTCCGCCATCGTCGCCTGCTCGTGCGGCAGGAGACCTGGACGAGTCGACGCGGTACTCACCCGGCGGCCGGCACGCCTGGACCGCGCCCTGATGAAGGTCGCCAAGCAGGGCGTGGAGGTGGTTCTGATCGACGGCACTCTCATCCGCACCCAGCATCGCACCCGCAGGGCCGGCCGGCGGAACTATTCAGGCAACCACCGCAGTCATGGCCTGCATTTCCTCGCCCTGACCGACGAGAAGGGCCGCCTGATATGGATATCCGCCGCCCGGCCCGGCCACACGCACGACAACACCGCCGCCCGCCACGACCACATCCTGGCCCACCTGCGCGCGGTCGACCTCGGGGCGCTGGCCGACCTCGGCTTCCACGGCCTGGACAACGACATCCTCGACCCCGTGATCGTCACCGGCTGCACCGCCAGCCGAACCCGCCGCGGCAAGGCCCAGGCATCGGCCGCGGCCGCGGCCAAAACGGTAGCCCCCGTCCGCAGCGCCAGGCGGCCAGTCATGGTCACAGCCGCTTGGCGCTGCGCAGTGTCTTGGCGTAGTAGCCGTTGCCGTCCAGCCGGGAGACCCCGCCGACGTCGCCGATGGTCGGGCCGTTGACCTCCTCGCGGCTGGAGACGAAGATCAGGTGGCCCTCGGTGTCGTAGCCGAGCACTATGCCGACGTGGTCGAGCCGGTCCTTGGTGCGGGTGTCCAGCTTGAAGAAGACGAGGTCGCCGGGCTGGAGCTGGTCGATGGCGGACGGCCGGTCGTCGGCCGTCACCCCGGTCAGCGGGAGCACATCGATGCCCTGGCCGGAGCGGGCCATGCCGTTGGCGGTGCGCGGCAGTCCGTCGCCGGAGGTGTCCGAAGACATCAGCGGGTAGCGGGTGCGGTAGCCGAGCACCATCCGTATGAATCCCGAGCAGTCCAGGGACTTGGCGCGCAGGGGCTCGGGGGTACCGGTCTGGCCGTTCCGGAAGGGGTAGGGCAGGCCGAGGTAGTCGTAGAAGTCGGACTGCTCCAGGCGCAGGTCACCGCCCTCTCCGCCGGCGGTGTTCAGCGGTCCGAAGTTAGCGTCACCGGCATACGCGATGCCCTGCTCGTCCTTCTTCTGCGGGGCGCCGGCCACGTACTGGAAGGCGATAGCGAAGAGGTCGTCCTCCTTGCTGTCCTCGTGCTCGGCGTGCCAGTCGGTGAACCACTTCTCCTTCTCGGCGCCCTTCTTCCAGGACTCGGGCATCAGCCGCACCCAGTCCGTGGTGGAGACCTTGGAGGAGGTCGAGGCCGGTTCGGCGAAGGTGCGGGCCGGGCCGGTGAGTGTGGCCAGGCGCGCACCGTCGGTGAACACCGCCTTGATCTGGCCGTCGGAGCCGCGCAGCACCGAGCGCGCGGGGTTCTCCAGCCGGGACCACGTGGCCTCGCCCTTGTCGTCGGAGGCTGAGGCGGAGCCCGAGCCATCGCCGCCGTCCAGGACGCCGACGTTGCGGACCTCCGTCACCCCGGGCGCCTCCTGCTTGCGCAGTTCCAGAGTGAGGTAGCTGGAGGTCGCGACGAGCGCCAGCACCACCAGACCCGAGAGAACGGGCCGCGACTTCTTCTTCCCTGCCATCGGTTACTCCTCGGTTGTTCTGGGGCGGCTTGTCAGACAGCGGGCATGATGCCGAGCAGCAGCCCGGCGGCGACGACGATGTAGGCCATGAGCGAGACCGTGCCGGTGGCCAGCAGGGTGGGGCCCTTGGGCTGGCGCACCAACTGGTAGGCGATCAGGCCCGGCACGATGAAGCCGAGGGTCTGGTTGCCGTAGAGCAGCGGGAACTCCAGCGAGAGCAGAATCATCACCGTGCTCTGGAGCAGCACGCCAAGGAGCACCACCGAGGCGAACAGCCGTTTGCCGTAGAGGATCACCAGCCGCTGCATGATCTTGGTGCCGCCGTAAGTGAGGGCGGTGACACCCACCACCATGGCCGCTCGCTGGACGTCCTCGATCAGCGTCAGGGCGAGCCAGCCCGGAGTGATCATGCCGCCGGGCGAGAGGTTGGTGGTGAGGTAGCACACCAGCGAGAAGAACAACCCTATGGCGATACCCAGGGCGGCCATCTCGGGGGTCAGTGCGGCGGTGGTCAACGGGGTCTCCGGGCGTCGTGGTGCGGCTCGTCGTAGGGCGGCCAAGTCGGCTGGGCGGATTCGTACGGCTGCTGGCGCGGCGCGTGGGTGTTCTCCCCGAAGGGCTCGTACCGCTCCTGCTGTGTGTACTGGCCGTGGGGCTTATGGGGCTCGTGCTGCTGGCGGTACTGCCCCGACGGCTGGGCCGGGATGCGGACCACCGGGATCTCCTGGGTCTGGGACGCCTGGTAGCGCTCCTCGTACGCCGGGGGGTACGCGGCGAACGGGTCCAGGCGAGGTGCCGGCGCCGGGGTGGCCGCTGCGGCGGGGCTCGGTGTCTCCTCGTCCGCGTCGCTCTCGTCGGCGGGGAGTTCGGCGAGGTACTCCAGCAGTTCCTCGCCCTGGCCGTGGATGTTGCCGATGGCCACCAGGCAGGAGCCGTCGGACATGCGGCCGAGCAGGGCCGGCATGAACTCCTCGGCGGACCGCTTCTCGCCGCCCAGGTCGACCGCCCGGTCCCGCCACTCGGCGGGGATGGAGTCGATGGCGCTCTTGGAGGGGTGCCCGATGACGAAGACGTTGTCGGGCTGGAGGTCGGGGATGATCTCGCCCATCTGCCCGTTGCGCTCCACGCGGTCGGGGCGGCAGTTGATCACCACGTTCAGGGGGCGGCGGATGGCACCGAGGTCGAGGAGCTGGTTGATGTTCATCAGCGTCGACTCGGGGTCGTTGGCCGCGAAGACGTTGGCGAAGGCGAGCCGGTTGCCGTCGGGTGCCACATAGCGCTCCACCGACAGCACGCCCGGGTCCGGCGGGGCGTCGTACATGCCCTGGAGGGCGACCTCGCGCTCCACGCCGAGCAGTTCGGCGACGACCAGGGCGATCGCCACGTTCTCCTTGAAGGTGAACCAGCTGAAGCCGCGCAGTTCATCGTCGCTGACGGTCTCCGGGTCGGCGTACACCAACTGGCAGTTCCGGGCGTCCGCCTCCTCCTGGAGGATGTCGAAGCGCTCCTTCTCGGCGGTGACGCAGATACCGTCCTGGGGCATCGAGCGGCACAGCGAGCGGGCCACGTCGTCGAGGGTGGGGCCCATCTCGGCGAGGTGGTCCTCGCGGACGTTGCACAGCACGCCGATGGTGGAGCGGATCAGTTTGCTCTGGTTGACCTCCTGGAGGGCCGGCATCACGGCCATGCACTCGATGACGAGCGCGTCGGGCCGGTAGGTGGCGGCCCGGCGGACGATGCCGATCTGCTCCACCACGTTGGCGATGCCGAACTTGCGGTAGACCGGCTCCTCGGTGGCGTCGGGGTGGATGAAGCGGGCCGCGGTCCCGGTCGTCTTGGCGACGGTGACCAGGTCACCGCCCCGCAGCGCGCCCGCGCAGAGCCGGGTGATGGAGGACTTGCCACGGATCCCGTTGACGAGCACCCGCGAGGGGATGGTGTGCAGCGCGGCGTAGTGCCGACGCTGCTCCACGATGCCGGCGACGAGCAGGAACAGGCTGCCGATCAACAGGACGAAGTAGAGGTAGAGCACGCTTGGTCACCTTCCTCCGGCGCCGGGCCGGGGCTCGGCGGGCCGGCGCGCCTGGGTGTGCCGGCGGGCCTGCAACTGCTGACGGATCAGTTCGAGGCTCCGCACGACGGCGCCGACCTCGTCCTGGTAGCGGGGGTAGTGCACGGTCTTGAGGTCGCCGTCGGCGAGCTTCTCGGCGCCGGCCGCGAGGGCCCGCAGGGGCCGTACGACAACGAGGTGGATCCAGCCCAAACAGACCACGATCAGGGCGAGGCCGAGCAGACTGGCGAGGACGCTGCGGTCCTCGCGCTCGTAGGCGGTGATCTCGAACTGGCCGGCGTTCTGCCAGCTCACGACGGTCCAGCCGAGGTCGGAGGCGATGCCGCCGCCGGTGAACGGCGCCGCGGCGGCCACGGTGACGGCGCCACCGTCCCGGATGAGCAGGCCGTTCTCCACGGGCCCGGCACCCACCTGCACATTGGCGGCGCGCACCAGGTCGGGCAGCCCATCGTTCGGTAGCCCTTCAAAAGCGAGGAAACCGTCGCTGGCGGCGAGAGTGCGCGCGTCAGCGTTCACGATCCGGACCTCGCCGAGGCCGGGCCGCTTCAGCAGGGAGTTCAGGAACTCCACCCGCACCTCGCCGACGAGGGTCATGCCGTCGTGCTCCGGCACGGGCGCCCCGGTCTGGACGACGGGCTTCTTCTCGCCCTTCCCGGAGACACGGACCAGCGACCGGTCCTCCTCCGCACTCCACGGGTGGGGGTCGTCGCCGGCCCGGGCGACGATGTCGCCGGCCTCACCGACGACGTACAGCGCCTGGTAGCGGGTGTGCTCGCGCAGCGCGTCCTTGAGCAGGGCCTCGGTGGCGGTGGGGTTGTCGGTGTCGATCAGGCGCGAGGTGGAGACGAGGTCGGCCTGGGCCTCGTTCAACGCCCGGCGGGCCCGGTCGGCGACCAGGTCGGTGCGGTCGCGCTGGTCGTTGACCATGACAGCGGGGATGCTGACGGTCCCGTCCGTGCGGTTGAGCAGGAAACCGACAGGGACGCACCACAGCAGCAGGAGCACCGCCGTCAGCACCAGCGGCCCGCGCGCACCGCCCCGGAACCTGCCGGCCGGGCGGGCATCGCTGGCACCGTCAGGGGCACTCACCCCGCCGAGCTGGCCGCGGGTGCGCTCCAGTGCGGCGCCGATACGGGCGGCCTCGCCCCAGCGGGGCACCGTGACAGGACGGATCAGGTCGCCGCGGGCGAGCCGGCGGGACTCAAGGAACAGTCCGAGCAGCGGACGCTGCACGGTCATCCACAGCACGGCGACCGCGAGCAGTCCGAGCAGGACCAAGGCGCCCGCCGCGAGCAGGCCGAAGAGCTGCCGACCGTCCTCGGTGACGGTCTGCTGCTGGACCACGGGGAGCATGGCGACGACCGTGAGGCCGAGGCCGGCGGCGACACTCTCCCCGTCCTCCGGGTCGGAGGCGGCGAGAGAGGCGTATCCCGCGGTGGCGATGCGGCCGTTGTAGTCCTCGCCCAGCAGGGTTCCGCTGACGCCGGGGTAGCCGCGAGAACCGGGCTCGCGGGCGCTGACGGGGTTCTGCTCGGTCTCCTTGGCGGCGCGGTCGGACAGACGGGTCATCTGCTTCTGCAGGAAGGTGAGTTCCTCGCGCTCCGCGTCCGAATTGAGTGCCTCGGACTGTTCGAAACCGGCGGTGGCGAGGATCTCGCCACCCCGTGCGACGACGGCCATGCTGCGGAACGGGCCCAGGTTGATGGAGGGCACGGAGAGGCTGTTGGAGGCGATCAGCAGTTGCTGATCCCCCTCCTTCCCGTCCAGCACGGCCATTGTCATCAGGCGTACGTCGCCGGTCTCCAGCCGCACCATGCGCGGGGTGAGGGCCTTGTCACCGGTGAGGACGCCCTTGTCCAGCCAGGCGAGCGGGATGCGCTCGCCGCGGGCGGCGAGTACCTTGCCGCTCTCCAGGTCCAGGACCGTGGTGCCGGTCCACTTCTGGTACGCCTTGCTCAGGTCTGACAGAACGCGCTCGGGGTCCACCGGACCGCCCGCGTTCAACGCGGTGGTGGTGCGTTCGAGGTCCGTGACCCGCTCGTCGATCGAGGCGCGCAGGGCGATGGCGCCGTCCTGAGCGAAGTACTGCTGTGAGGAGAGCACGGCCTTCGGTACGACCTGTTCAGTGCCCGGCCCCAGCACCTTGGCCGTGAGGCCGGCGAGGGCGAGGATCAGCACGCACAGCAGCGCGATCGGCGGCCGGATGCCGCCCAGTAGCGGCATGTCCGCGCGTCTGCGGCTTCGCCGCCGGCCTTTCGGCACGATGGGCGCGGCAGGAGTCGATGTCACCGGTCTTCTTCCTTGGTCGCTGTGGGTGCTCAGCGCCCGGAGGAAGCACCGCTGTCATTCGGCTGCGAGACGCCGTCACAGAAAGGACTGATAAGCGCCGACAAGGTTGTATCCGTCGGCACGAAGGAGTTTGTGGGCCTGGTCACTTCTCCAGAGACAGCCGCTTCAAGCCGTCGCCGCCCGGCGCTCCCCGGTTGTAGAGGAAGCCGCGGGTGCGGTCCTCGGCCAGCCGGTAGCGGGCGATCCGGTCGTCGGACAGCCCTTCGGGGTTCTCCAGCGCCTGCTGGACGTCCACCACCCGGAGGTCCTCGACCGCGCCCTTGGCCGCCTTCTCCCCGGCCTCGATCTCGGGCGGGATGTCCACCTGCGTGGTGCGGTAGCGGGCGGAGACGTCCCAGCCGTCGGCGGTCTCGTGGAACTCGAACCAGCCGATGGCCCCTTCCTCGGTGAGGCCGGTCGGCGAGGAGTGCCGGGCCACCTGGTTGCCGAGGCCGTAGGCGACCCAGGTGCCGTTGACTTTCTGGATCGGCTGCACCACGTGGGCGTGGTGCCCGATCACCAGGTCGACCCCGGTCTCCTCGGTGATCCGCTGGGCCATGTCCAACTGCGGAACGCTCGGCTCGTTGTAATGTTCCAGGCCCCAGTGCAGGGAGAGGAGCACCACCTCGGCGCCCTTGTCGCGGGCCCGTTTCTCGGCCTTCTTGACGTCGTCCGTGCTGGAGCGGTTGAAGGCCCAGCGCTCCTTCTCGGGCGTGGGGTTGAGGAAGGACTCCCAGGAGTAGGAGAGGTGGGCGACCTTGACGCCATTGACGTCACGGATGTTGATCTGCTCTGCTTCCTCCGGCGTCCGCGCCGACCCGGTGTGCCCGAGGCCCACCTCGTCCATGGCGTCCAGCGTGCGCCGCACCGCTTTCAGTCCGTGGTCGAATGTGTGGTTGGAGGCCGTCGAGCAGGTGTCGTACCCCACGTCCTTCAGGGTCGTCAGGATCTGCGGCGGAACCAGGAACTCCGGGTATCCCTGGAACGGCCCCCCGGGCTTCCCGACCGGCGTCTCCATGTGACAGATCGCCAGGTCGGCCTTGCTGATCACGGGCTTCAGCCCGGCGAGCAGCGGCCCGAAGTCCAGGCCGGCCTCTCCGCGCCCGCTCTTCTTGGCATCCTTGGCGGCCTGCTCGACCAGCTCGGGGTGGATGAGGACGTCACCGGCCGCGGCGACGGTGAAACTGCGGCCGCCGGGCTTGGCCTGCGGCTGCGCGGCCTCGGAGCCGCACGACACGGTGAGGCCGGCGGTTATCGCCAGTACCGCCAGCGAACGACCTATACCGAAAGATTTACGGAATGTCACCGAGTCATACTCACATGAGCCCTACACGCGATCATGAATTCGCCATCACGGGAAGGTCACACTTTCTGCGCGTTTTCGTCCCAGTGGGTTTGCTGCTGGCTCTGGTCGGCTGCCAGGCCGATACGTCCCCGACCCCGGAGGACTCCGTCCCCCGCGCCCGGGAGCTGGTCGACCTGCGCAGCCGCATCCTCGGATACACAGCGAAGTTCCGCGCCGACTCCCCCTACAGTCCCCCGGGCAAGGCACAGCGCGCACGGCTGGCGAAGGCCGTCGGGAGCCTGCTGTCGGGAGACGCGCAGGAGGCGGAACGGCAGCTCTCCCCGCTCGGTCTCGCCCTCACCCGCCTCACCGACACCGACTCCGGCCGCCGCTACGACGAGATCGCCGCCACCGGCACCGGCGAGACCACCCGTTGGGGCCGCCTGTACCTGAACGCCGACTCCACCGTCCGCTGGAACGTGCAGGTCCCGCACCCCGTCTCCGACCGCGACACCGAGGCCCTCGGCATCCGGCTCCTGGAGGAGAATCCCGGCGGCGCCCTCGTCCTTGCCGGCACCCACCGCCGGGCGGGCGAGGACGGCGCGGCCGATGTCGCCCACCGCGAGAACAGTGCCTTCCATGCGGTCGTCGTGGAGCTGCAGAAGCGCGGGGTGCCCGGCGTGCAGCTGCACGGCTTCACCGACTCCTCCGACCGCCCCTACGACGCCGTCGTCTCCACCGGCGCCGTCGAGACCGCGCCCGCCGAGGTGGCCGCAATGGCCGACCGCATGAACGACGACGGGCTGCGGGTCTGCCGGGCATGGGCGGCACGCTGCCCGTTGGAGGGCGCGACCAACGTCCAGGGACGCTCGGCGCAGCGCGAACATGCCGGCTTCGTCCACGTCGAGCTGGCCCGGCACGCCCGCGCGGACGACGGCCGCGACACAGAGGAGGCCGCCGACGCCCTCGCCGGCCTGGTCACGGCATGGAAATCCAAATAGACGGGAGTGAGCTGTCGGACGCTCACTTGACGCTCCAAGCACCGTAGGTCCTTGCAGGAGCGCCGGTGCGCCCTCGCCCCATGATCATCGAATGCTTACCGTGCACGAGCTCGTCACGGCTCGCAGAGAATCACCATGCGGGTTTGATCTCCGTCGGGCTGCTGTTCGCGAGGAACGCGGCGGTGTCAGCGGAACCGGGCTGTCGAGGGTGGAACGGGGCAGGCGCGCTTGGCCAGGAGGGGCTGGAGTAAATGAACGGCTCTGGTGATTGTGCTGCCGTTGGCTCCGAAGAGTGCGCGAGCAGGTCTCGGGTGCCGATTTTACGCAGGTAGAGCACGGCGGTCAGGACTCCGTCGGCGGTGGTCAGTCGGTTGTTGGGCCCCTGCGCCGCGAGCACGGCCATCCTGCCGTCGCTCCGGCCTTGGTAAACCTGTCTGGTCTCTGCCCGGGAACACCTGGAATCCAGCCTGACCCCACCTGCACGAGAGGGAGTTGTCGAGAAGCATGCCCTGCACTGCATCCGGCGGACCTGGACCGGAGGAATAGTGGAAATGACCCACACCGTGTTGCACGACCCGGAGAGCATCGTGGCGGAATCCATGCCGCTCGACCGCGAGATGCACCTGGCGCTCACCGCTGCGGTCCTCGCCTGGGAAGCCGCTGAGGCGGGACTGCGTAGTGCCGACGTCGAGCAGATCAGCCTGCAACTCACCGGACACGCACGGTGCGTCGCCTCCGATCTCCGCAACGCTTTCGAGCGCCTGCCCAGGGACAGCGAGCTGCGGCCGCTGACCGAGGTGGTACTCCGGGAGGCGGCGCGCCGGCTGTCTGTGCCTTCCCACAACAGCGTGCCGCACGCGCAGAACCGGGCGCGCCTGGTGCGGGCGCTGTATCGGGCGCTCGACCGCCTCGGCGCAGTACGGCCCACCATGGCCACCTGATCCGATCCAAGCCCGGCTCCGACGGTGTGGATCAGGCGTGCGCATCGTCGTTGAGGCGGGCCCGGTGATAGCAGGACCGATGGCCGTGTCCGCGGCATCAGCGGCCGCTTCGGCCCCGATCACGGCCCCTGAGACGCCGCCTTGGCTGAACGGGCCGCCGCCTCCGTGTCGTCCTTGGCGGCCTCCGCCTCGGACGCCGCCCTCAACGCAGCTTCCTTGGCCGGCCTCGCGGCCTCCACAGCCTTGTCCGACTCCGCCTTGGCAGCCACTCGACTCCTTCGCAGCCTGCCGTCCCGCCTCCTGCACCGACGCCGCCAGCTCAGCAACCGTGACCTGTTCCTGGTCCTTGGCCCGCGCGACGAACTGCCCGAACCGGGAACGCCTCGATGACGCTCCACGTGATGGCTGGCTGCATGCCGGAGCCTTCCATCAGCGTGATCGTGCAGTCCTTCTTGTCGACCTTGTTCTCGCTGACGGTGAAGAGCCAGGTGTCGGCGGTCACGGAATTCGGCTCTCTCGGAGATCTTGTGACGGCGCGAGTCTTCTACTGTCCTCATGGAAGGTAAGTTGCCGCTATGCCCTCTCGACCACATGAGGAGATCCATAGTCGCGACGAGCTCGTGGTGTTCCTTCGTGAGCTCCACCAGCAGTTCCAGCAGCGCGGCCATGAGTGGGAAAACCACACACTCGACCGCTTCCTGGAAGCCCTCGCTGCCTGGGTGAACGACGCCCCGGGCGCGTACCGGAACTTCAACGAGGAACTGCCAACAAGCGGTGACTGAGCCTTCTTCGCCCGAGCACTTGACGCAGCCACGACCTATGAGTGGTCACTCAGGGCCCCCGGCCTGGTCAGGTCCGATATGGGTAGAGAGCAACGCTGTCTGCTTCCACGCTGATCTCCACCCAAGCGCCGTCAATGCTGCCGGGAACCGGTGATCCGAGATCGAACAGAATCGGCCAGCCACCCATCTGAAGGATTGCGGCACCATCTTCGGTGAGATGGAGGAGACCGCGCATTACTACCCGATCCCCCTCCTGCCGGAGGGCTGGCCCGGCAACTGCGGCTGACCGCGTGTTACGCCCCCAGGAGATGTCCTCGTCGACCGTCCATCCAACGAGGTGCTGGCCATCTGACTCTTGCGGATCACCGTGCCAGAGCACCGTGGCGAAGCCCACAGGCGTGTGAACCCGAACTGTCATCGGCTGCTGCGGGATCTGCAGCATCTTCTCCGTGCGTACCCACATCGCTCCATCATCCACGCCTCCACGCCGCGCGACTGAGGGTGAACTCGGCAAGATCATGGACTGTGGAGTACGCGTCTGCCGAGGAGGTCGAGGTTCGCTCGGCCGAAGCCCATGCGTTTGAGGAGCTTGGCGCGCGTGACGTGGCCCTCGACCTGGCCTGAGCTCCATGAGGGGGAAAGGGCCGCGGCGACGGCAGCGTAGTCGCGGCGCAGGCCGTTGACCAGGGTGTGCAGGGCGGGCAGGTCGTCCGCGAGGACGCTGTCCATCCAGGTGGGCAGCAGGTCGCTGCGGAGGTCGGCATCATGGTGGCGAAGTCGCGGACGTGGCGTGCGGCGGCGTCGAGTTCGGGGCAGGCGGCCCGGATCTCATTGAGTTCGGTCGCGTCAGTCTCGGCGAGGTGCCCGGGGTTCGTCATGATCCAGCGGACGACGCGGCGGGGCTTCGGCGCCGGCCGGGGATCGGGAGGGGGCGCCGGTGGGTGCTTGGGCCGGGGGCTGCGGGGCTTCTTGAACGGGCGGAAGTAGCGGCGGACGCACTGGACGTTTCCGGTGAACCCTTGCTCGCGCAGTTCGCGGTGGAGCTGGGGGATGTCGTGGCATCCTTCGGTCCATCGCTGGTGCAGGTAAGGCTTGTACTCGTCCAGGATGGTCACCCGGTTGGTGGCCTTGACCAGGAGTTCCTCAAGACTGCGGGCGCGGGCGAAGCGACGCACGGTGGAGTGGTCTAGCCGGCCGTCCGCCGCGCGCAAGGCGGCGTACATGCCGTGGACGCCCAGCCAGCGGAAGGGTTCCGGCTCCCGGCGGCGGACCTTGTGGTTCACCCAGGGCAGGGCCGTCAGGTCGGTGGGGCCCGCCTGGCCGGAGTCCTGCTGGATCAGATCGCACAGGGTGCAGGCCGCGAGGTTGGTCGTGGCAACGCCCGAGCCGACGTAGCACCGTGCGGGGACCCTGGACCGAGCGGAATCCCTGACCGGGCGCCGCCCGCTCAGGTTCTCGGTCAGAGGTCAGACCTCAATGACGATCTTTCCCGCGGTGTGGCCTTCCTGACTGAGGCTGAAGGCCGCTGCGAGTTCGGAGAGCGGGAACTTCGCTGCGACATCGACCGTGAGCCGGCCCTCGTCCGCGAGCCGGCCCAGAGCCGCAAGGTCCTCGCTGTCCGGCCGGACCCAGATCCACTGGCCACCCGCTCCGAGCACGGCGTGGTCGGCAATGGAAGCATGCCGCCCGCCCTCGGCCAAAACGGCCAGGGTGGTCTCCAGAACTCCGCCCACGAAGTCGGCAACGACCGTGACCCCATCCGGAGCCAGGGCACGAACACGTTCGGTCAGTCCGTCCCCGTAGGTGACGGGCTCGCAGCCGAACCGGCGCAACCGGTCGTGGTTGCGCAGGGAGGCGGTGCCGATGACCTTCGCTCCCAGAGCCCGGGCGAGCTGAACGCCGAAGGACCCGACGCCGCCGGCGGCGCCGTGCACGAGAACGGTGTCCTCGGCGGTCGTTCCCAGACGGGTGAGAAGCTGGTATGCGGTCAGACCGGCCAGCGGCAGTCCGGCCGCCCGCGCCCAGCTCAACGAGGCCGGCTTGGCGGCCAGAGCGCGTACGGGCACGCTGACGTACTCCGCAAAGGTGCCACCGTGCACATAGTCCTTGCGGGCGTAGGCCATCACCTCGTCGCCGACAGCGAACTCGGGCACGTCAATGCCGACCCGCTCGACGGTGCCACTCACGTCCCAACCGGGGACCACCGGGTGGACAACATCCATCAGGCTGTCCAGCCCGCCTGCCATGATCTTCCAGTCGACGGGGTTGACCCCGGCACATCGGACCTTGACGAGAACCTCGCCGGGGGCCACTTTCGGCAGCGGCAGCCGGGTCTCGAGGAGCACTTCCGTCCCCCCGTAGGTCTCGTACGTCATCGCCCTCATGGTGCCCTCGGACATCCGGGTAACCTCTCCCTGCGTCGTTTGCTGTGCCGTTCCATCTGAGCACGGCGCGCTCCGTACACATGGGGTGACTCGCCCAGCGGTGGAAGGCGGAAGGGCCTCGGGTGCCCGGCCTGCCGGACAAGGCGAGGACACAACACCGCGTTGGTGGCGACCGGCCCCTTGTCAGAGACCGCGGCTGATCACTGAGAGCGTTACTTCCAGGGCCAGTTGGACTTCGTGTTCAGGAAGTTCTTGGAGGGGGCCATCGATGAGCAGGTGGCTCAGTCCATGGACCGCTGACCAGGCTGCGTACTCGGAGCCATGTCGCCGGTCGGCCGGTACCGCCCCCGCTTCGGTCAGATCGTCGAGGCAGCGCGTGAGCAGGAGAAAGGGGTGCGGGCCCGTCTGAGAGGCTGTCGGCAAGGGCGGGGCGTGCGAACCGGTGGCGGAGAAGGCGGTCTGGAACCAGCCCTGCTCGGTGCGGGCGAACTCAACGTACGCCCTTCCCAGGGCGTCGAGACGCGCCCAGGACCGGGAGGGTTCGGCGTCCTCCGCCACTGAGGACAGTCTTAGGTCCATCAACATGCCGAGCTTTCCCATGCAACCCTGCGAGACCGCCGCCAAAAGAGCTTCACGGTCCTCGAAGTGCCGATACGCAGCATTATGGGAGACGCCGGCTTCCCGGCTCGCAGCGCGAAGTACGACAGCTTTTGGTCCTCCAGCGCGGGCGAGAGACAGGCCGGCTTCCACGAGGGCCTTAGGAAGATTTCCGTGGTGGTATCTCTGCTTCTTCATCGCTTCCTCCCCGCCTCATGTTGACGATGTCACCATACGGTGAAATTATCACTTTATGTCCATGTAGCCGCCGTCAACATTACGAGTGGGCTGGAGGCCGCAATGTCTTCTCGCTCCGTTTCACGGCAGAAAATCATTCTCGGGACGGTCTGCCTGGCCGCCCTGGCGATCACTCTGGACACAACGATCGTCAACGTCGCGCTCCCCGAGCTCAGCCGAGAGCTGGACGCCTCCACACGTGATCTTCAATGGATCGTCGACGCCTACAACCTCTCCTTCGCCTCCCTGGTCCTCACGGCCGGCTCGGTCGGAGATCGCTTCGGTCGACGACCTGCCCTCCTGGCAGGACTGGCCTGCTTCGCCCTGACCAGCTTCGCCGGCGGTCTGGTCGACTCCGCGAGTGCGCTGATCCTGATCCGCTTCCTCATGGGAGCGAGTGCTGCGGTGATCTTCCCGACGACGTTGTCCATCATCACCAACACGTTCCCCGATCGCCGCCAGCGAGCGAAGGCGATCGGGATCTGGGGGGCCGTGACAGGTCTGGGGGTGGCCGTGGGGCCTGTCGTCGGCGGCCTGCTTCTCGCGCATTTCTCCTGGCCCTCGGTCTTCTTCGCACTCGTGCCGGTAGCCGCCCTCGCCTTCACGGCCGCGTGGTTCTGCGTGCCCGAGTCCAGCAACCCCGGCCAGGCTCGCATCGACATCCCAGGGCTCTTGCTGTCCACAGCCGCCATCGGCCTGCTCGTCTACACGATCATCGAAGGGCCCGAGAGCGGCTGGGGCAGCCCGGCCCGGATAGCCGGGTTCCTCGCTGCCGGGTTGCTCATCGTGGTGTTCATCGCGGTGGAGAGGCACCGGGACGCGCCGATGATCGACGTGGCCCTTTTCCGCAATCCCGCGTTCTCCGCGGCCAGCGGGTCAGTCACACTGGCCTTCTTCGCATTGTTCGGGTTCATTTTCCTGGTGACGCAGTACTTCCAGCTGATACGCGGCTACGGAGCACTGTCGACCGGCGTGCGGATCCTGCCGGTCGCCCTGAGCATCGCGGTCGGTTCGGTCGGCGGTGCCGCTCTTACGGTGCGCATCGGTACACGCTCGACGGTCATGACAGGGCTGACGCTCCTCGCGTCCTCCTTCGGCTGGATCGCCCTCTCACCGACCTTCATGCCCTATGGCGTCATCGTCGGGCAGATGATCCTCATGGGCCTCGGGCTCGGACTCACCACGGCGCCGGCCACCGAGTCGATCCTCAGCGTCCTGCCCCCCGCGAAGGCAGGCATCGGATCAGCTGTCAACGACGCCACCCGCGAAACCGGCGGAACGCTCGGCGTCGCCGTCCTCGGCAGCATCTTCACCTCGCTATACGCCGGCCAGCTGCCGAAAACGGCATTCAGCGCCCTCCCCGACCCAGCACTCCAGGCCGGACAGGAGTCCGTCGCCGCAGCCCTGTCCCTGACACGCAACGCACCCCCTTCCGGGCAACAGCAGCTGCTAGACGCCGTCCAGAACAGCTTCATGTGGGGATTCCACATCGCCTGCGGCGTCGCGGCCATCGTCTGTCTGCTCGGCGTACTAGGCGCGGCGCTCCTCCCAGGGCGGCCCAGGAAGACCGTCGCGAGCGACCGCGAAGGCACGAAGCCATCCGGCTTGCCGGATGACCGGTGCACGAGCGGAGAGGGAGTGTGAACCTTGCGCCTCGAGTCCGGCGGCAGACCGATACACGCCGCCTGACAGGACGCCAGCAGGACGGCACCCGAATCAGCCGGCGCCACCGGGCAAGGTATTTCCGATAGGCCACGACCCCTGCCAGCCGATAGCGTCGGGCTGCTGCACGATCGCGGTCGTCAAGTTGTTCTCCGGCTTCGCCAAGAAACGTGAGCAGCGGGGCCACTTCACTCATCGCACTGCGTAGACCACGGGGTCACATCCAGCACCTGGCGGCGCCGGTCACGCGAGCGTGGCACCTGGCTCAGGTGCCCTTCAGCGACCAGCCGATTCACGCACCGAGACCCTGCGGCGCTAGAGCGCGTCTGCCAAATGATCACTTAGCTCGCGGCGTCATGTTGTCCGCAGCCCAAAGGCCCTACAGATCGGCCACTGAGGCGGAGTGAGCTGCACCCACCCAAACTCTCCTGCAGCAACGATCACTAGAACAAGCTCCGCTCGCGGGCCACCGCCCGGAGTCTTAGTCGTCCGCGGTGATCGTTGCTCGCCCATGTGATGCTGGGTGCCGCCGCTGGCCGCACCCAGAGTGCTGAGGGTGGACGACTTCGCGCTCTACCGCGACAACTAGGGCCCTCTTCTGGTCGATGCCACCACCCGTCTCCCGCTGACCCTCTGGGTGGGAGGGACGCGACGCCGAACGGCTCGGCCGGTGGCTCCGTGAGCACCCAGGTGTTGAGGGTTGCCTGCCGCGACGGCTCTCTCGCCTACCGACAGGGCACCGCCCATGCGCTTACCCGCGGTGGACGGTGCCGTCCTCGCCGAGGCGCGGGTGGAGGGCTCCGAGGGCGTGAGTGGTGGTGTCGGACGGGCGTTGGCCCACCGGACCATCAGGCCCCCAGCGCAGCAGGCGGCGGGTTCGAATGATCCGTGAGACGTTGCCGTCGAACTCGATCTGGTTAAGCCGTCCCGCCCGGAGGCGGTCTGCGGCCTCGGCGAGCACCGCCAGTTCTGCGGTCGCGGAGCTGGCGTCCTCGGCGACGGCAGTGTGTGCGTCGCAGTCAACGGCGGCAGCAGCGGCTCGATCAGCGCCCACAGCCCGTCCTCGACGATCCACCGCCGAGTAGACACACCTCTGCTTGGACACTCAATCCAGTTCACGCAGGTCAAGGAATCGGGTCCGACTATCTGCCGTGTAAAAGGACTG
>NZ_JBSHFH010000063.1:0-41542 GCF_053617235.1 Streptomyces sp. NPDC055749 | reverse complement strand
GGCCGGACACGCGTCGTGCGTGTCCGGCCGCTCTGCTGTGCGCGGGGCCTGTCAGGTCTTCTGTCTGTTGCTGCGGAACGAGGCCCACAGCATGTCGCCGACACCGACGACGGCCACGGCGCCGATCAGTTGGAGTACGTGACGTGTCCAGTCGATGCCCTTGGTGTCATTGACACCGATCCAGGTCGCGACGGCGTTGCCGAGGACGCTGCCGATGATGCCGAACACGGTCGTCAGCCACAGTGGGATGTCCTGCTTGCCCGGCAGGATCGCCTTGGCGATCAGGCCGAGCACCAGGCCCACGATGATTGCCCACAACCAGCTCATTTCGCCTCCTCGTGCGGCGCGGTCTGCGCACGTTCGCCCAGTCTTCGTCCGTTGCCTCTACGGCGCATGCCGGACGGGTCCGTACGTGGTGTTCCGGAGCGGTTCCGCACGGACCGACCCGCCCCCGGTCTCGAACGCGGCGCATCACCGGCGTACCGTAGAAGCGGCCCGGTCCGGGGAGCGTCCGGCACAGCGATCTGGTGGTGGAACATGATGCGGAAGCGGAGTGACGCGGAGGTCTTCCGTATCACGGGGGCGCGCCAGGGTCTCGCCGACGACGTGCGGGGCAGGCAGCGGCGCTATGTGATCTCGATGTCCGTGCGGACCCTCGCGGTGGTGCTGTCGGCAGTGCTGTGGAACGTCGAGAGGCATGTGGCCATCGTGGCGCTGGCTCTGGGTGTGCTGCTCCCTTACGTGGCGGTCGTCATCGCCAACGCGGGCCGGGAGAACGCCACTTCACTCCCTTCGACCTTCGTCCCCACGCCGATGCGGCCCGCTCTGGACGCCGCTCCCGTGGCGGGTCCGGCCGAGGCCGACGGGGAGACGGGACCCGCCGCGGATGCCCGTTATCCGCACACGCACGGCTGAGCCCACGGCGTCCCCGAAGCTCAGGAAAAGCTCAGATCAATCGTGAAGTTACGGTGCACCGCACCCCGGTCCCCGTGGCATACTTCGTACGCGCTCCGCATCCCCCGTCGGAGCGACGGACCGACGCCGGGCAGCTCCCCCCGTGGCTGCTCGGCGTCGCCTTTTCTCCGGCGGGGATGCATCGGCCGGCCGTCCGAAGCCTGGGCCTAGGCTTGAGCCCGTGAACATTTTCGAGACCCACACCGAGAGCGCCGCCCCGACGCCCATCTGTTCGGCGAAGGGCTGTCGCGCCGCCGCCGTGTGGGTGCTCGCCTGGAACAATCCGAAGCTGCACACCCCCGAGCGCCGCAAGACCTGGCTGGCCTGCGACGAGCACCGGGAGCACCTTTCCTCGTTCCTCGGCGTACGCGGATTCCTGAAGGATGTCGTGACCCTGGCGGAGTGGGAGTCCTCAGCCTCCGATGGCTGACATCGGGCGGTCGGGCTGGAGGAAGGACGGATCGTCCAGCCCGGAGCCGGCCTTCTTGCCCCACATCGCGAGCTTCCAGATCCTGGCGATCTCCTCGTCGGGAGCCGTCGAGCGCAGGGCTCCGCGCAGGTCGGTCTCCTCGCGGGCGAAGAGGCAGGTGCGGACCTGACCGTCGGCGGTGAGCCGGGTCCGGTCGCAGGCCGAGCAGAACGGCCGGGTGACGGAGGCGATGACCCCCACGCGGTGCGGTCCGCCGTCCACGGTCCAGCGCTCGGCCGGTGCGGAGCCGCGCTCGTCCTCGCCCTCGGCGGTGAGGGTGAAGCGGGTGCGCAGCGAGGCGAGGATGTCGCCCGCTGTGATCATCCCGTCGCGCTTCCAGCCGTGCTGGGCGTCGAGCGGCATCTGCTCGATGAAGCGGAGCTCGTAGTCGTGGGCCACGGCCCAGGCCAGCAGGTCCGGGGCCTCGTCGTCGTTGAGTCCGGGCATCAGGACCGTGTTGACCTTGACCGGGGTGAGGCCGGCGTCGCGGGCGGCTTCGAGGCCGTCGAGCACGTCCTGGTGCCGGTCGCGGCGGGTGAGTGTCTTGAAGACGTCGGGACGCAGGGTGTCCAGCGAGACGTTGACCCGGTCCAGTCCTGCCGCCTTGAGGGCCGCGGCGGTGCGCTTGAGCCCGATGCCGTTGGTGGTGAGCGACATTCTGGGGCGGGGCTCCAGGGCGGCGCACTGCTCGACGATGGAGACGAGGCCGGGGCGGAGCAGGGGCTCGCCGCCGGTGAAGCGGACTTCCTCGATGCCGAGATCGGTGACGGCGATCCGGATGAGCCTGACGATCTCGTCGTCACTCAGCAGCTCGGTCTTGGAGAGCCATTGCAGACCCTCTTCGGGCATGCAGTAGGTGCAGCGCAGATTGCACTTGTCCGTCAGTGATACGCGCAGGTCGGTGGCGACCCGGCCATAGGTGTCGATGAGCACTGTGGGCCCCCTCCCCCGGTGGTGTCTCGCGGTTGCGGTTCTGACAGTTCCGAGACTACGCGAGACCTGTGACAACACCATGGGCCCGTTTGGCACGAGGTGCGGTCCGGCCGCGTCGTAGGACTCTACGACGCGGCCGGACGGACAGGGTCGGGCGTGAGCGGAACGGCTCGGTGAATTCCTTCTCTCAGTGGGCTCCGACGCCGGTGAGGGACTTGACCTCCAGCTCGGCGTACTTGCCCTTGTCCGGCTCCTCCTTCGAGATCAGGGAGCCGACCCAGCCGAGCAGGAAGCCCAGCGGGATGGAGATGAGGCCCGGGTTCTCCAGCGGGAACCACGCGAAGTCGACCGTGGGGAACATCGACGTGGGCTTGGAGGAGACGACCGGCGAGAACAGCACCAGCAGGACGGACGAGGCGAGACCGCCGTAGATGGACCACAGGGCGCCCTGGGTGGTGAAGCGCTTCCAGAACAGGCTGTAGAGGATCGTCGGAAGGTTGGCAGAGGCGGCGACCGCGAAGGCGAGGGCGACCAGTCCCGCGACGTTCATGTCGCGGGCGAGCGCGCCGAGCCCGATGGAGACGACACCGATGGCGACGGTCGCCCACCTGGCGGCGCGGACCTCCTCCTTCTCGGTGGCCTTGCCCCTGCGGATGACGTTGGCGTAGATGTCGTGCGCGAAGGACGAGGAGGACGCCAGGGTCAGTCCGGCGACGACGGCCAGGATCGTGGCGAAGGCGACCGCGGAGATCACGGCGAGGAGGATGGCGCCGCCGGTGGAGCCCGCGCCTCCGCCGATCTCCAGGGCGGCCAGCGGGGCCGCCGTGTTGCCCGCCTTGTTCGACGCGATGATGTCGTCGGGCTTGAGGATGGCCGCGGCGCCGAAGCCGAGCACGATCGTCATCAGGTAGAAGGAGCCGATGATGCCGATGGCCCAGTTCACGGACTTACGGGCGGCCTTGGCCGTGGGCACGGTGTAGAAGCGGATCAGGATGTGCGGCAGGCCGGCGGTGCCGAGGACCAGGGCGATGCCGAGCGAGATGAAGTCCAGCTTCGATGTGCCGGTGGCGCCGTACTTCAGGCCGGGCTCCAGGAAGGCCGTGCCCTTGCCGCTGTTGCTCGCCGCGGTGCCGAGCAGGTCGGAGATGTTGAAGTTGAACTTCAGCAGGATCAGGAAGGTGATGAGCAGGGTGCCCGCGATGAGCAGGACGGCCTTGACCATCTGCACCCAGGTGGTGCCCTTCATTCCGCCGATGGTGACGTACACGATCATGAGCAGGCCGACCAGGGCGACGATCGCGATCTTGCCCGCGTCGCTGGTGATGCCGAGCAGCAGGGACACCAGGACGCCCGCGCCCGCCATCTGCGCGAGCAGGTAGAAGATCGAGACGACGATCGTCGACGTGCCCGCGGCGGTCCTGACGGGGCGCTGGCGCATGCGGTAGGCGAGGACGTCGCCCATCGTGTACCGGCCGGAGTTGCGCAGCGGCTCGGCGACGAGCAGCAGGGCGACGAGCCAGGCGACGAGGAAGCCGATGGAGTAGAGGAAGCCGTCGTATCCGAAGAGCGCGATGGCGCCCGCGATACCGAGGAAGGACGCGGCGGACATGTAGTCGCCGGAGACCGCGAGGCCGTTCTGGAACGCGGTGAACTGGCGTCCGCCCGCGTAGAAGTCCGAGGCGCTCTTGGTCTGGCGGCCGGCCCAGACGGTGATGACGAGGGTCGCCACGACGAACGCCGCGAACAGGGTGATGATCAGCGGCCGGTGCTCGCTCGCGCCTTCGGCGGCGAGCTGGACGCTGGGGTGGGTGAGAGCGGCGGCGCTCATGCGTCGGCCTCCATACGGGACTTGATCGCTGCGGCCTTCGGGTCGAGCTTCGCGTTGGCGTGGCGCGAGTAGAGCCAGGCGATGAGGAAGGTGGTGACGAACTGGAGGAGCCCGAAGACGAGGGCCACGTTGATGTTGCCCACGACCTTGGTGCCCATGAAGTCGCCGGCGTAGTTGGACATCAGCACGTACAGCAGATACCAGAGCACGAAGGCGATGGTCAGAGGGAAGGCGAAGGCGCGGTGCGAGCGGCGCAGGTCACCGAACTCCGCACTCTCCTGCACCTCGATGAATGCCTCGGTGGTGGGTTGGACCGGCCCCGTTACGGTCTTGGGCGGTGGGGGTGCATCGGTAGCCACGGAATCTCCTCGCGACGCGGGTGCGGTGGTGGGAAGGGTGTTCTTCAAGGGGGACCTCTGTATCGGGAGACGGTGGTACGACTCCCTGACAACGGCACGGAGAGCGGTGCGAAGCGGTTCACCGCGACCGTCCCTGTCTCCAACTCACCTCTTTGGCCGCATATCAGTAACGACACGCATCGAACTCATTTGCCCTTAGTCATTGATGCGCCGGGATGATCAGCGATAACTTCACTCGTCATGTACTCGACCGGACGCGCCAGGTGTCCGGTCGGCTGACACGGATGATGTGGAGAACCCATGGCTCATCTGGCATCCAGACGGACACGCGTACTCGCGCTGCCCGTCGGACTTGCACTCACCGCCTCGCTGGGCTTCCTTCCGACGGCGGTGGCCTCGGCCGCCCCGACGGACGGACCGTCCACCGCCGCGGTCACGACCGACGGGCCGAAGCTCTCGTACGTCGTCAACACCAAGACCGGCTCGGGCGCGGTCAAGCAGGTCAAGAAGGCCATCGCCGACGCGGGCGGCACGGTCGTCATCTCGTACGACCAGATCGGCGTCATCGTCGTCCACTCGCAGAACCCGGACTTCGCCAAGACGATCCGTCAGGTCAGGGGCGTCTCATCGGCCGGTGCCACGCGCACCAACCCGATCGTTCCCCAGGCGACGAAGGACGTGGGCTCGGCCGCGCAGCCGCTGAGCGCCGAAGAGGCCGCTGCCGCCGCGGCGGACGCGACGGCCGGTCAGGACCCGCTGGAGCCCCTGCAGTGGGATCTGCCCGCCATCAAGGCGGACAAGGCCCATGAGGTCTCGATGGGCAGCAAGAAGGTCACGGTCGCGGTCATCGACACGGGTGTCGACGACACGCACCCCGACCTCGCGCCGAACTTCGACCGCCGCGCCTCGGCGAACTGTGTGACCGGTGCGCCGGACACCACCGAGGGCTCCTGGCGGCCTCTGGCCGGGGAGAGCGACCACGGCACGCACGTCGCGGGCACCATCGCCGCGGCGAAGAACGGCATCGGTGTGACCGGTGTCGCGCCCGGCGTCAAGGTTTCCGGTATCAAGGTCTCGACCCCGAGCGGCTTCTTCTACACCGAGGCCGTCGTGTGCGGCTTCATGTGGGCGGCCGAGCAGGGCGTCGAGGTGACCAACAACAGCTATTACACCGACCCCTGGCTGTTCAACTGCAAGAACGACCCCGACCAGGGCGCCCTGGTCGAGGCGCTCACGCGCGCCTCCCGCTACGCGGAGCGCAAGGGCACCGTCAACGTCGCCGCGGCCGGTAACTCCAAGCACGATCTGGCTGCCGACGAGATCGAGGACACGACCAGCCCGAACGACACGAATCCGGTCTCGCGCACGATCGACCCGCGTGAGTGCCTCGACATCCCGACCATGCTGCCGGGCGTCGTGACCGTCTCCGCGACGGGTGCCAAGGGCCTGAAGTCCTCGTACTCCAACTACGGTCTCGGCCTGATCGACGTGGCCGCCCCGGGCGGCGACTCGACGGTCTACCAGCCGCCGGCGCCTCCGGCCGTCAACGGACGCATCCTGTCCACGACGGTGGGCGGTGGCTTCAACTACAAGGCCGGTACGTCCATGGCTTCCCCGCACGTCGCGGGTGTCGTGGCCCTGATCAAGTCGTCCCACCCGTACGCCTCCGCGTTCCAGGTGAAGGCGCTGCTGACGCACCAGGCCGACGCCACCGCGTGCGGTGCGCCGTACGACATCGAGGGCGACGGCAAGATCGACGCGGTCTGCGAAGGCTCGACGAACTACAACGGCTTCTACGGAGCCGGAATGGTCGACGCGCTGGACGCCGTCCGCCGCTGATCATCCGGATGACATGAGGAAGGGCCGGGGACGGCGGTCCCCGGCCCTTCCGCATGCTCGGTGCTACGGCTTGATGAGTACCTTCAGCGCCGTACGCTCGTCCATCGCCTTGTAGCCTCCGGGCACCCCGTCGAGACCGACGCTCAGGTCGAAGACGGGCGACGGGTCGATCGTGCCGTCCAGGACGTCGGGCAGCAGTTCCGGAATGTACGTGCGCACGGGGGCGACGCCCCCGCGCAGGGTGATGTTGCGGTCGAACATGACGTCGAGGTCGAGTCCGGTGGCGCTGCCGTGCGGGACGCCGACGTAGCCGATGGCGCCGCCGTCGCGGACGATCTCGATCGCCGTACGCATCGACTGCTCGGTGCCGACGGCCTCGATCACGGAGTGGGCGCCTTCGCCGCGGGTCAGTTCCCGTACGGCCGCGAGCGCCGCCTCACCGCGCTCGGCGACGACGTCCGTGGCGCCGAAGGCGCGGGCGATGTCCGTACGGGCGGTGTGGCGGCCGAGCGCGATGATCCGCTCGGCGCCGAGCCGCTTGGCGGCCATGACTCCGCACAGGCCGACCGCTCCGTCACCGACGACGGCGACCGTGCTGCCGGGCTTCACGCCCGCGCCCACGGCGGCGTGGTGGCCGGTGCCCAGCACGTCGGAGAGGGCCAGGAGGGCGGTGAGGAGCCGGTCGTCGGACGCGGCGGCTGCGGGGAGCTTGACGAGGGTTCCGTCGGCGAACGGCACCCTGACCGCCTCGCCCTGGCCGCCGTCGGAGCCGACCGATCCCCAGAAGCCGCCCTGCGGGCAGGACGTGGTGAGGCCCTCCGCGCAGTAGGTGCAGGTGCCGTCGGACCAGACGAACGGGGCGACGACGAGGTCACCGGCCGCGAAGCCGTTGACCCCGGGGCCCGCCTCCTCGACTATGCCGAGGAATTCGTGGCCGATGCGCTGGCCGGGCTGCCGGGCGGACTCGCCGCGGTACGCCCACAGGTCGCTGCCGCAGATGCAGGCCCGCAGAACCCGCAGGACCACATCGGTGGGCTGCTGGATCGTCGGGTCCGGCACCTCCTGCACGCGGATGTCGTGGGGAGCGTGAATGACGGTGGCACGCATGGGTGGGAGTCCTCGCTGATCTCAGATGCTGATACTCCGCTCACGGTACGCCTCCGTGCCGCCCCCTGCGGAATCCGCACGGTGGGCGAGGATCCCCGTGGTCAGGAGGTACTGCGCCGCGATGTACGTCAGCATGATCCAGAAGTCCGGGACGGGCAGCTGCGGCCAGTCCGCGATGCCGGTGGCGATCAGCGCGTCGGAGAGCAGGAAGAGCGCCCCGCCGGCCGCCGCGTACCGCCCGGCGGTGCCCGCCCGCCAGGCCATGGCGGTGAGCAGCAGGCTGTAGCCGGTCATCGGGATCCGCATGTCGGCCGGCAGGCCGGGCCAGATGAGCACGAGGAATCCGGCGAGCACGAGCGCGTACCCGATGCCCGCGGTCAGGGAGCCGCGGGCGCGGCCGAACAGCCGCAGGTAGCAGATGTGGCCCGCCGCGAAGGAGCCCATGCCGATCAGGAAGGCGACCTCGTGGTCGGGCAGCAGCAGGACGTCCCCGCCCCAGCCGAAGAGCAGTGCGGCGATGAGCAGCCGGGGCCCGCGGCGGGCGGCTGCGTACGCGGCGAGCAGCGGCATCAGCAGGGGCTTGGCGACGAGGTGCGCGAGCGGGATGCCGGCCAGCACGCCGAGGAGGTCGACGGCGGCGGCGACGAGGAAGGCGACGAGCAGCGGCCGGGCGAGCCGGTCCCCGCGGTGCGGGGCCCGGTCGCTCATCGGGTGGGCTCCGTGACGGCGACGGGCTCGGCGGCGGGCGCGACGACGGGTGCGGTCGCGGGCTGCCAGCCCGGTCCGCGGAAGATCCGTCCGGCACGCTCGCGCCAGGTGTGCGCGGCGCGGACGTCACGGGCGATGGCCGCGTACTCGTGGGTCGCCACGCGCAGCGGGTTGTTCGTGGTGATGTTCTTGGTGAGCCCGAAGACGGGCCGCTCGGTCTCGGGGGTGAACGAGCGGAACAGCCGGTCCCAGACGATCAGGATCCCGCCGAAGTTGCGGTCGAGGTAGCCGCCCTGCGAGGCGTGGTGCACCCGGTGGTGGGACGGCGTGTTCAGTACGTACTCGAAGGGCCTGGGCAGCTTGTCGACGCGCTCGGTGTGCACCCAGAACTGGTAGACGAGGTTGACCGCCGAGCAGAAGGCGAGCGCCGCCGGGTGGACGCCGAGGGCGATGAGCGGGACGTAGAACGGCCAGACGGTCAGCGAGGTCCAGGGCTGGCGGAGCGCGGTGGTGAGGTTGAACTTCCGGCTGGAGTGGTGGACCACGTGGCAGGCCCAGAGGACCCGGATGACGTGGTGGCCGCGGTGCGACCAGTAGTAGAAGAAGTCCTGGGCGAGCAGCATCAGCAGGACCGTCCACCACAGGACGGGGACGCGGAGCGGGGTCAGCTCGTAGACCGCGGTGTAGATCGCGACGATGGGTATCTTCCACAGCAGGTCGAAGACCAGGCTGCCGAGACCCATGGTGACGCTGGTGGCGGCGTCCTTGGCGTCGTATCCGGCGGCGTCCTCGTCCGGGTGGAACCGGTAACTGACCATTTCGACCACGGTGAGCAGGACGAAGGCCGGTATCGACCACAACACGACATCGGGCAGGTTCGGCTCCATGCGAGCACCGTAGAGGTGCAGGTCGGCTGCGGCTAGACGTTGTTACCCACAAGTATGCGAGACGTGATGTCAGCAGTCTTTGGTGGCTTCTGCCAACACGCCCCCTTCTATGCCCCCACCGCCCCCAGCAGCGCCCCCGCCCCGTAGGTCACCGCCATCGCCACCGCTCCCCCGGCCATGTTCCGCAGCACCGCGGGCCCGGGTGACGCGTCCCCCAGCCGGGCGCTCCACCATCCCGTCACTGCCAGGGCGGCCAGCACCGCCACCACGGTGACCAGCAGCCGCAGCGAGGCCGGCGGCAGCACGATGGCCAGCAGCGGCAGCAGCGCCCCCGCCGTGAACGCCAGGAAGCTCGCGCCCGCCGCGTGCCACGGGTTCGTCAGCTCGTCCGGGTCGATGCCCAGCTCGACCTCGGCGTGGGCGCGCAGGGCGTCGCGTTCGGTGAGCTGGAGGGCGGCCTCCCGGGCCACTTCCGTGCTCAGGCCCTTGCCCTCCAGCAGGCCGGTGAGTTCGGCGAGTTCGGCCTCGGGGGTCTCCGTCAGCTCCCGCCGCTCCGTCGCCAGCGCGGCCTTCTCCGAGTCGCGCTGGGTCGAGACCGAGACGTACTCGCCCGCCGCCATCGACATGGACCCGGCCAGCAGCCCGGCCAGACCCGCCGTGAGCAGCGCGCTGCGGTCCCCGGTGGCCCCGGCGACACCGACGACGAGGCCCGCGGTGGAGACCACGCCGTCGTTGGCGCCGAGGACCGCGGCGCGCAGCCAGTTCAGCCGTGCGCCGAGTCCTTGCCCGTGGGCCTCGTCGTGGGCTTCGTCATGAACGTCGGTGTCCGTCATCCGGGGATGGTCTCACTCCGGTCTCTCACCAGACGCGGACCGACCCGCCCGGTGCGAAGGCGGGGCTGGTGGCGTCGGCCGGGACCTCCTTCAGCGGTTCGGCGATCTCCTCGGCCGTCGGTCCCACCGTCGCGGCGATCCGGTCGAGCGCCGCCAGGTCGAAGCCGTAGACACGGGCGGCGTTTGTGCCGGCCATGGCCGCGATCTCGTGCCTCGGCAGTCCCGCGTACGCGATCCGCAGCCCTTCCCTGGAGTACGGGGCGGTGCCCTCGTCGTGCGGGTAGTCGCTGCCCCACATGATCTTGTCGAGGCCGATCCGGTCACGCAGCGGGACCTCGTGCGGACGCATGAAGCTGGCGCCGACGAAGCAGTTGTCGCGCCACACCTCGCCGGGACTCGCGCCCATCGAAGCCGCGAGACCCGCACCGAACTTGGACTCGGCGGTGGCCGTCCGCGAGGCCGCGGCCACGAGGCGCCCGTGGTAGTAGTCGAGCATCTCCACGACCCCGGGGATCCAGCCGGAGCCCTGTTCGGTGAGGACCAGTTTCAGACCGGGGTGGCGGCGGAACGCGCCGCCGAAGATCAGGTGCCACAGCGCCCGGTGCGAGAACCACGTGGTCTCCACCATGAAGACGGCGCGCGCCGCCGGTTCCTCGCCCAGCGGCGGGGAGGCCGAGCCGCCGTGGTGATTCACCGGTACGTCCAGCTCCTCGCAGACTGCCCACAGCGGGTCGTACACCTGGGAGTACAGTTCCGGGATGCCCGAGCCCGGCGGGGCGCCCGGCAGCAGGATGCCGCCGGTGAGGCCCGCTTCCTTGGTACGGCGCACCTCGCGCACCGCCTCCGCCGGGTCGTTGAGGAGGATCTGTGCGACGCCCGCGCGCCGGCCGGGCGTGTCCGCGCAGAAGTCGGCGAGCCACCGGTTGTGGGCGCGCAGGCCGGCCCAGCGCTGTTCGTACTCCTCCCGGGAGGGCGCGGGGGCCATCAGGGAGGCGGAGGGGAAGAAGGGCGGGATGGTGTTGGGGAAGACGACCTCGGCGACGATGCCGTCCGCCTCCAGTTCGGCGAGGCGGCGGGCGGAGTTCCAGTTGCGGTCGGCGGTGTCGGCCACCAGGTCCTCGTACGGATTGACGTACGTCGCGGCCCAGGCGTCGAAGTCGTCGTGGTGCTTCGACTCCAGGTACGGCCGGTAGTCGAGGAGGTCGGCGCCCGCGTGGCAGTCGGCCGAGATGACGGTGTAGCGGTCGGTCATGACGCCCCCAGTACGGGGAAGTCGTGGCCGGTCAGCCAGTGGCGGCCCACTTCGCGCGAGCGCGCCCACGAGGCATCGACCGCGCTCTGGTCGTCGCTCTGGCCCAGGTCCTGCGGGGTCGGGCCGATGCGCCGGGCCAGTGGGGCGAGTTTCGCCGTGTCGAAGCCGAAGACCTCGGCGGCTGCCAGCCCCAGCATCCGGCGGGTCTCGGCGACCGGGATGTCGTGGAAGGTGTTGCGCAGCCACTGGTTGGTGTTGGGCCAGGTGCCTTCGGGGTGGGGGAAGTCGCTGCCCCAGAGGATGTTGTCGACGCCTATCTCGTACCGCTGGGCCAGTTCGCGACGCTTGGTGTTGGTGGCGCAGACGAAGACCTGGCGGTCGAGGTACTCGTGCGGCGGGCGCTTCAGCTCGGCGAACGGGGAGAGTTTCTTGCCGCCGTGCGCGCCGAGGTAGAGGCGGTCCATGAACCACAGGAGGTTCGGCAGCCACCAGCATCCGGACTCGGCCACTCCGAACTTCAGCCCGGGGTGACGTTCGAAGGCGCCCGACCAGAGCAGGAACCAGAGGGGGCGCGAGGGCCACCAGGTGACCTCGGAGACGTAGATGCCGAGGTGGTCGCCGTACTCGTGGCGCGGGGCCGCGCCGGAGTGGGTGAGGACCGGCATGGCCGTCTCGGCCGCCGCCGCCCACACCGGGTCGTAACGGCGGTCGTGGTACGGGGCCTTGTCGACCCACATCGAGGGGATCATCAGCGCCCCGAGCCCGGACTCCTTGGCCCGGTGGATCTCGGCGACGACCCGGTCGACCTCGCCGGTGACGGGTAACAGGGCGACTCCGCAGTGGCGTTCGGGGTGCTGGGAGACGAAATCGGCGAGCCAGCGGTTGTGCGCCTGCGCGCCCGCCATGCCGAGTTCGGGGTCCTGGTCGCCGGAGAGCCCGAGGCCGACACCGAAGGGCGCGGCGGTACGGCTGTCGACGGCGTCCGCGTCGGGGAAGACGACCTCGGCCGCCACCCCGTCGCCGTCGAGTTCCTTGAGACGCTGCGTGACGTCCCAACCGCCTCTGAGGCCCTCCTCGTTGTCGTGGAACCACTGGTCGGCGAATGCCTCGTTGCGTACGCCGAGCCGGGTCATCTCCTCGCGGCGGCGGTCGCGGCCCGCGAGGAACTCTTCGAACTGGCGGTGGAAGCGGGTGTCCAGGTAGGGCCGGTACTCCTCGGTGGGCAGTCCGGCGTGGCAGTCGGAGGAGATGATCAGGTACGGGTCGTCGGTCATCGCTCGCTCCTCAGTCGAGTACGAAGCTCTCCAGGTAGGCGGGGTTGGCGCGGTCGAGCATCGACTGCGACCTGGCGCGGATCTGCCGGTCGCTGTGCTCGCTCGGCGGCAGCATCCAGAAGCGGTCGGCGCGGATGCCGTCCACGACGGTCCGCGCGACCTCGTCGACATGCGTGAACCGCACCTCGTGGCCCGCCTCCTTCATGGCGGCCTCCCACTGGCCGAGGCTGCGGTAGGGGGTCTTGCGGGGCTTCTCCTTGGCGTACCGCTCCGGGCGGTTGCGGTGCGACTCCCACAGGCCGGTGCGGAGCATGTGCGGGCCGGGGAAGAGCACCGAGGCGCCGACCTCCGTGCCGTCCGCCCGGAGGTGGGCGTAGAGCGACTCCGTCATGGTGACGACGGCGGCCTTGGTGACGGCGTACACGGACGCGGTGGGCAGCGGGGCGATACCGCCGTCGCCCGACGAGGTGTTGACGACATGACCGGGGGCGCCGCCCGCGATCATGCGCGGCACGAATGCCTGGACGCCGTGGAAGACGCCCCACACGTTGACCGCGAACGCCCACTTCCAGTCGTTCGGCTCGTGCTCCCACATGCGGCCCTCGGCCCCGGAGCCGACCCCCGCGTTGTTGCAGAGCACATGGACGGCGCCGAACGTGTCGTACGCGGAGTCGGCGAGCGCCTCGACGGAGTCGCGTTCGCTGACGTCGGTGGCCCGGGCGAGCACCTGGGCGCCACCCTCGATCAGCTCGTCGGCGGCCTTGCGCAGCGCCTCCTCCTCGACGTCGGCGAGGACGACCTTCAGCCCTTCCGCGGCGAACTTCCGTGCCATCGCGAGGCCGATGCCGCTCGCGGCGCCGGTGACGACGGCGACCTGCCCCTCCTCCAGCCTCATCGGACGCTCCCTTCCGGCGGGCCGTCGAGGATCTGCTGCGGATCGTCGTAGCGCTGGTGGATGTACGGGAGCAGCGCGTCGGCGCTCACCCGCTCGACGGCCCTGCCGCGCTGGTCGCTGGTCTTCTCGCCGAGCGTGATCTCGATCAGCCGGAGTACGGGGAGGTCGGCGACCGGGTCGTACACCGATTCGCGCAGCACCACATCGCCCGTGATCCGCTCCAGTCTGCGGACCTTCTCGTTGCGGGTGCAGTGGATCAGGACGGGGTCGCCTTCGAAGCCCACGCCGTCGACGGCGGGCAGGAACTTGAAGTAGAAGTCGAGCTTCGTCGTCGGTTCGGGGAGCGGGAGCGTTCCGTCGACCGCGCCGCGCACCTCGACGAACGCGATGCCGTGCCGGGCGAGCACGGCGCGGACGACGAGGCCGTCGCGTTCGACGGTGACCTCGCCCAGCTTCTTCGGTTCGCCGAAGACCTCACGGCCGCCGGTCAGCGCCCGTTCGTGGGTCATCGGCATGACGAGCGGATACCAGCCCTCGTGCCCGTCGTGCACGGCGGCGACGGCGACGGAACCCGCGCCCAGCGGATAGCCGGGGAGGTCGACCTTGCTGATGTTGGCGCGCACCAGGGGGCGTTCGGCCGGTTTCAGGGGTGGCGGCAGGACGGCCGCCACCGCGTCGGGGTCGCTCTCCCAGAGCGCGACCACACCGGTGGACCAGATGTCGGGGAGCTTGGAGCCGGCTGCGCGGGCCGCCGCGATCTCGGCCCCGGTGCGCGCGCCGTACCGTACACGTGCCATGTCGTACCGCCCTTCGTTCGGTAGCCTGTAACACAGTTACACCGGGAGCGATGAGCGGTAAAGAGCCGTGCACGTACGGGAACGGGGAGCTCCATGCCACGCACCGCCCTGACACGCGATGAGGTGCTCGACGCAGCCGCGGCCCTCGTCGTCCGGCACGGGCCGGGCGCGCTCACCATGCGCAGGCTCGCCACCGAGCTCTCCACCGCCGTGACCTCGATCTATTGGCACGTCGGCAACCGCGAATCGCTCCTGGACGCCCTGGTGGAGCGCACCGTCCAGGAGATGGGCGCGATCCGCCCCGCGGGCCGTACCCCGGTCGCCCGGATCGTCTCCATCGCCCGGGGTCTGCGCCGCGAGCTGCGTGACCGGCCCCATCTGATCGCGATGGTCCACGAACGGGGACTGACGGAGCGGATGTTCCTGCCCGCCCAGCAGGCCCTGGTCCACGAGGTGCACGCCGCGGGGCTGCGCGGCGCACGGGCCGCCGAGGCGGTGCGTGCCGTGCAGTTCCAGGTCGTCGGCTTCCTGCTCGTCGAGCGCAACCGTGAGCGCTCGCCGGTCCAGTCGCCGGGCGAGGAGGAGCTGTGGGGCGCGGCCACCGCCGGGCACGATCCGGCGCTGGCGCGGGCGCTGGCCCGGCCCGCCGACCCGGAGCGGCTGTTCACGGTCTCCGTACGCGCGTTGGCGCAGTCCCTGATCGGCTCCGGTCACGCTTCGGAGACGGCCGAATAGGGGACTGTCAGTCGCGGCCCGTATTCTCTGTGACCATGCTCGACGACCGCCAGACTGCAGCGCCGTGGCCGACCGCCTACCCACAGGGGTACGCGGTCGTCGACGTGGAGACCACCGGACTCGCGCGCGACGACCGGATAGTGTCCGCTGCCGTCTACCGGCTCGACGCCCAGGGCAACGTCGAGGACCACTGGTACACGCTGGTCAACCCCGAGCGGGACCCCGGCCCCGTCTGGATCCACGGGCTGACCAGCGATGTCCTGGAAGGCGCCCCGCTCTTCCCCGAGGTGGCGGCGCAGTTGTCCGAGCGGCTCGCGGACCGGGTGCTCGTCGCGCACAACGCGGCGTTCGACTGGTCGATGATCGCCCGGGAGTACGCCCGCGCCTCGGTCGTCGCCCCCGTGGAGCAGCGGCTGTGCACCATCGCCCTCTCCAAGGAGCTGCGGCTGCCGCTGCCCAACCACAAGCTGGAGTCGCTCGCCGCGCACTACGGCGTGGTGCAGCAGCGCGCCCACCACGCCCTCGACGACGCCCGGGTGCTCGCCGAGGCTTTCCGCCCGAGCCTGCACGCGGCGGCCCTCGGCGGAGTGCGGCTGCCGCTGCTGGAGTGCCGGCCGCTGACCGAGTGGTCCGACTCCCCGGTCACCCCGCGGATCGGCTACCAGGCTTCGCACGGTCAGAACAGCTGGCGGGCCTCGCGCAAGCGCCCGGCCTGCCCGTATCCGAATCCGGGGCGGTACGACAAGGACAAGCCCCTCGTGCAGGGGATGCGGGTGGCGTTCTCCGGGGACACCTCGATCGACCGCGAGCTCCTGGAGGACCGCGCCGTGGAGGCCGGGCTCCACGTGGCGACCAGTGTCTCCAGACTGACCAGCCTCCTCGTCACCAACGACCCGGACGCTGCGACGTCGAAGACGGTGAAGGCGAAGTCGTTCGGCACGCCGATCCTGGAGGAGAGCGCCTTCACCCATCTGTTGCGGGACGTGGCTCCGGCACCGTCATCGGAGTGAACCGGGCGCGACTCGCCCGCCATCCGCTCGCCCGCCGCCGTCTCGCGTCCCAACCTGTGGCGCATGGCACGTTGCGAGGTTTGCGGAAACGACTACGGCATGTCCTTCGAGGTGCACGCGCAGGGCGCGGTGCACGTCTTCGACTGCTTCTCCTGCGCCATCCACCGCATGGCGCCCATCTGTGAGCACTGCCGGGTCCAGGTCATCGGACAGGGCGTCGAGGTCGAGGGCCACTGGTACTGCGGCGCCCACTGCGCCCGGGCCGAGGGAAGGGCGGGCATCGTGGACAAAGTGTGACGGGCCGCCCGGCCCCACCCCCACCCCTCCGTACCGCACCCCATGACCCCGGTTGTACCGTCATGGGGTGTACCGCTTCCTGTTGACCCGGCAGTGGGTGATTCTCACCCTGCTCACGCTCGTACTGATTCCGACGATGGTCGAGCTGGGTTTCTGGCAGCTTCACCGGCATCAGCACCGGGTCGCTCAGAACTCGCTGATCTCCCAGAACCTCAAGGCGAAGCCGGTCCCGGTCACCGAGCTGACCTCCCCCGGGCACACCGTCCCGCGAGCCGACTACTGGCGCACGGTCACCGCCACCGGCACGTTCGACACCGCGCACGAAGTCGTCGTACGACGCCGGACCTCCGACGACGACCGGATCGGGGCGCATGTCCTGACCCCGCTCGACCTCAGGGACGGCGGCACCGTCCTGGTCAACCGCGGCTGGGTGCCGACCGACGGCGACCAGCGGTCCTTCCCGGAGGTGCCGGCCCCGCCCAGGGGCGAGGTGACCGTCACCGGCCGGCTCAAGGCCGACGAGACGACGGGCAGCAGCGGCATCAAGGACCTGTCGGGTCTGCCGGACCGCCAGGTCATGCTGATCAACAGCGCCCAGCAGTCCGAGCTGCTGTCCAGGCCGGTACTCGGCGGGTATCTCGAACAGACCGGACCCGCGCCCTCCGGCGACACCCCCGAACAGATCGCCTCCCCCGACGACAGCTCCATCGGCGCACACATGGCGTACGCCGTGCAGTGGTGGCTGTTCGCCGCCGGGGTGCCGGTCGGCTGGGTGATTCTCGTACGCCGGGAGAAGCACGACCGCCAGGAGGCCGCGGCAAAGGGCGAGAGCGCCGAGGAGCCCGGACAGCCCGCCACCGCCGGCGCGACGGTCTGACGAACCGCACCCGCCGCCCCCGGTCTGCTTAACAAGCCGCAGGTTCGGGAACACGCCAGAGCGTGACCCCACGCATCGAGGACTACGCCCTCATCGGCGATCTCCAGACCGCCGCCCTGGTCGGCAGGAACGGTTCTGTGGACTGGCTCTGCCTTCCCCGCTTCGACTCGGGCGCCTGCTTCGCCGCGCTGCTCGGCGACGAGGACAACGGCCACTGGCGGATCGCCCCCAAGGGCACGGACAGCACGGACACCTGCACACGACGCGGCTACGCGGGCGACTCCCTCGTCCTGGAGACGTTCTGGGAGACCCGGACCGGCACCGTCAAGGTGACCGACTTCATGCCCCAGCGCGACAAGGCACCGGACCTCATGCGGATCGTCGAGGGCGTCAGCGGCACGGTGGACATGAGCTCCGTGCTCCGGCTGCGCTTCGACTTCGGCTCGGTCGTGCCCTGGATGCGCCGCTCGCACGGCCACCGGGTGGCTGTCGCGGGCCCCGACTCCGTATGGCTGCGCAGCGACCCGCCGGTCAAGACCTGGGGGCAGCAGTTCTCCACCTGCTCCTCGTTCACGGTGGCGGAGGGCGAGAAGGTGGCGTTCGTGCTCACCTGGCACGCCTCGCACGCGCCGCGCCCGAAGCTGATCGATCCGTACAAGGCGCTCAGGCACACACTGACCGACTGGGCGAAGTGGTCGGCGCAGTGCACCTACAAGGGCAGGCACCGCGAGGCAGTGCTCCGCTCCCTCATCACCCTGAAGGCGCTCACCTACGCCCCGACGGGCGGCATCGTGGCGGCCCCCACCACCTCGCTGCCCGAGGAGATCGGAGGCGTACGGAACTGGGACTACCGCTTCTGCTGGCTGCGGGACTCCACACTGACGCTCGGCGCCCTGCTCGCGGCCGGATATCTCGACGAGGCCGCGGCGTGGCGGGACTGGCTGCTGCGGGCCGTCGCCGGGGACCCGGCGGACCTGCAGATCATGTACGGCCTGGCGGGCGAGCGAAGACTCCCCGAGACGGAGCTGCCGTGGCTGCGCGGTTACGAGCACTCCCGGCCGGTCCGCACGGGCAACGAGGCGGTCAGACAGCGGCAGCTCGATGTGTACGGAGAGGTCATCGACTCGCTCAGGCTCGCCCGCGACGCCGGTCTGGAGAACAAGTCGCACGCGTGGAACCTGCAGCTCAGCCTGCTCGGCTTCCTGGAGTCCACCTGGCGCGAACCGGACGAGGGCCTGTGGGAGATCCGCGGGGAGCGCCGCCACTTCGTGCACTCCAAGGTGATGGCCTGGGTCGCCGCCGACCGTACGGTGCGCACCCTGGAGGAGACACCGGATCTGCCGGGTGACGCCGACCGGTGGCGTGCGATGCGGGACGCCGTGCACGCGGAGGTCTGCGAGAAGGGCTACGACCCCGTACGCAACACGTTCACGCAGTCGTACGGCTCCAGGGCGCTGGACGCCGCGACGCTGCTGATCGTGCGGACCGGATTCCTGCCGCCGGACGACCCCCGGGTCGTCGGCACGGTCGACGCGGTGCGGGAGGAGCTGGGCAGCGACGGTCTGGTGCGCCGCTACAGCACCGACGGGGTGTCCGTCGACGGGCTGCCGGGCGGTGAAGGCGCCTTCCTCGTCTGCTCGTTCTGGCTGGCGGACGCGCTGCTGCGGACCGGCCGCGCGGCCGAGGCCGAGGAGCTCTTCGAGCGGCTGCTCACCCTGCGCAACGACCTGGGGCTGCTCGCCGAGGAGTACGACACGGCTGCCCGCCGCCAGCTGGGCAATTTCCCGCAGGCGTTCAGTCATATCGGACTGGTGAACACCGCGGTCGCACTCGCCGCACAGGACCCGGCAGGATAGGGCCATGGATCTTGGACTGAAGGACCGTGTGTACATCGTCACCGGCGCGACCCGCGGGCTGGGCAACGCCACCGCGCGCGCCCTGGCAGCGGACGGCGCGAAGGTGATCATCACCGGGCGGGACGAGAAGAGCGTCACGGCGGCAGCCGCCGAACTGGGCCCCGACGCCGTGGGGCTCGCCGCCGACAACGCCGACCCGGCAGCCGCACAGCGCCTCGTGGACACCGCGAAGGAACGGTTCGGCCGGCTGGACGGCATTCTCATCAGCGTCGGCGGTCCCGCTCCCGGCTTCCTTGCGGACAACAGCGACGAGCAGTGGCGGACCGCCTTCGAGTCGGTCTTCCTCGGGGCCGTACGCCTGGCCCGCACGACGGCCGCCGCGCTCGGCGAGGGCGGGGTCATCGGCTTCGTGCTCTCCGGCTCGGTCCACGAGCCGATCGCCGGTCTGACCATCTCCAACGGCCTGCGCCCGGGCCTGGCGGGCTTCGCCAAGTCCCTGGCCGACGAGCTGGGCCCGCGCGGCATCCGTGTCGTGGGGGTCCTGCCCGCCCGGATCGACACCGACCGGGTGCGTGAGCTCGACGCCCTGTCCGGCGACGCGGAAGCCTCCCGTACCGCCAACGAGGCCCGGATTCCGCTGCGCCGGTACGGCACGCCGGAGGAGTTCGGGAAGACCGCGGCCTTCCTGCTCTCCCCCGCCGCCTCCTATCTGACGGGCCTCATGGTGCCCGTCGACGGCGGCTCCAGGCACGGTTTCTGACCGCTCGCGCGATCGCTCCCTGCCGGGCCCGTCCCGGCGTCAGCTCACCCGTTCCGCACGGTGCTTGACGGCCTTCAGCCGGACCTCGGCCGGCAGCTCGTTCAGCCCGGCGGAGTCCCTGGCGTGGGCCAGCGCCTCGTCGGCGAGGCCGCGCAGCGCCTGGTCCGGGGCCCCGTGAGCGTCCATCAGCAGCCGGATCCTGGCCTGCGGCGCGGAGCGCCGGCCCGTCAGGACGACGTGGGCGCGCGAGACGCCTTCCAGGTTGCCCGCCTCCTCGGCGAGCACACCTTCCAGGGCGCGGCCCCGGAGCAGTGCCCCCTCGCCGTCCCCGCTGTCGACCAGCACCTCGGCGAGGCGGGCACGGCGCAGCTGGGCCAGCAGCCACCACAGGGCGAGGACGACCACGACCGCGAGGACCGCGATCACTGTCGGCCACCACCAGCCGTCGTCGCGCCAGCGGTCCCGGTCGGCCTCGCTGAGCAGCACGTCGTTCTTCCCGTCCCACGGCCAGGACGGGAACGAGGCGCCGAGTCCCACGGCGAGCACGGCGCCGCCGCCGACGATCAGCACCAGCCCGGCCAGGCCGAGCAGTACCCGGTTGACGGTCCTGAGCACGCCGTTCACCCCTTCTTCGCCGGCCGGCGGACATGCACGGAGAGGCTCGGCGGCTTGGCCAGGCCCAGCTCCTTGATGCCCGTCCCTAGTACGGAGTCCAGGTCGGCCCGTACGTCATCGAGTTCACGGAAGTGCGATACGGCGCGCACCGCCACCTTGGTCCGGCCCATCCGGACCCGCACGGACTGCACACCGGCCACTTCCACGGCGCGGTCGCGCAGGACCATGGCGGCGGCGGTCCGGTCGAGCGCCGCCCTGACGTCGACGTGGTCGCGGCGCATCGGGAGCAGGTCGCGCAGTCCGGGAGTGGCGGCGAGGAGGGCCAGCCACAGCCCGAGCGCCACAGCGACGCCGGCGCCGGTCAGCACCCAGGTGTCGTCCAGCGGCCGTTCGGCCAGCTCGTCCGCGAGGGAGCGCCGCCACTGCATCGCGGGGTGGTCGGCGCGTACCGCCGCGATGTCGTAGAGCAGGAGTCCGGCGCCGCCGAGCACCACCAGGGCGAGCACGGCCGCGGGGATGCGGCGCGCGGACCAGAACCTGCCCGCCCTGCCGCCGTGCTCCAGCGTGGGTACGGGGTCGTGCTCGGCGGCCGATGTCGACTGGTCGAGTTCTTTGACACCGCCCTTGGCCAGGGGGTCGGCGGTGGGCAGCCGTTGCGTGCCGTTCTCGGTGCTCCCGCTGTTCCCGCCGCTCTCGCCGTGCCGGGGCTGCTCGCTCATCGGATCCTCCCCTGCGCCGTGGCGCCCGGTCCTGTGGCGTGGAGCCGCTCGACCTGCACGGCCACCTCGGGCACTTCCATCCCCGCCAACGTCTTTACCCGTTCCGTGACACGACGACGCACGGCCCCGCACTGGCGGCCGATGTCGGAGGGGTATCCGAGCTCGAGACTGACCCGAACCCGGGCGGCGTCCCGGTGCACGGTCACGGTGGCACGCGGGGCGGCGCCCTCGGCGGGCGCCTCGGTGACCGCCTCCTTGGCGGCCTGGGCGGCGATCTTCGCGACGACCCTGTCGGCGATCCGGGTCTCCCCGCGTTCCGCGGCGGCGACCCGGTCAGTCACCGCCGTCACCGTCGCCGGTCGCCGCGCTCGCGACTCCGGAAGAAGTCGCCGGGTTCCAGATCGCCGTCCAGGAAGCGGCCGGCGATGAAGCCGACCGCGCCCAGCGCGGCAACCAGCAGAAAGGCTCCGAACCCGCCGAAGTACCCGGCGAATCCCAGCGCCATGCCGGCCAACAGGCCGACCACAGCCATGCTCATCGTGCGCTCCTCAACTGCCTTTCGGCGCAGGGCTACTGAAGACGTGGCTCGGGCTGGTCCTCGTCGTCCTCCTCATCCGGCAGCTTGACGTCGCTGACCGCGATGTTGACCTCGACGACTTCCAGGCCGGTCATCCGCTCGACCGCCGCGACAACGTTCTCCCGTACCTCGCCCGCGACATCGGCGATCGACACGCCGTAGTCGACGACGATCTCCAGATCGAGTGCGGTCTGCGATTCGCCGACCTCGGCCTTGACACCACGGGTGACGGACTTGCCGCCGCCGGGGACACGGTCGCGTACCGCGCCGAAGGTACGGGACAGTCCACTGCCCATCGCGTGGACGCCGACCACGTCGCGCGCGGCCATTCCGGCGATCTTCTCGACGACGCCGTCGGCGATGGTCGTGCGGCCACGGGTCGCGGGGTCTCCCCCGCCACGCCTGGTCAGCGGAGACTTGCCGTCTCCGGCGGATTCCTTGTCGGGGGTGCGCTGCTGGCTCTCGGTCATCGCCGCTCTTCCCTTCGGGACAGGGTTGGACTTCGCTGCCCACGTTAAGTGCGCTTGCCCCGTTCCGCGCCGTGGATGCGGCAGGGTGGGCCCATGACGACGGCGGAAAGCCCCCAGCGGGCCGACGGATGGACGGCTGCGGTACGGCAGCGACTCGGCCTGGGCCGGTTGCTCCCTCTGGGCGGTCCCGGGGACGGAACGTGGATCGCGGAGCGGGCGGCGGCCAGGGTGCTGCGGGGGGCCGCCGCCGGATCGGGAGCCGCTCTGGGGAAGCTCAGGATCGGGCCGGCGGACGCGGAAGCCGCCTCGGGAACGGCACCGGCACCGGACGGCGCGGTCGCGCCCAGTCCTCCGAGCGCGTACCCGGCCGGGCCGCTGCGGATCGAGGCGGAGTTCTCGGCCACCATGGACCGGCCGCTGCCCGCCATGGCGGAGGCGCTGCGCTCGGCGCTGCTGGACACGGCGGGGCAGCGGCTCGGCCTGGTGGTGACGGAGATCGATCTCCGGGTGACGGCACTGCTGGACACGGCGCCCGAGCCAACGGCGGTACCGGCCGTCGAGGTCCGTGCGGCGGGGGCGGACGGGGTGGCGGGGGCAGCGGCGGCCGCGGTGCCCGGCGTCGTGACGCTGACCCGGGTGCTGGGCAGCCCCGTGCACACCGGTGAGGATCACGTCCGGGTGGAGCTGGCGACGGCCGGGGACCACCGGGCCCTGGACGTGGCCCGGGCGGTGCGCACGGCGGTGACGGCGGCGGTGGAGGGCCACCCGCCGGTGAGCGTGCTCATCACCGCCGTGGTCGAGCAGGGCTGACGTCAGTCGGTGACGCCCGCCAGGTCGCGCAGCCTGCGGGCCTGGGCGGCCCGTTCGGCGGTGCGCTGCTCCTCGTACGTACGGGAGGCGGCGCCGCTCAGCAGGGCCTTCGTCTCGACGACGGCGTCGCGCGGTGCGGCGAGGAGGGCGGCGGCCAGATCGCGGGTGGCCTCGTCGAGCTGGCCGGCGGGGACGACGAGGTTGGCCAGGCCGGTGCGTTCGGCCTCCTCGGCGTGCACGAAGCGGCCGGTGGCGCAGATTTCGAGCGCGCGTGCGTACCCCACGAGGTTCACCAGGGGGTGCGTGCCCGTGAGGTCGGGCACGAGACCGAGGCTGGTCTCGCGCATGGCGAACTGCACGTCCTCGGCGGCGATCCGCAGATCGCAGGCGAGGGCGAGCTGGAAGCCGGCACCGATCGCGTGGCCCTGGACGGCCGCGATCGACACGATGTCGTTGCGGCGCCACCAGGTGAACGCCTCCTGGTACTCGGCGATGGTCGCGTCGAGCTCGGTCTCCGAGCCGCGCGCCATGTCGAGGAAGGACGGCTCACCGTCGAACCCTTCCGGGGTGAACGCCTGCCGGTCGAGTCCCGCGGAGAAGGACTGGCCTTCGCCGCGCAGCACGACGACCCGCACGCTGCCGGGCAGTGCCCGTCCGGCCTCTGTCAACGCCCGCCACAGAGCGGGAGACTGAGCGTTGCGCTTGGCCGGATTGGTGAGAGTCACTGTGGCAACCGCGTCATCGACGGTGAGCCGTACGCCGTCCTTGTCGAGCACAGAGTCGAGCGAGGTCATGGGACGCCTCCGGATCGGGTGCTGTCAGCACTTCACTGGTAAGTGACTGAACAGTAACCACCCGGACGACCCTGCGGCCGACCGGGTGGCCACCACGATTTCCGGTGAGCCCCGGGGCGTGTTCCATGAACCGCCCCGACCGTCTCGACGGTCAGGCCGTAGTGGCCTTCTTGCCTCGTGTCGCTCCGCCGCGTCCCCGCAGCGTCACTCCGGACTCACTGAGCATCCGGTGGACGAATCCGTAGGAGCGGCCGGTGTCTTCGGCCAACGCCCGGATGCTCGCACCGGAGTCGTACTTCTTCTTCAGGTCTGCCGCGAGCTTGTCACGCGCGGCGCCGGTAACCCGGCTGCCCTTCTTCAGAGTCTCGGCCACCCGTGCCTCCTCATAGGAAGTGCGCTCTGGACTCTCATGATCACCCCTCCCGCGCTTCCTGGCCACCCATTCGGCAAGGTCTGTGCGAGCGGTTTCCAGGTCCGAGGGCACGTCAACACGAGCGGAATCCCTTATTCCGCAGGGCTGTGCGGACAGCTGGGGAACGCCGCCGGAAGAACCGCCAGGTCAGGGCCGTGGGCAATCGGAGGCCCCACATGGGTGCGCCCGGCAGGTATCTGCCGGGCGCCACGCCGAGGTACGAGAGCCACTCACACAGATGGTGGATCACACATAGGCCGAATGATCCATACGGAGTGGATCAGTGAGTGGATCAGCTCGCGCCGGCCCTCACGGGAGGGGTCAGGCCAGGGCCACCAGGTCCCGGTAGTCGGCACCCCACAGGTCCTCGACACCGTCGGGCAGCAGGATGATCCGCTCCGGCTGGAGCGCCTCGACCGCGCCCTCGTCGTGCGTCACGAGGACGACAGCGCCCTTGTACGTGCGCAGCGCACCGAGGATCTCCTCGCGGCTGGCCGGGTCGAGGTTGTTCGTGGGCTCGTCGAGGAGCAGCACATTGGCGGAGGAGACGACCAGGGTCGCCAGGGCGAGACGGGTCTTCTCACCACCGGAGAGCACTCCGGCGGGCTTGTCGACGTCGTCCCCGGAGAACAGGAACGAACCGAGCGTCTTGCGGACCGCGACGAGGTCGAGGTCGGGCGCGGCGGAGCGCATGTTCTCCAGGACCGTGCGCTCCGGGTCGAGGGTCTCGTGCTCCTGGGCGTAGTAGCCGAGCTTGAGACCGTGGCCCTCGATGATCTCGCCGGTGTCGGCCTTCTCGGCGCCGCCGAGGAGGCGGAGCAGGGTGGTCTTGCCCGCACCGTTGAGGCCCAGGATGACGACCCGGGAGCCCTTGTCGATGGCGAGATCCACATCGGTGAAGATTTCGAGCGAGCCGTACGACTTGGACAGGCCCTCCGCCATGAGCGGGGTCTTGCCGCACGGCGAGGGGTCGGGGAAGCGCAGCTTGGCGACCTTGTCGGAGACCCGGACAGCCTCCAGGCCCGAGAGCAGGCGGTCGGCGCGCTTGGCCATGTTCTGGGCGGCGACCGTCTTGGTGGCCTTGGCGCGCATCTTGTCGGCCTGCGCGTTGAGGGTCGCGGCCTTCTTCTCGGCGTTCTGACGCTCGCGCTTGCGGCGCTTCTCGTCGGCCTCGCGCTGCTGCTGGTACAGCTTCCAGCCCATGTTGTAGACGTCGATCTGGGCGCGGTTGGCGTCGAGGTAGAAGACCTTGTTGACGACGGTCTCGACGAGGTCGACGTCGTGGGAGATCACGATGAAGCCGCCGCGGTACGTCTTGAGGTAGTCGCGCAGCCAGACGATCGAGTCCGCGTCGAGGTGGTTGGTGGGCTCGTCGAGGAGCAGCGTGTCCGCGTCCGAGAAGAGGATGCGGGCCAGCTCGACGCGTCGGCGCTGACCGCCGGAGAGCGTATGGAGGGGCTGGCCGAGCACCCGGTCGGGCAGGCTGAGCGCGGCGGCGATGGTGGCGGCCTCGGCCTCGGCGGCGTACCCGCCCTTGGTGAGGAACTCCGTCTCCAGGCGCTCGTACTTCTTCATCGCCTTCTCGCGGGTGGCGCCCTGGCCGGTGGCCATGCGCTCCTCGTTCTCCCGCATCTTGCGCAGGATGGTGTCGAGTCCACGGGCGGAGAGGATGCGGTCGCGGGCCAGGATGTCGAGGTCGCCGGTGCGCGGGTCCTGCGGGAGGTAGCCGACTTCGCCGGAGCGGCTGATGGTGCCGCCGGCGGGGGTGCCCTCACCCGCGAGGCACTTGGTGAGCGTGGTCTTGCCCGCTCCGTTGCGGCCGACGAGGCCGATGCGGTCGCCCTTGGCGATACGGAAGGATGCGGATTCGATGAGGATGCGGGCGCCGGCGCGCAGCTCGATGCCGGATGCGGTGATCACGGGGAAAACTCCAGGGGCGTTTGGACAGCGGAGGGCGGACTACGGGTTCACGACTCGACGCCGTCTAATGCACAAGGAGAATTGCCATAGGGCCATTCTACTGGCGGTGTGCAACTCCTTTTCCGCGTGCTGCGCGGCATTGTCAGTGCCCGGTGGAAGACTGAGACGCAGATCACATCCATCGGAGCAGTGGGACGCGGAAGAAGGTGAGCGTCATGGCAGGCGCAGCGAACGGCGTGCCGACGATCTATCCGACGATTCTGTACGCGGACGCGAAGGCCGCGATCAGGACCCTGACCCAGGCCCTCGGCTTCGCCGAGGAGGCGGTGTACGAGGGGAAGGAGGGCGAGGTGCTCCATGCCGAGCTGTCCTGCGGCAACGGCAGGGTGATGCTCGGCTCCAAGGGGGGCGAAGGCGCCTTCGCCAAGGCGATGGTGGGCGCGGGGCCGGCCGGGGTGTACGTCGTGGTGGACGAGGTCGACGAGCACCACGCACGGGCGGTGGAGCACGGGGTGGAGATCCTGATGCCGCCCACGGACCAGGACTACGGCTCCCGTGACTACATGGCGCGGGACGCGGAGGGCAACGTGTGGAGCTTCGGGACGTACGCCCCGGGGTCCTCGGACTGACCCCGGGGGCGTTCGTACCGCGCTCGTGCTCCCCGGCCGCGGGCCGGGGTGCGGGTCCTACGCGCCGCCGGTGTGGACCTGGAAAGCCGCGCGGCGTACCGCTTTGGCCAGTGCGGGGTCCGGGTGTGCGGCAGCCAGCGCGACCAGTACCTGGACGGTGCGCGGGTGGCCGACGGCGCGGATCTCGTCGAGCAGGGCCGGGACCGTGCCCTGGACCGCGGAGTCGAGGTGGCGCACCAGCAGTCCGGTCTCGCCGTGGTCGGCGACCGCCGCCGCCGTGTCGACCCAGAGCCAGGTGGCTTCCTCCCGGCTGAGGACTTCCTGCGCGTCGTCGGGGTCCGTGCCCTCGTACTCGGCGAGCCAGAGCAGGGCGTAGGGCCTGAGCGAGGTGTCGGTGACGACGGAGCGCACCACGGGTTCGGCGGGGGCGCCGACGACGCGGAGCGCTTCGAAGGCGAGGCCGCGCAGGAGGGCGTCCTCGCCGCGGGCCACGGCGAGCAGTTCCGTGACGGCGCTGCCGACGGGGCGTGCGGCGAGCCAGGCGCGGTATTCGGTGCGGGCAGGGCCGGGGGTGAGCCGGGCGCAGCCGAGCAGCATGTCGGCCGCGGACTGCTCGATGTTGCCGGCGGGGCTCTGGGCGGCGACACAGATCTGTTCCAGCTTGACCCAGACCGCCCAGTTGCCGAGCGGGGTCAGGGTGGCGTGTCCGGAGCCGAGGGTGAGGGCTCCCACGGCGGCCAGCCCTTCCAGCGCCCAGTCGAGCAGCAGCGCGTTCAGGTCGACGGGCGGCTCGACGGTGGGTTCGGCAGGGGGCGGCTCGGCGGCGAGGGGCTCGGCGGGTGGCGCCGCCGCGTAGGGCACCTCGCAGCGCTCCTCGTGGAGTTCGGCGACGCGCTGGCCGAGGAGATCGAGAAGTGCGGGCACGGTGACCGGGCCTGCCGAGAGCTGGAGGAGGGAGAGCACCTGGGGCACCGCCTCGACCGCTTCGGCGACGGTGGTGGCCTCGATGTCGCGGGGGGCGGCGTGGACGAGCGACCAGGCGTCGAAGAGCGCCACCCAGCCACGGAGCACCGCGGAGTCGTCGCGTTCCCAGGCGCGCAGCCGCCAGCCGGGGCGGACGGTGCCGCCGTGCAGTTCGACCAGTCCGGCGAGCCTGGCGCGGTCCCAGCCGGCCCGTACCTGGGCCGGGGACAGTTCCAGTGCTGTCGCGGCCCGGTCGAGGGCGTGGGCGGTCAGCGGGGCCGTTCCCGGACTCGCGCCGTCGGCGGCCCAGTGGGCGATCCGTACGGCGTCGGCGAGCACGGTCCTGGCCTGACGGGCCAGTTCCGCCGGGGGCGGGGTGCCCTCGGGAGGGCGGGGGGCCGGCCTGGTGCGCCGGGTGGTCACGGCCTTGCGGGCGGTGGCAAGGGGTCGCGGGCGGACAAGTCGCAGCCTGGAGTCGCGCGGGGTACGGGACGTCACGGGGAGCAGTCTTGCCTCTGACGGCCCGAAAGCCCAAACGGAAGCCGGGTCAACGGTTTTCGGGGGCCTGCGGCGGGCCCTCACCAACCGGGCCTTTTCATCACAACGTCTCACATCAGAGGGGTGAGGAAGCGCCGGAGCGCCTCTTCGTAGCGCGCCGGTCCGGCATTCCACATCGCCGCATGCGGAGCGTGCGGTACGGCGTGCAGGGAGACCAGGTCGGGGCGGAGGGCCGCCAGTTCCTTCGATGCCGCCCACGGGGCGAGGGTGTCGTCGGGACCGTGGAAGATCAGCGTCGGGGCGTGCAGGGCGGTGGGGACGGAGGTCTCCAGCAGCGGTGCGCCGCGGAGCCCGGTCTGGCCCTCGGCGGCGCGGACCGCGAGGGGCAGCAGTGCGGAGGGGATGCCCCGGGCGG
Organism: Streptomyces sp. NPDC055749; assembly: GCF_053617235.1. NCBI lineage: Bacteria > Bacillati > Actinomycetota > Actinomycetes > Kitasatosporales > Streptomycetaceae > Streptomyces > Streptomyces sp. NPDC055749. Next base: position 13,050 of record NZ_JBSHFH010000063.1, on the reverse strand, counting down.
CGGCGAGGGCGCGCAGGGTGGTCCGCCAGTCGAGGACCGGTGAGTCGAGGACGAGGCCGCTGATGCGCTCGCGGAGCGCGCAGTTGACGGCGGCGTGCAGGGCCATCGTCGCGCCGGTGGACCAGCCGTGGATGATCACGCTCTCCGCGCCGTAGCGCAGGGCGTAGCGGATCGCGGCGTCCAGGTCGCGCCATTCGGACTCGCCGAGGTGACCGAGGCCGTCCGGGGAGCGGGGAGCGCCGACGTCGCCGCGGTAGGCCAGGTCGAGCACGGGCAGCTGCTGGGCGTGCAGGAACCCCATCACGTTCATGGGGTGTTCCCGGGTGGTGCCGAGGCCGTGCACGGTGATGACCCAGGTGTCCCGGGCGGCGGGCACGAACCAGGCGGGCAGGGCGCCGAGCTCACCGGGGATCTCGACCTCCTTGTAGTCGAGTCCCAGTGCGCTGCCCGGGTCCCCGCTGTACAGCTCGGGCGTGATGCGGACCTTGGTGCCCGGTTCCAGGCTTCCGTGGACGACGCGCTCCAGCCTGCGGACGACGGTGTCGGCGCCGTTCGGCGCCTCGTCGGCCACCGGGCCGACGACGGCGTGGACGCCGGGGCCCACCAGTCCGTACGTACCGGGGCGGAGCGCGGCGAAGGAGCGGGTCAGGGTGACCTGTCCGGCCGCCGTGGAGTGCACGGTGAGCCTGCGGTCGGCGGGGAAGGGGCGTCCGGACGGCACCTTGAGTGCGGTGTCGCCCGCGTACCGGCCGGCCGCGACCGCTGCCGCGCCGACGCCGAGGATCGTGGTGACGGCCACTGCCGTCGCTGTTGCCGGGCGCATGCTTCAGTGTCGTGGCCCCCGCGGCGCGGTGCCAGTGGGCGTGGGCCGTCCGGTGCCCGCGGCTGTGCACGCCGCCGAACAGCCCGGCAGATCACGGGAGGTGTCAGCCGGGCTGGCCGTAGCCCTTCAGGGCTTCCCCCACCTCGCGCAGCTGGGCCTCGGTGAGCAGGGTCGGCCGGTGGCCGGGCACGGAGCTCGCCGTGATCCAGAGGCGGCACAGCCATTCGAGCTGGGCCGTGCGGTCGAACGCCTCGTCGAGGGTGTCTCCGTAGGTGACGGTTCCGTGGTTCTGGAGGAGGCAGCCCGTGCGGTCGCGCAGGGCGGTGAGCATGTTCTCGGCCAGTTCCGGTGTTCCGTATCGCGCGTAGGCCGCGGTACGGACGGGGCCGCCGAGCATGGCGGCCGCGTAGTGGACCAGGGGGACCTCGGGAACGAGGGTGGAGACGGCCGTGGCGTGGACGGCGTGGGTGTGGACGACGGCGGCGGCGCCGGTGCTGCCGTAGACGGCCAGGTGGAGCGGGAGTTCGCTGGTGGGGGCGAGGGTTCCGAGTACCTGGCGGCCTTCGAGGTCCACGCCGACCGCGTCCTCGGGTCCGAGCCGGTCGTAGGGCACGCCGCTGGGGGTGACGAGGACGACCCCGCCCACGCGGGCCGACACGTTGCCCGAGGTCCCGACGACGAGGCCGTCGGCCGCCGTTCTGCGGGCCGTCGCGACAACGCCGTCCCAGGCCCGCCGTATCGCTTCCTGATGCTCGTCACGCTCATCGCTCATGCGGAAATCCTATGAGTCGGGGGCGATCGGGCGCCGGGAGAGCCGCTCGGGTGACCAGGATCTCCTCAGTGGGGAAAAGTGGCTGAAAAGGTTCCCCAACGGGCAGCGATAGAGGGCCGCAGCCGGGCCACGGACGGGGTACGCCTCCGCCCCCCACACAAACGGAGTGCCGACACTCCGTTCGGGGTCACCACAGCGCCCTTCTCAGTTCACCTTCCGTTCACCCAGGTTGCCTACGGTCCACGTGCCACTGACGTCGAGCGATTGCCTGGGTAAATGGAACACATCACACTGCTGCTTGCGATTGTGATCGTGACAGCTCTCGTGTTCGATTTCACGAACGGTTTCCATGACACCGCCAACGCGATGGCCACCACCATCTCGACCGGCGCCCTGAAGCCCAAGACAGCGGTGGCGATGTCCGCCGTTCTCAATCTGATCGGCGCTTTCCTGTCGGTGGAGGTCGCGAAAACGATCTCCGGCGGGATCGTCAACGAGGACGGCCTCAGAACCGAGGTCATCTTCGCGGCGCTCGTCGGCGCCATCCTGTGGAATCTGCTGACCTGGCTGGTGGGCCTGCCCTCCAGCTCCTCGCACGCACTGTTCGGTGGCCTCATCGGCGCCGCGGTCATGTCGGCCGGCTGGGGCTCGATCGACGGCGGCACCGTCGTCACCAAGGTTCTGCTGCCGGCCATCGCCGCACCGCTCGTCGCCGGTCTCGCGGCCCTGCTGGCCACCAGGCTGACGTACCGGATCAACCGGAAGGTCACCGACGAGGGTCAGCTGAAGTCGACCGCCAAGGGCTACCGCGCCGGCCAGATCGCCTCGGCCGGGCTCGTCTCCCTCGCCCACGGCACGAACGACGCGCAGAAGACCATGGGCATCATCACCCTGGCCCTCGTCACCGGCGGCGTCCTCGCCCCCGGCTCCAACCCGCCGGTCTGGGTCATCGTCTCCGCCGGTGTCGCCATCGCCCTGGGTACGTACCTCGGCGGCTGGCGCATCATCCGCACCATGGGCAGCGGCCTGACCGAGCTCAAGCCGCCGCAGGGCTTCGCCGCCCAGACCAGTGCGGCCACGGTCATCCTGGCCTCCTCCCACCTCGGTTTCTCCCTCTCCACCACCCAGTCCTGCTCCGGCGCCGTCATGGGTGCGGGCCTCGGACGCAAGGGCGGTGTGGTCCGCTGGTCGACCGCCACCCGGATGTTCATCGCGTGGGGCCTGACCCTGCCGGCCGCCGGCCTGGTCGGCGCGATGGCCGAGCTCCTCACCAAGCAGGGCAGCTGGGGAGTCGCCGTCGTCGCCGTCCTGCTCGTCGCGGGCTCCGGCACCATCTGGCTGCTGTCGCGCCGCAAGCCGGTCGACCACACCAACGTGATGGACACCGAGGACAACGAGCCCGCGGGCGTCGTCACCACGGCCATGGCCGCCGTCACGCCGCCGCCCACCGGCGGCGCGGCCATGGAGATCAAGACCACCATCCCGGCCCCGGCCGGTACCACCGCCGACCCGGCCCGCCCGGCCACGGTCTGACAGGGCAGGGAACACCACCATGAAAATCGACTGGGCAGCTCTCGCCTCCGTCTTCGGCGTCAGCCTCGTGGTCACCGTGGCGCTCGTCGGCCTCTTCACCCTCGGCATCGTCGGCCTCTCCAAGCAGGCGTCGACGGCGACGGCGGGCGGCTCCGGCGGCTCCTTCGCACTGGCCCGCACCGGCGCGTACGCCTGCTTCGGCCTCTGCGCCGCGGCGGTCAGCTACGGGATCTACCTGATCGTCGTCTGACCTGCGACGGCCGCGAAGGACGCGGCCGCACAAGTACGTAATCCCAGTTGACCTGCGGGGGCTTCCCCGCAGGTCAACTGCGAGTTGACGGGCGTTCGCACAGCGTGGTGGACTGCCCGAGCCGTTTACGGCGACAGAAGAGGAAGCCGGTGCGAATCCGGCGCGGTCCCGCCACTGTCACCGGGGAGCACTCCCCCCACACCGGAAGTCACGGTCCTCAAGCGGACTGGAAGGCCGGGGGGAACTGCGGATCCGGAAGCCAGGAGACTCTCGTCGCCGGTCACGTCGAACCAGGGCGCGGACCCTGAGTGAGGACATATGTCATGCCCGGCTGCTGTGCGCCACATCCTGTGTCACCCACACCCAGAACGTCCCGTGCATCGGCGGGCTGAGCCATGCGTGCCGACCGCATCTTCGCGTACGGCGCCACGGCCGGTCTGATCGGCGATCTGCTGCTGGGTGATCCCCGCCGGGGCCACCCCGTCGCCGCGTTCGGGCTGGCCGCCGCAGAGGTCGAGAACCGTCTGTGGCGCGACCACCGAGGGTGGGGCGCCCTCCACACGCTCGTCTGCGCCGGAGGCGCCGCGGGCGCCGCCGCGCTCACCGCCCGCGCCGTACGTGACCGGCCCGCCGTCGCCGTCGCGCTGACCGCCGCCGCCACCTGGTCCGTCATCGGCGGCACCTCGCTGGGCCGCGAGGCCCGCGCCATCGGCGGTGCGCTCGCCGCCGGGGACATCGAGGTGGCCCGGGAACGGCTGCCGCATCTGTGCGGGCGCGACCCGCACTCACTCGACGGGCCGCAGATCGCCCGCGCCGTGGTCGAATCCGTCGCCGAGAACACCTCGGACGCCGTCGTCGGCGCCCTCGTCTGGGGTGCGCTGGGCGGTGTGCCGGGTCTGGTCGGCTTCCGGGCCGTCAACACCCTCGACGCCATGGTCGGGCACAAGTCGCCCCAGTACCGGCGGTACGGCTGGGCCTCGGCCCGCCTCGACGACCTCGCCGGCTGGCCCGGGGCACGCCTCACCGCCGCACTCGCCGTGACCGCCGGGGGGCGGCCACGGCAGGCGGTACGGGCGTGGCGCGCGGACGCGCGCAAGCACCCGAGCCCCAACGCGGGTCCCGTCGAGGCCTCGTTCGCGGGCGCCCTCGGCGTACGCCTCGGCGGGACCCTCGCGTACGGCGGCCGGGTCGAGCACCGGCCCGTGCTCAACGGGGAGGCCGGCCGCGCGGTGGAGACCGCGGACATCGAACGCGCGGTGCGGCTGTCGCGCCGGGTGAGTGCTCTGGCCCTCGGCGTCTGTGTGGCCGGACGGCTGACCGTGGGACGGCTGATCGCAGGACGGAGAAGGATATGAGCGGCGGGCTGCTGGTCGCCGGCACCACATCGGACGCGGGCAAGAGCGTCGTCACGGCGGGAATCTGCCGGTGGCTGGTGCGGCAGGGGGTGAAGGTCGCACCGTTCAAGGCCCAGAACATGTCGCTCAACTCCTTCGTCACCCGTGAGGGTGCGGAGATCGGGCGCGCCCAGGCCATGCAGGCACAGGCCGCCCGGGTGGAGCCGACCGCGCTGATGAACCCGGTGCTGCTCAAGCCGGGCAGCGACCGGTCCAGTCAGGTCGTCCTGATGGGGAAGCCGGTGGGCGAGATGAGCGCGCGCGGTTACCACGGCGGGCGTCAGGAATCGCTCCTCGGGACCGTCGTGGACTGTCTGGAGCAGCTGCGGGGCACGTATGACGCCGTGATCTGCGAGGGGGCGGGCAGTCCGGCCGAGATCAATCTGCGGCGTACGGACATCGTGAACATGGGCATCGCGCGGGCGGCGCGGTTCCCCGTGCTGGTGGTCGGGGACATCGACCGCGGGGGTGTGTTCGCCTCGTTCTTCGGTACGACGGCCCTGCTGAGCGCCGAGGACCAGGCGCTGGTCGCGGGCTATCTCGTCAACAAGTTCCGGGGCGATGTGTCGCTGCTGGAGCCGGGCCTCGACATGTTGTACGAGCTCACGGGGCGGCGGACGTACGGGGTGCTGCCGTTCGCCCATGGGCTCGGGATCGACGAGGAGGACGGTCTGCGGGTGTCGATGCGCGGCACCGTACGGGAGTCGGCCGTCGAGGCACCGCACGGTGAGGACGTGCTGCGGGTCGCGGTGTGCGCGGTGCCGTTGATGTCGAACTTCACCGATGTGGACGCCCTGGCCGCCGAGCCGGGTGTCGTGGTGCGGTTCGTGGACCGGGCGGAGGAACTGGCCGACGCGGACCTGGTGATCGTGCCCGGTACGCGCGGCACGGTGAAGGCGCTGGCATGGCTGCGGGAACGCGGGCTTGCGGACGCGCTGGTGCGGCGGGCCGCCGAGGGGCGCCCGGTGCTGGGGATCTGCGGCGGGTTCCAGGTGCTCGGTGAGCACATCGAGGACGAGGTGGAGTCGCGGGCCGGGAAGGTCGACGGGCTGGGACTGCTGCCGGTACGTATCCGGTTCGAGCGGGAGAAGACACTGGCCCGGCCGGTCGGGTCGGCGCTCGGGGAACCGGTCGAGGGGTACGAGATCCACCACGGGGTCGCCGATGTGCGGGGCGGCGAACCGTTCCTGGACGGGTGCCGGGTGGGGGCCGTGTGGGGGACGCACTGGCACGGGTCGCTGGAGAGCGACGCGTTCCGGCGGCGGTTCCTGGCGGAGGTCGCGGCTGCCGCGAGGCGGCGGTTCGTGGCCGCGCCGGATACGAGCTTCGGGGTGCTGCGGGAGGAGCAGCTGGACCGGCTCGGGGATCTGGTGGAGGAGCACGCGGACACGGATGCGTTGTGGCGGTTGATCGAGGGTGGGGCGCCGGCGGGGCTGCCGTTCGTGCCGCCGGGGGCGCCGGGGGTGGGGGCGGTGGCCGGTGCGGGTGCGGTGGCCGGTGCGGGTGCGGGTGCGGGTGCGGGTGCGGGTGCGGGTGCGCCTGCGGCGGGCGTTCCCCTACCCGCCCCTTCCCGAAACCGGGGCTCTGCCCCGGACCCCGCGCCTCAAACGCCGGCGGGGCTGAGAGTGGCCGGGGACGGGCTGGGAGTAGCCCAGCCGTTGGATGTGCATGTCGATGAGGAGACTCTGTGAGTACGCCGTATCCGTTCACCGCCATCGTCGGGCAGGACGATCTGCGGCTCGGGCTCCTGCTGAACGCCGTCAGTCCGGCCGTAGGCGGGGTCCTCGTGCGCGGGGAGAAGGGGACCGCCAAGTCCACCGCCGTACGCGCCCTCGCGGCGCTCATGCCCGAGGTTTCCGTGGTTCCCGGGTGCCGGTTCTCCTGTGATCCGGTCACTCCCGATCCGGCGTGTCCCGACGGGCCCCATGAGGCCGGGGCAGGTGTGTCGCGCGCCGCGCGGACCGTCGAGCTGCCCGTCGGGGCCTCCGAGGACCGGCTCGTCGGGGCGCTGGACATCGAGCGGGCGCTCTCCGAGGGTGTGAAGGCGTTCGAGCCCGGGCTCCTCGCCGACGCGCACCGCGGCATCCTGTACGTCGACGAGGTCAACCTGCTCCACGACCACCTCGTGGACCTGCTGCTCGACGCGGCGGCCATGGGCGCCTCGTACGTGGAACGCGAAGGCGTCTCCGTACGGCACGCGGCCCGTTTCCTCCTCGTCGGGACGATGAACCCCGAAGAGGGCGAACTGCGGCCCCAGTTGCTGGACCGGTTCGGGCTGACCGTCGAGGTCGCGGCCTCCCGTGACACCGATCAGCGGGTCGAGGTCGTACGGCGCCGGCTGGCCTACGACGACGACCCGGCCGGATTCGCCGCCAAGTGGGGGCACGAGGAGCGGGAGTTGCGCGAGCGGATCGCCGCCGCGCGCGCCCTGTTGCCCCATGTCGTCCTGGGCGACGGCGTGTTGCGGCAGATCGCGGCGACGTGTGCGGCCTTCGAGGTCGACGGGATGCGCGCCGATATCGTCATGGCCCGCACCGCCACGGCACTGGCCGCCTGGGCGGGGCGCGACGAAGTTCTCGCCGAGGATGTGCGCCAGGCGGCGCTGCTCGCGCTTCCCCACCGGCGCAGGCGCAATCCCTTCGACGCGCCGGGGCTCGACGAGGACAAGCTGGACGACACGCTCCGGGACGCCGCCCAGGATGAGGGCGAGGGTGACGGGGAGCCGGATCCGGAGCCCGACGGGCCCGGTGACGGTGGCGGTGGTGGCGGGGTGCCGCCGCAGAGCGATGGGCCCGAGGGTCCCGCCGGGGCCGACACGCCGGACCGGGCGCCGGAGAGCGGCGGCGACGCGCCCGGCCAGGGGAGGCAGGGCGGGGGCGGTGAGCAGCAGCCCGTACGCGCCGCCGAGCCGTTTCGTACGAAGATGCTGAGCGTGCCCGGTCTGGGCGAGGGCGCGGCGGGGCGGCGGTCCCGGGCGCGTACCGAGCACGGCCGTACGACCGGGGCGCGACGGCCCCGGGGTGCGCTGACGAAGCTGCACCTGGCGGCGACCGTGCAGGCTGCCGCGCCGCATCAGCGGGCGCGGGGGCGGTCGGGCCGGGGGCTCGTGGTCCGGCGTGACGATCTGCGGCAGGCGACGCGGGAGGGGCGCGAGGGGAATCTCGTGCTGTTCGTCGTGGACGCCTCCGGGTCGATGGCGGCCCGGCAGCGGATGAGCGCCGTGAAGGGTGCGGTGATGTCGCTGCTGCTGGACGCGTACCAGCGGCGGGACAAGGTCGGCCTGATCACGTTCCGGGGCAAGGACGCCGAGGTGGTGCTGCCCCCGACCTCGTCGGTGGACGCGGCCGCCGCGCGGCTGGAGTCGCTGCCGACCGGCGGGCGCACCCCGCTGGCCTCCGGGCTGCTGAAGGCCCATGACGTGCTGCGGGTGGAACGGCTGCGCGATCCCTCGCGGCGGCCGTTGCTGGTCGTGGTGACGGACGGGCGGGCGACCGGGGGTCCCGAGCCGGTGGCTCTGGCGGCGCGGGCCGGGCGGCTGCACGCGGCCGAGGGCACCGCGTCCGTCGTCGTGGACTGCGAGTCGGGGATCGTACGGCTCGGGCTCGCCGCACAACTGGCCCGGGAGCTCGGAGGGACCGCCGTCACGCTCGACGAACTGCGGGCCGATTCGCTCGTCGGGCTCGTCAAGGACGTATCTGCAGCCGGGAGGGCCGCGTAATGCCACAGGGACAGCCGACATCGGTGCCGGAGGACGGACTCACCACCCGTCAGCGGCGTAATCGTCCGCTTCTGTTCGTGCATACCGGAATCGGTAAGGGGAAGTCGACGGCGGCCTTCGGGCTCGCGCTGCGCGCCTGGAATCAGGGCTGGCCGATCGGGGTGTTCCAGTTCGTGAAGTCGGCGAAGTGGAAGGTCGGCGAGGAGAACGCCCTGAAGGTGCTCGGTGCGAGCGGCGAGGGCGGCACCGTCGACTGGCACAAGATGGGTGAGGGCTGGTCGTGGGTGCAGAGGGACAACCAGCTCGACAACGAGGAGAAGGCCCGCGAGGGGTGGGAGCAGGTCAAGCGTGATCTGGCCGCCGAGACCTACAAGCTGTACGTCCTCGACGAGTTCGCGTACCCGATGCACTGGGGCTGGATCGACACCGACGAGGTGGTCCAGGTGATGCGCGACCGTCCCGGTACGCAGCATGTGGTGATCACGGGGCGCAACGCTCCGGAGAAGCTCGTCGAGGCCGCTGATCTGGTGACCGACATGTCGAAGGTCAAGCACCCGATGGACGCGGGTCAGAAGGGCCAGAGGGGCATCGAGTGGTGAGTGTTCCCCGACTGGTCATCGCCGCTCCGGCGTCCGGCAGCGGCAAGACCACCGTCGCCACGGGGCTGATGGCGGCCTTCGCCGGCCGTGGGCTCGCCGTGTCCCCGCACAAGGTGGGCCCCGACTACATAGACCCCGGGTACCACGCGCTGGCGACCGGGCGTCCCGGGCGCAATCTCGACGCGTACATGTGCGGGACGGAGTTGATCGCCCCGCTGTTCGCGCATGGGGCGAGCGGCTGCGATCTGGCCGTGGTCGAGGGGGTCATGGGGCTGTACGACGGTGCCTCGGGCCAGGGTGAACTGGCGTCGACCGCGCAGGTGTCGAAGCTGTTGCGGGCGCCCGTGGTGCTCGTGGTCGACGCCTCGTCGCAGTCCCGGTCGGTCGCCGCGCTGGTGCACGGTTTCGCCTCGTGGGACCCGCAGGTGCGGATCGGCGGGGTGATCCTGAACAAGGTGGCGTCCGACCGTCACGAGGCGCTGCTGCGGGAAGCGCTCGACGAGTCCGGGCTTCCGGTGCTCGGGGTGCTGCGGCGCTCCGAGCGGATGGCGACGCCGTCGCGCCATCTGGGTCTTGTGCCGGTCGCGGAGCGGGCGACGGACGCCGTCGATGCCGTACGGGCGATGGCGGAGCGGGTCAGGGCCGGGTGCGATCTGGACGCGCTGCTTGCGCTGGCCAGGACGGCGCCCGCGCTGCCCGACGAGGTCTGGGAGCCGGAGCCGCAGGCGGTCGGCCCACAGGCAGGCCCCAGGCCGGTGGTCGCCGTGGCGGGCGGGGCCGCGTTCACGTTCGCCTACGCCGAGCACGCCGAGCTGCTCTCGGCGGCGGGCGCCGATGTGGTGGTCTTCGATCCGCTGCGCGACGAGAAACTCCCCGCGGGCACGGCGGGGCTGGTCGTGGGCGGCGGTTTCCCCGAGATGTACGCGCCCGAGCTGTCGGCGAACGAGCCGCTGCGCACGGCGGTTACGGAACTGGCGCTGGGCGGCGCCCCGGTGGCCGCCGAGTGCGCCGGGCTGCTGTATCTGGCGCGTGAGCTGGACGGCCGTCCGATGTGCGGGGTGCTGGACGCGGAGGCCCGGATGTCGCAGCGGCTGACGCTCGGATACCGGCAGGCGGTCGCGGTCTCCGACAGTGTGCTGGCGGTGGCGGGGACCAGGATGCGCGGTCACGAGTTCCACCGGACGGTACTGGAGCCCGGCGCCGGAGCCACGCCCGCCTGGGGGATGCACCAGCCCGAGCGGCGTGTGGAGGGCTTCGTGCAGGGCGGCGTGCACGCGAGTTATCTGCACACCCACTGGGCGGCTTCGCCCGGTGTGGCCGGGCGCTTCGTGGAGAAGTGCCGGGGGTGAGCGGCGGATGAGTGCGGGCGCCGCGGTCCGTCCGGCGGCGCCGCACTCACTCGGCGATGCCCACGACCAGCCAGATGAAGCCCACCCCTGCGACGGTGCACAGCAGTGTGGTGCGGGCCGGGTGGGTGTGGTGCGCCTCGGGAAGGATCTCGGCGGCGGCGAGGTAGAGCAGGGCGCCGCCGAAGAAACCGAGATAGCAGCCGAGCAGTTCCTCCGGAAGGGTGAACAGCAGCGTCGTCGCCGCGCCCACGATCGGGGCCAGCGCGTCGGCGAAGAGCATCAGCAACGCCTTGCGGCGCGCGTTCCCGTAGAGCCTGGTGAGTGTGTACGTGTTGAATCCGTCGGCGAAGTCATGGGTGATGACGGCGAGTGCGACGGCGACGCCCATGCCGCCGCCGACCTGGAACGCCGCGCCGAGCGCGATGCCGTCCATCAGGCTGTGGCCCACCATCGCCGACGCCGCCGTCATGCCGACCTGCGGCACCCTTTCGTCGCTCGCGCCGTGTGCCGCATGGCGTCCGGCGAGCAGCCGCTCGACCAGATGGGCCACCAGGAAGCCGCCCACGAACAGCAGAAGGGCCGCCGGGACCCCGAACACCTCGTTGCCCGCGGCCTCGATGGCCTCCGGCAGGAGGTCGAGCCCGACCACGCCGAGCATCAGCCCGCCCGCGAGGCCGAGCACCAGGTGGCGGCGGTCGGTGACGCGTTGAGCGACCCAGCCTCCGGCCAGAGTCATCAGGAACGCGCCGAGCGCGACGAACACCGCCATGGCCCCTTGCTAGCCGATCGCCCCCCTCGCGCGCATCTCAGGGCGCCCTCACCTGTCTTGGCTCCCGTGGCCCGCGCCGCGGGTGTGCTCGTACGAAAGGACTCCGTACCGTGAACCGCCCCGCCTCCCTCGTCGTGGGTGTCGGAGCCCGCAAGGGCGCTCCGCCCGACGAGGTCTTCGAGCTGATCGTCGGGACCCTCCGCGCGGCCGGGCTCCGCGCCGCCGATGTCGCGGAGCTGGCCACCGTCGATTCGAAGGCGGCCGAGCCGGGGATCGTGGACGCCGCTGCCCGGCTCGGGGTGCCCGTGCGCGCCCACGGGGCGCGGGAGCTGGCCCGGGTCCGCGTACCTCATCCCTCCGGTGCGGTACGGGACGCGGCGGGTACGCCGTCGGTCGCCGAGGCCGCCGCGCTGGCCGGCGGGGGCGAACTGCTCGTACCGAAAACGAAGTCGGCTCCGGGCCCCCGGCGTGCGTCTTCGGTGACGTGCGCGGTGGCCCGGCGGCCCGACACGGAATCGATGTCCGCTGCCCCCGTGACGTACGGGGCGGAGCCGTTCACCATGGCTGCCATGAACCCCCCCACGAAGGACCTCGAAGTCACCGGGCCCGACCTGCGGCACCACGGTGACGCGGAAGTACGCGGCCGTGATCTGACCGACCTCGCCGTGAACGTACGGACCGGGACGCCGCCCGACTGGCTGCGGGAGCGGATAGCCGCGTCGCTGGGCTCGCTCGCCGCCTATCCGGACGGGGTCCCGGCGCGGGCCGCCGTCGCCGCGCGGCACGGGCTGCCGGTGGAACGGGTGCTGCTGACGGCGGGCGCGGCCGAGGCGTTCGTCCTGATCGCCCGGGCGCTGCCGGCCCGGAGACCGGTCGTCGTGCACCCGCAGTTCACCGAGCCGGAAGCGGCGCTGCGAGCGGCCGGGCACGAGGTGGGGCGGGTACTGCTGCGCCCCGAGGACGGCTTCCTGCTGGATCCGGCCGCGGTGCCCGAGGACGCCGATCTGGTGGTGATCGGCAATCCGACCAACCCGACGTCGGTGCTCCACCCGGCGGACGTACTGGAGAAGCTGGCCCGCCCCGGGCGGACGCTGGTGATCGACGAGGCGTTCATGGACGCGGTGCCGGGCGAGCGGGAGGCACTGTGCGGGCGCACGGACGTCCCCGGGCTCGTCGTCCTGCGCAGTCTCACCAAGACCTGGGGTCTCGCCGGGCTCCGCATCGGTTATGTGCTGGCCGACCCGGCGACGATCACCGTGCTCCAGGAGGCGCAGCCGCTGTGGCCGGTGTCCTCCCCCGCGCTGGCGGCGGCCGAGGCGTGCATGGAGCCGAGGGCGCTCGCCGAGGCGGCGGGCGCGGCCGGCAGGATCGCGGTGGACCGGGCCCATCTGCTGGCCGGTCTCGCGGAGTTCGGCGAGGTACGGGTGGTGGAACCTGCCGCGGGGCCGTTCGTCCTGCTCCGGGTGGAGCGGGCGGCGGAGATCCGGGAGCGGCTGCGGTCGCTCGGGTTCGCCGCGCGGCGCGGGGACACCTTCCCGGGGCTCGGGCCCGAGTGGCTGCGGCTGGCCGTACGGGACCGTGTGACGACCAACCGCTTCCTTCAGGCGTTCGACCAGGCTCTCCAGGCGCTGCCCAGGAGACCCGTCGGCTGAGTGGCGTCAGGGCCCCCTGAGCCTGGACGGGCCGGTCCCTCCCTCGCGGCCCGTCCAGGCTTAGACCGACCGGCAAATGGGGGGTGGAAGAAGGAGCGGGGCTGGGTGCGTGCAGCTGCAAGGCGGAGGATTGAGGCAACGCGGAGCGTTGTTGATTGACGACAACGCCGCAGATGCGCGTGCCCAGCCCC
>NZ_JBSHFH010000062.1:0-42128 GCF_053617235.1 Streptomyces sp. NPDC055749 | reverse complement strand
GGCCGCGGCCTGGCGCGCTGACGGCCGGCTGGCCGCCCCCCCCGGCCCCCCGCGCCGGCCATTGGCGCCCCCCGGCCCCACCCCTTTGCCCCACCCCTTTGCGACACCCTCTTGAGACGCGACAAAGGAGCGCCCATGACCGCCCCCACCCCCGCCCCCGTCTCCTACCGCCACGGCGGCCTGCTCTGTACGGACCACACCCTCGACGTACCCCTCGATCACGGGAACCCCGGCGGCCCGGCGATCGAGCTGTTCGCCCGCGAGGTCACCGCCGCGGGCCGGGAACACGAGGAACTCCCCAGGCTGCTCTGGCTCCAGGGCGGCCCCGGCGGCAGGGCCGAACGCCCCAACGCCGCGGGCGCCTGGCTCCGCCGGGCCCTGCGCGACCACCGGGTCGTCCTCATGGACCAGCGCGGTACGGGGCGTTCCACGCCCGCCGACCGGCGTACCCTCGCCCGGTTCGGCACCGACGCCGAGGCCGCCGGCCATCTCGCGCACTTCCGCGCCGACTCGATCGTCCGCGACGCCGAGCAGCTGCGGCGGTACTTCCAGGGCGACCGGCCGTGGAGCGTCCTCGGCCAGAGCTTCGGCGGCTTCACCACCCTCACGTACCTCGGCATCGCACCCGAGGGCCTCACCCAGGCGTACATCACCGGCGGCCTCCCCACGCTCACGGGCCACGCCGACGACGTCTACCGCGCCGCCTACGCCCGCACGCTCGCCCACAACGAGCGCTACTTCGCCCGCTACCCCGGCGACCAGGCCCTCGCCGACGCGGTGGCCGCGCACCTGACCGCGCACGACGTCCGCATGCCCACCGGCGAACGCCTCACCGTCCGCCGCTTCCAGACCCTCGGCATCACCTTCGGCACCGCCGGCAAGTTCGATTCACTCCACTACCTCCTGGAGACGGCGTTCACCCAAGGCGCCCACGGACCCGAACTCACCGACACCTTCCTGCGCGGCGTCGACGCCGCCGTGTCCTTCGCCGAACGGCCCCTGTACGCCGCCCTCCACGAGCCGATCTACGCCCAGGGAGGCCGACCCACCAACTGGTCGGCCCACCGGATGCGCGAGGAGTTTCCCGCGTTCGACGCCGCTCCGGGAGCCCCGCTCCGGTTCACCGGCGAGATGATCTACCCCTGGCAGTTCGACGAGGACCCCGCGCTCGTCCCGCTGCGCGGCGCCGCCGGGATCCTCGCCGCCCGCACCGACTGGCCGCCCCTGTACGACCCGGACCGGCTCGCCGCCAACGAGGTCCCGGTCGTCGCCGCCGTCTACCACGACGACATGTACGTGGACCGCGAGCACGCCCTCGCCACGGCGGACGCGGTCCGCGGGCTGCGCACCTGGGTCACGGCCGCGTACGCCCACGACGGGGTGCGCGCCGACGCCGCCGTCCTGGACCGGCTGATCGCCATGGCGCGGCACGAGGTCTGACGCACATCCGGCCGCACCTATGATCGGCAGGTCAACGATCGACAGGCCATCGACGACCTCGTCGCGCCGTGCCACCGGGGGTGCACCATCCATTCCGTACGTGTCCTCCTGCCGGAACAACGCGGCGAACTGCTGACCCGGCAGGAGGACGGCCACCGCCTCCACCACCTGGTCTGGCGGCTCGGCCCCGGCTGGCGGGTGTGCAGCAGCGCCGTGCTCGGCGGCGGGATCGGCACCCGCGCCTGGATCCTCAACGCCCAGGTGCCCGGCGGCTATCCACGGATGGACCCGGACCGTCATCTCGCCGAGATCGCCGCCGCCGAGGCCCTCACAGGACCCGGCGCCGGCCTGATGACGGCCGCCGACGTCACCGCCCGCACCGTGGCGTCCGACGAGGGCGTGACCGCGACCGTCACCGCCGGACTCGGCGTACGGGGATGGGCCGCAACCCCGGCCGATGGCGTGGCGGGCCCGCCGCGGCTGGGCACGGTCAACATCGTCGTGACCCTCCCCGTGGCCCTCTCCGACGCCGCACTGGTCAACGCCGTCGCGACCGCCACCGAGGCCAAGGTCCAGGCACTCCTGGACGCCGGCCTCGACTGCTCGGGTACCCCCACCGACGCGGTCTGCGTCGCCGCGCCGGAACCGGGAACCGGCCCGTCCGAACCCTTCGCCGGGCCACGGTCGCCCTGGGGCGCGCGACTCGCCAGGGCCGTGCACAGCGCCGTACTGGAGAGCGCCCTGCGGCAGTCTTGAGTCCTACCCGCCGCGCCGCGCTTCCCCCGGGCGCGGCCGACGGAAGGAACCTCCGTATGACAGCCGCTCCCGCACCCTCGCCCGGCGCCGTCCCCGGCCGTCCCACCGTCGCGGTCCTCGGTACCGGGATCATGGGCTCCGGTATGGCCCGCAGCCTGCTCAGGGCCGGTATCCAGGTCCGCGCGTGGAACCGCACCAAGGACAGGGCCCGGCCCCTCGCCGCCGCAGGTGCCACCGTCACGGACACCGCCGATGACGCCGTACGCGGCGCCGATGTCGTCCTCACCGTGCTGAACGACGGCCGGTCCGTCGCCGAGACCCTCACGGCCGCCACCCCCGGCCTGCGCCCCGGCCAGATCTGGCTGCAGAGCTCCACGGTCGGCCCCGACGCCACCACGGACCTCGCCCACCAGGCCGCCGGACTCGGGCTCGTCTATCTCGACGCGCCGGTCTTGGGCACCAAGGAGCCCGCCGAGCGCGGCATGCTGACGGTCTTCGTGTCCGGGCCCTCCTCCGCCCGTGCCACCGCACTGCCGGTCCTCGACGCGATCGGGCAGCGCACCCTCTGGGTGGGCGAGGCCCCGGGGGAGGCCTCACGGCTGAAGCTGGTCGCCAACGCCTGGGTGATCAACCTGGTCAACAGCGTCGCCGAGTGCCTCAACCTCGCGGACGGGCTCGGCGTCGCCCCGCAGCTGTTCCTGGACGCGATGAAGGGCGGCCCGCTGGACACCCCGTACCTCCAGGGGAAGGCCGGCGCGGTCATCTCGGGGGACCTCACGCCGAGCTTCGCCCTGTCCACGGCGCTGAAGGACGCCCGCCTCGTCCTCGAAGCCGCCGAGGCCACCGGAGTGACGCTGGATCTGGTCACGGCCTCCACCGCACGGTTCGCCCGCGCGGAGGCGTCAGGACACGGCGCCGAGGACATGATCGCCACGTACTACGCGGGACGCGCCGAATAGCGGCGGGTCCCACGTCGTACGGGCACGGCCACCCCTCAGACGACCGTCACCGGATGGCGCACCACCGCGTCGAACAGATAGCCCTGGGCGTTGTGGACCGAGACCTCCGGCTGCCTGCGGCCGGAACCGTCCGTCGCCCGCGCCAGCAGCACGGCGGGCCCCCGCGCGCTGGGAACCCAGTCGGCCGACCAGCGCACCCAGCTGCCCGGCCGGGGCTCGTCCCGCAGCCGCGCAGGGCGCCATCGCGTACCCCCGTCCGTACTGACCTCCACCGAACGCACCGGTGCCCCTCCCGACCAGGAACGGCCCGTCAGCAACGCCCGCCGGTGCGCGGTGAACGAGGCACCCGGCGCGAGCTCGAACGCGCTCTTCAGCGTCTGCCGGCTCAGCGGAGCGCTGCCCTCCGGCGGATGCGCGGGGCCGAACAGCCGGTACATGGTCGTGTTCCACGGCGACAGCAGCGGCTCGGTGCTCACCTCGATGTCGCCGACCCACTTGATGCTCGCGATGCCCACCCACGACGGCACGATCAGCCGGACCGGGAAGCCGTGGTCGGGCGGCAGCGGCTCACCGTTCATCTCGTAGGCAAGGAGCACGTCGTCCAGCGCCTTCGCCACCGGCAACGGCCTGCGCACCCGGCCCAGTTCGACACCGTCGCTGACGACCTCGCCGTCCAGTCCGCGCGGCAGCACGTCGACGGCGTCGCGGCTGATGCCCGCCCGGTGCAGCACGTCCGCCAGCCGCACTCCGCGCCAGCGCGCCGCCCCGATCGCCCCGAGGGTCCACGCGGTGCCGCTGACCGGCTGGTTCTGCTGCGAGGCGTAGAAACTGCGGGCATTGCCCGCGCACTCCACGAACGCCGTACGGCTGACCGAAGGAAGGGCGAGCAGATCGGCGTAACCGAACTCCACCGGTCCGCCGGTCAGCCCGTCGCCCCAGATCCTGAGCCGCCAGTCGGCCGCGTCGATCCGGGGCGTCGCGGTGTGGTTGCGGACGAAGAAGCGGTCGGCGGGCGTGAGCAGCCCGGTCCCGCGCAGCGCCGCGAAGTTCGTCTCGGCGTTCGTGCCGCGCAGCGTGAACAGCTCGGGCGGCAGCGGCTTCACCACACCGGGAAGCGAACCCGCGGCATGGGCGGGCGAGGCGGCGGCCGACACGATCGGCGCGGCCACCGAAGCCGCCGCAACGAGCTTCAGCAGATCGCGCCGGCCGATCCCGGCGGATCTCGCACGGCCGCGGGTCCACTGCCGCAGCCGCATCAGGTCGTAGGCGGCCTCGGACGGCGGTACGGAACTCATGAGCACTCCAGGAGATGAGACGGGAAGCGGGAGAGTCAGGTGCAGGGCAGTACAAGACTGCCCACCTCACCCGTCTCCATGAATAACTCCCGTCACTCCATGGGGATTTGGCCACGAAGTCGACATGCTGCCGCAACAGGGGAGGCTCCCGGCCGCGGAAACGTTCAGTCCTCGGTGAGCATCCCGCTGCGGAGTGTGCGCAGCATGCGGCTGAGCAGCCGGGAGACATGCATCTGGGAGATGCCGAGCTGCTCGCCGATCTGCGCCTGTGTCATCTCCTGGCCGAAACGCATGTCGATGATCCGGCGCTCGCGCTCGTCCAGCTCGCAGAGCAGCGGCGCCAGGGCATGCAGGTTCTCGACGATCTCCATGGCCGGGTCCGGCTCGCCCAGCACATCGGCGAACGTGCGCCCACCCGCGTTGAGCCTCCACGACTCCGCGGTGTCGGTCGGCATGTCCAGTGACCCGGCGGTGTAGCCGTTGGCGGCGACGATGCCCTCGGTGACCTCTTCCTCCTCGATCCCCAGATGCTCGGCGAGCTCGTGGACCGTGGGTTCGCGGTCGAGGTCCCCCGACAGGGACTCCTTCGACTTGGCGAGATCGACGCGCAACTCCT
The DNA here is from genome assembly GCF_053617235.1 of Streptomyces sp. NPDC055749. Lineage (NCBI taxonomy): Bacteria > Bacillati > Actinomycetota > Actinomycetes > Kitasatosporales > Streptomycetaceae > Streptomyces > Streptomyces sp. NPDC055749. The sequence goes on along the minus strand of NZ_JBSHFH010000062.1, from coordinate 37,062 downwards.
GGAGCCTCCGCGGCACATGAACGGCCCAGGTGGTGTCACGGAAGAATCGCTTTATCTCCCCGACGATGTAGGGAACGGCGAAGGACGTGAACTCGACCTCGCGGGACAGGTCGAAGCGGTCGATGGCCTTGATCAGACCGATCGTCCCGACCTGGACGATGTCCTCCATGTCGCCGCTGCCGCGGTTGCGGAACCGGCCCGCGGCGAAGCGGACCAGGGACAGATTCATCTCGATGAGGGTGTTGCGCGCGTACTGGTGCTCCGCGGTGCCCTCTTCGAGGACCTGCAGCCGGTCGAAGAAGAGCTTCGACAGCTCGCGTGCGTCCTTCGGGGCGATCTTCCCGGCATCCTCGATCCACGGCAGCTCGACCGTGGCCCCCGTCGCTCGCGCATCGGTGGTCCGCGCAGTCTGCGCCGTCATCTCGTCACGCTCCCCTGGTCGTTGGCCATGAGGTCTTAGCGCCTGCCCCCGACCCCGGCGGTCATGCGTGCCGGAGGGAGCCGATCCGGGGATACGTGTCATTTGGCCGGTAATCGCCGGGAGCGGTGGCGAAGTTCCTCGGCAGGGGCCGTGCGCGGCCCGGGAGATCACAGAACCGCCCCACCGGTACGGGGGAGCCCGGTGGGGCGATCGGCTCCAGAGTGCCACAGACGGAAGGGGCTTGGAGCCCGACCGGCCGGTATTCCACGCTCTTTGAGTTGATTTCGATGTCCGGCTCGCGACCGGGCGGGAGGGCCGCCCGCGCGGGCGCGGGCGGGCACCGGGCGCCGGGGCGTCCGGTCCGCCGATTGCGGGGTCATGAACAGTCCGCCGCCCCGGGAATACGTGCACGGCGAACGGACTTGCCGCTGGTGTCGCCCTGCGGCTGCCGCGCCGCCGGCCGCCCGCGGGGCAGCCGACGAGATGAACCGGAGCGAGGGAATTCATGCCCAAGGCGTACGTATTCACCCGGCACGGCGGACCCGAGGCGGAAGCCTTCGCCGACCTGCCCCTGCCGGAGCCAGGCCCCGGCGAACTGCTCGTCGCCGTCAGGGCTGCCGGGGTCAACCCCGTCGACTGGAAGCTGCGCGACGGGTACACGCGTCCTGGCAGCGCACCCGCGGTCCTGCCCGCCGTCCTCGGCAGCGAAGCCTCCGGGACCGTGGTGGCGACCGGGCCGGGCGTGGAGGGGTTCGCACCCGGGCAGGCGGTCTTCGGCTGCCCGCTGACCGGCGGATACGCCGAGTACACCCTGATGCCCGTCGCCGTCACCGCGCACAAGCCGGACGCACTGTCGTTCACGGACGCGGCGGCCCTGTCCGTCGCGGCGGCCACCGCGTACGACGGGGTGCGCCAGCTCGACCCGGCACCCGGATCGACCCTCCTGATCACCGGGGCCGGCGGGGGCGTGGGGGTCGCCGCCGTGCAGCTCGCACGCCACCTCGGCGTCCGGGTCGTCGGCACGGCGAGCCCCGCGAAGAAGGACCTCGTCGAGTCGCTCGGAGCCGTCCACGTGCCCTACGGCCCCGGCGTCGCCGACCGCATCCGGGCCGCCGCCCCCGAGGGCATCGACGCGGTCTACGACCTGGTCGGCGGCGACGACCTGACCATCGCGGCCGGTCTGGTCCGCGACCGCGCGAAGCTGATCAGCGCCGGAGGCAAACAGCTGGTGGCCGAGCTCGGCGGAGCGGCCGTGAAGCGGGCCCGGAACGCCGCCGTGCTCGACGAGGTGGCACGTCTCGTCGTCGAGGGAGTCCTGCACGCACACGTGACGCAGACCTTCCCGCTGGCCGAAGCGGGCCAGGCCCTGCGTACCGTGGAGAGCGGACACGCACGCGGCAAGATCGTGATCGAGGTGGCTCCATGAGTTCCGCGGACACCCTCGCGGGAGGCAACCGGCCCGAGCAGGCGCTGCACCCGCTGGACAACCCGGTCCGCTCCTCCCTGACCGGTCCCCACGCCCGCTTCGCCGAGCAGCGTGGCCGCATCCTGCGCTACCCGCCGGACGTCACCCCGTGGCTGGCCCTGCCCGACGACCCGGACGCCAGGGACTGGGCCGATGTCGCCGCGCTCGCCGGACCGGGCGCCTCCGTCACCCTCACCGCCTTCCATGAGCCCCCGCCCGCCGACTGGCAGATCGTCTTCCACGCGGAGGGAGTGCAGCTCGTCGACGAGTCCGTGCCCGCCGCCCCCGATCCGGAGGCCGTACTGCTCGGCCCCGCCGACGTACCGGAGATGCTCGAACTGGTCGAGCGCACCCGGCCGGGACCGTTCACCAAGCGCACCGTCGAGCTCGGCACCTACCTCGGAATCCGCCGTTCCGGGGCGCTGGTCGCGATGGCGGGGGAGCGGCTGCGTCCCACGGGCTGGTCCGAGATCAGCGCTGTCTGCACCGACGAGTCCGTACGAGGGCAGGGGCTCGCGGGCCGCCTCTTGCTGGCGGTCTCCCACGGCATCAGGGAACGCGGCGAGACACCGTTCCTGCACGCGGCGGCATCCAACACCAACGCGATCCGGCTCTACGAATCGCTCGGCTTCGGACTCCGTCGCCGGACGCAGTTCCTCTCCGCGCTCGTACCGCACACCCCGCCCGCCGCCCGGCGCTGAACGGCGTGACCGCGGGCACAGGACCTTCGGCCCGGAACCATGGGCCGGAGGTCCTGCCGCGTCCCGGTCCGGGACCTTTGGCCCGCCGCCGGGGCCGAAAGGCCCATGCCGCCGCGCACCGCCTCCGGGGTCCACTGGAAGGAAGAGCGGGAACGGACCTGGGAGCAGCCGACGGGAGCATGCGAGTGACCACGGGAATCAGGAGTCGTACGGCAGCACGGGCGCCCTGGATGGCGGAGCCGGACGCGGGAGAGCTGGCAGCCGGCGCTTCCCGCATCGGCAGCCGGGCGCTGACCGGCGTCGTCGCCGTGTTCACCGTCCTTGTCGTGGTCCTCGACTACCTCATCGGCGCCGACCTCCAGGTCATTCCGCTGCTGGTGGTCGCCCCCGCACTCGCCTCGGTCTTCTGCACGGTCCGCCAGACGGTGGCCGTCGCCCTCTGGGTCACGACTGTCGTGGTCGTCTCCCGGCTCCTCATCGGCGACACCTTCTGGTCTCTCGCACTCAGCATCGGATTCACGGTCCTGGCCTGCGGCCTCGGTGTGGGGGCCTGCGCCGCGCGCATCCGCCACGCCGTCGAGATCGCCAGACTGCGGACCGCCGCCGGAGCGCTCCAGCGGCAGATCCTGCGCCCGCTGCCCGTACTGACCGACCAGGTCTTCGCCCATGGGGTCTACGAGCCCATCGAGGAGGACCGGCTCGTCGGCGGGGACGTCTACGAGGTCGTCGAGTCACCGCACGGCACCCGGGTCGTCATCGGTGACGTCCAGGGCAAGGGCCTGGCCGCCATGGGCGCCGGCATCGCCGTACTCGGCGCCTTCCGCGAAGCGGCCATCCGCGAACCCACGCTCACCGGGGTCGCCGACGCGCTGGAGGACGCGGTCGTCCGGCACAACGCAGGCTCCGCCCAGACCGGTGAGGCCGAACGCTTCGTGACGGCCCTGGTCCTCGGCTTCGATGCCGACGGCCGGGTGGAAGCCGTCAACTGCGGCCATATCGCGCCCCGGATGCTGCACAACGGGGAGGCCGGTGTCGTCAAGCTCCGGCGGACCTCCGTACCGCTCGGCATGGCGGAACTCAGCCCCGAGGTGCGGAGCGCCGAATGGTTCGACTTCCCGTCCGGTGCCACCCTCCTGGTCTGCACGGACGGCGTCACCGAGGCGCGCGACGCGTCGGGCGCCTTCTATCCGCTGGACGAACGACTGGGCCGCTGGGTGCGCTGGGGCCCCCGCGAGGTGGTGCAAGCACTCCGTACCGACCTCGAAGCCTTCACCGGCGGGGTCCGCCGCGACGACATAGCGGTGCTCGCCCTCCGCGGTGCGACCGTGCACCGCGGGCAACGGGCCGAATCACCGCACGAGAACGGCCTTCGGGCCGCGGAATCGCTCAGCGAGCGGTAGTAGCGAGCGGTAGTAGCGAGCAGTAGTGGCGAGCGCTCCCTCCATGTCCCGACGAGACTTCTGTCGCGTCGGGACATTTTTGGGTGTACGGTGCATATATGAATCCGGAACGCAAGGCCCCGGAGAGGCGCAGCCGCAAGGCTCGCCGGACCCGGGACGCGCTGGTGCGGGCCGCCTTCGAGCTCGTACTCGACCGGGGTCTGAAGAACGTGACGGTCGAGGAGATCGCGGAACGCGCGGACGTCGACCGGCGCACCTTCAGCCGGTACTTCGCCAGTAAGGAAGCCGCCGTCCTCGACTCACTCAGGGGCGACGGGGACCTGATCAACGACGCCCTGCGAGCCCGCCCCGCCGAGGAACCCCCGCTTACCGCCTACCGGCACGCGGTCCTCGACTGGCTCGGCGACCCCGCCGCGGAACCCTGGCACCGCCGCCCCCGGATCTTCGACCTGCTGGTCGTGGCCGAGGAGGAACCGACCCTGTACGCGGCCTTCCACCACATCCGGGTGGACGCCCAGGAGGAGTCGGTCGCGGTCATCGCGGACCGGATGGGCGTCGACCCGCGGCAGGACATCCGCCCCGCCGTCACGGTCGCCGCAGGAGCGGGAGCGCTCCTCGCGGCCCAGGCCGCCTGGGTGCGCGGCGGCGTTCCGGCCGCCCTGCCCGAACTGGTCGGCCAGGCATTCGACGCCCTCACCGGTGAGCTGCTCACGAGGCAGCCGGCCGGGGGCGAGCAGTAAGGACGCAGCCGGCCGGGGGCGAGCAGTAAGAACAAGGAAAGACTGAGGAGAACTCCATGAAAGCCGTTCAGTACCGGACAGTAGGCGCAGCTCCCGAGGTCGTCACCGTGCCCGACCCCGAACCCGGCCCCGGACAGGTCCTGTTGAAGGTCACCGCCGCCGGTGTGTGTCACTCCGACATCGCCGTGATGAGCTGGAGCGCCGACGAACTCCCCTTCCCGCTGCCCCTCACCCTGGGCCACGAGGGAGTCGGCACCGTCGCCGCCCTCGGCGACGGAGTCCGTGGACTCTCGGTCGGTGAACCGGTCGCCGTCTACGGCCCCTGGGGCTGCGGTCAGTGCGTGAACTGCGCGGAGGGCAAGGAGAACTACTGTCTGCGTGCCAAGGAGCTCGGGATCGCCCCGCCCGGACTCGGCGCGCCCGGTGCCATGGCCGAGTACATGATCGTCGACAACCCCCGCCACCTCGTGCCGATCGGTGACCTCGACCCCGTGAAGACGGTGCCGCTCACCGACGCCGGCCTGACCCCGTACCACGCGATCCAGCGCTCGATGCCCAAGCTGGTACCCGGTGCCACGGCAGTCGTCATCGGCACTGGCGGCCTCGGACACGTCGCGATCCAGCTGCTCCGCGCCATGACGGCGGTGCGCGTCATCGCGCTCGACGTCAGCGAGGAGAAGCTCGCCCTGGCCACGGCGGTCGGAGCCCACGAGACCGTCCTGTCCGACGAGCACGCGGCCGCCAAGGTGCTCGAACTGACCGGCGGCACCGGTGCGCAGGTCGTCCTCGACTTCGTCGGCGCACCGCCCACCGTGAAGACGGCCGGCGCGGTCGCCCGCGTCGACGGTGACATCACCATCGTCGGCATCGGCGGCGGCGCCCTCCCCGTCGGCTTCGGCTCGCTGCCGTACGGTACGTCGGTCACCGCGCCGTACTGGGGCTCGCGCAAGGAACTCGCCGAAGTCCTCGACCTCGCCCACGCCGGTGCCGTCGACGTCCACGTCGAGACGTACTCGATCGACGAGGCCCCGCTCGCCTACGAGCGCCTGCACGCCGGCAGGATCAACGGTCGCGCCGTCGTCCTCCCCAACGGCTGACCTCCCGGAAGCCGTCGCCCGTACGTACGGGACACTGGCGCCATGGAATTCGCCGCGATGATGACTCTGCCCGGGCTGGTCATCGGGCTGACCGTGCTCGCCCTCGTCGATCAGATACTGCTCCGCGCCGGGCGGGCCGGCATGCTGCCGTGGCGCAACAGCGCCCGCCAGGGGCAGGTGTCGGCGACCGGCTTCGAGCAGTTGCACGCCACCTTCTCGCCCGGCAAGCAGAGCGAGCTCAAGGAGCGCCGGAGCGCGCTCCTGATGCGCGACGACGAAGAGGACGGGGCCCCGCCCCACCACTCCACCGTGGACCTGGACGGCGGCCTCGCCGTCATCCGCGTCGCCGCCGCACCGGAGCGCCCCGGCCGCTGAGCGGACAGGACACGTCCGTCTCCGGCCGGAGCGCCGTCCGGGGGGTCTTCCCCATGTGATGCCGCAGCAGTCTTGACGCCGCCATGCCCCTCCGCGACCCTCGTGGGAGCGCTCCCGCACGTTCGCCCGCGCGCCCGCCGTGACCGAGGGATGACCCATGCGCAGCACAGCAACTCTGCTCAGAGCCATGCCACTTGCCCTCGCCGCAGCCCTGCTGCTGGCCGTTCCGGCCGCCGGCGCCGACGGCTCCGAAGGCAGTGCCGCCGCCCCGACGGCCGGCGGCTCCGGAACCCGCCTCTACACGCCGGACGCCAACCCCGACGCGTACCGGCAGGCGCTCGCACTCGTACGGGACGGCCAACTCCTCGACGCGGCAGGCATCCTGTCCATGGTCCGGACACCGCACGCCGTCTGGTACGGCGACCAGAGCCCCGCCGAGGTCGAGAGCGAGGCACGACGCGTCGTGCGGGACGCGGACAGGCAGCGCTCCGTGCCGGTCTTCGCCCTCTACAACGTCCCGGGCCGCGACTGCGCCAACTACTCGGGCGGCGGCGCGTCCACGACCGCCGAATACCGGGCCTGGACGGACGCCGTGGCCCGCGGCATCGGCGGCCACGACGCGATGATCGTCCTGGAACCCGACTCGCTCGCCCTGCTCCCCGCCGACTGCGGACAGGACGACGCCGCGGGTACGAGGACCGCGGCCCGCTACACCGAGATCAACTACGCGGTCGACACCTTCGGGAGCCTCGCCCGCACCAAGGTCTACCTCGACACGGGTCACTCCGCCTGGCACTCGGTCAACAGCATCGTGCCGCGCCTCGTCGCGGGCGGCGTGGCGAGGGCGACCGGCTTCTACACCAACGCCTCCAACTACCAGACCGACGAGGCCAGTACCTGGTACGGGAAGCTGATCTCGTCCTGCCTCGCCTACGTGGACGGCGGCGGTGACAGCGCCGCGTGCCCCAACCAGTGGTGGCCGCGCGCCGACGCGCAGTCCTGGCTGGACGCCAACGCGCCCGCCGATCCGGCACTGATGAAGCACTACGTCACCGACTCCAGCCGCAACGGCCGCGGCCCCTGGACCCCGCCCGCCGGGAAGTACACCGACCCCCAGGACTGGTGCAATCCGCCGGACCGGGGCCTGGGCGCCCGCCCCACCACACGTACGGCCGACCCGCTCCACGACGCAGCCTTGTGGATCAAGACCCCGGGGGAGTCGGACGGACTGTGCCTGCGCGGCACGGAAGGCCCCGAGGACCCGGAGCGCGGCGCCCCCGACCCGGCCGCGGGAGCCTGGTTCCCCCAACAGGCCCTCGAACTCGTCCGGTTCGCCCAGCGGTGAGACGTACGGAGTCAGCCCTTGCGGCCCACCGCTCCGAACATCGCGACCTCCTCGGGCATCGGCCCCGCCTCCTCCTCCGGGCGCCAGCGCGAGCACGAGACCACACCGGGTTCCAGGAGTTCCAGCCCGTCGAAGTAGCGGCCGACGGCATCCGGGGTCCGCTGGGTCAGCCGGGGCGTGCCGTGCTCGTTCCAGAACGCGACCGCGGCGTCCACATCCGGCATCGAAGGGCTGGTCACGGTGTGCGACAGCACCAGATGGCTCCCGGCCGGCAGCGCGTCCAGGAGGCGGCGGACCACGGTGTAGGACTCCTCGTCGTCCTCGATGAAGATGACCACCCCGAGCAGCATGAGCGCCACCGGCCGGGTGAGGTCCAGCGTCCGTGAGGCCCGGTCGAGGATCGTGTCGACATCGCGCAGATCGGCGTCCAGATAGTCGGTCGCCCCTTCGGGGCTGCTGGTGAGCAGCGCCCTGGCGTGCGCGAGTACCAGCGGGTCGTTGTCCACGTAGACGACCCGCGACTCGGGCGCCACGCGCTGGGCCACCTCGTGCGTGTTGTCCGCGCTCGGCAGGCCCGTGCCTATGTCCAGGAACTGCCGGATTCCCGCCTCGGCCGTCAGGTGACGCACCGCACGCCCGAGGAAGAGCCGGTCCGCGCGCGCGTAGTCACCGATGCCGGGATGCAGTCTGCGGATCTGGTCCCCCGCCTCGCGGTCGACGGGGTAGTTGTCCTTGCCGCCCGTCCAGTAGTTCCAGATCCTGGCCGTGTGCGGCCGGGTCGTGTCGATGCGCTGCATGATCTGCTCGGCGGTTTCGCTGCGAGGTGCGTCGCTGCTCACTGGACTTTCTCCCGGTGCTGTCCCGATGTGACCCCCACAACCTAATCCCGCCTTGTGTGCGTGAACCAATGAACTCCCCTGTGGAGCCCAGGTGTTCACCGTGCGTACGCCTTCATGTGCACAGGGCTCGCATGGCTCGCAGCCGCACCGACGCGCCTGCGGATACGATGGGGCCCATGGGTTCGTACTACTTCTTTCTCTGACTCCCGGCCAGGACGCCATCAACTCCTGCCGCCCGGCATCCCCGCCCGCAGTCACCCCAGGGAAAGCGCCCATGTCACCCAAGCACCAGACAGCACCCGAGCACCCGATCGCGCCCGAGCGGCCCGCCCGCGACCGGGGCCGGCTCACCTTGAAGGACGTCTCCAGGAGTTACGGGGACCGGTCCGTCCTCGACCAGGTGTCGCTCTCCGTCCGCCCCGGCGAGAAGGCCGGTGTCATCGGGGAGAACGGCTCCGGCAAATCCACCCTCCTCAGGCTGATCGCCGGTCGGGAGAACCCGGACAGCGGGGAACTCACCGTCCGGTTCCCCGGCTCCGTCGGCTATCTCGCCCAGACCCTGCCCCAGACCCTCGGCCTCGGCCCCCGCGACACGGTGCGCGACGCCGTCGACGCGGCCCTCGCGGAACTGCGCGAGCTTGAGCGGCTGATCGGTGAGGCGGAGGCCGCACTGTCCGCGCAGGAGCCCACGGAGGCGGAACTCGAAGCGTACGGGGACCTGCTGGCGGCGTACGAGCAGCGCGACGGATACCGGGCGGATGCCAGGGTCGACGCCGCCCTGCACGGCCTCGGCCTCGGCGACCTCGGCCGCGACCGTGCGCTCGGCACGCTGTCCGGCGGTGAACAGTCCAGGCTGGCGCTCGCCTGCGTACTGGCCGCAGCCCCCGAACTGCTGCTGCTCGACGAACCCACCAACCACCTCGACAGCAGGGCTGTCGGCTGGCTGGAGGACCATCTCGCGGCCCACCGCGGCACCCTCGTCGTCATCACCCACGACCGGGCGTTCCTGGAGCGGATCACCACCGTGATCCTGGAGGTCGACAGGGACCTGCGCAGCGTCTCCCGGTACGGGGACGGCTGGGCCGCGTACCGCACCGCGAAGGCCGCCGACCGCCGCCGCAGAGTCCAGGAGCACCAGGAGTGGCTGGCCGAGGTCGCCCGTACGGAAGAGCTCGTCGGCTCGGCCGGGCGGCGTCTCAACGGATCCGGCCGCGACCCGGGGGAGGGCTTCGGCAAGCACCGCAGGTCCCACGAGAGCAAACTGTCCGGGCAGGTCAGGGCCGCCAGGACCAGGCTCGACGGGCTGCTGGCCGCCCCCGTGCCCGCCCCGCCGAAGCCGCTGGTCTTCACGGGCGAACCGGCCCTCGCCACGCAGACGCAGATGGGGACGGAGGCGGACACGCACCGGCCCCCAGGCCCCCAGCGCACCCAGGAACCGCTCGCCGAGCTCGAATCCGTCACCGTCGGCGACCGTCTCCACCTGCCCCTTCTCCACATCACGCCAGGGCAGCGCCTCCTGATCACCGGCCCCAACGGCGCCGGCAAGACCACGCTCCTCCGGGTGCTCGCCGGGGACCTGGCGCCCGACACGGGCACGGTCAGGCGCAGGGCAAGGATCGGCTATCTCCCGCAGGAACTCCCCGCCAGGCTGACCCGCCGCTCCCTCCTCTCGACGTTCGCCGCAGGGCGGCCGGGACTGCCCGAGGAGTACGAGGAGGACCTGCTCGCCCTCGGCCTGTTCCGCGCGGAGGACCTGTTCGTCCCCGTCGCGGACCTCTCCGTCGGGCAGCAGCGCAGGCTCGCCCTCGCCCGCCTCGTGACGAGGCCCGCCGACCTGCTGGTCCTGGACGAGCCGACGAACCACATCGCGCTCACGCTCGTCGAGGAACTGGAGGCGGCGCTCGCCGCGTACCGCGGAGCCGTCGTCGTGGTCTCGCACGACCGTAGTTTCCGCGGCCGGTTCACCGGCGACCGACTGGAACTGCGCGCGGGCCGGCCGGTCACATCACACCCGTCCCACTACGCCGAAGGGGCCTCCTCGCCCCGCACATGACGCCGCAGCCGGTCGAGGAAGACGCGCTGGGCCACCACCAGGCGCTCCTCGGCCTCCGCCGGAGTGCACCAGGCGAACCGGTCCATCTCCGGGAACTCCCGCTGTACGCCGGAGCCGCGCGGCCACTCCATGGTGAAGGTCCCCGGCACGGCCAGGGCAGGATCCACCTCGCCCTCCACCGCCCACACGGTCACCGTCTTCCCGCCCGCCTGACGCACCTCACCGAGTGCCGTCCACACACCGTCAGGAACGGGTAGCCCCAGCTCCTCCACGAACTCGCGGCGGGCGGCGGCCTCCGGTTCCTCCTCGGCCGTGTACTCCCCCTTGGGCACCGACCAGGCCGCTGCCTCCCGGCCCGCCCAGAAGGGGCCACCCATGTGGCCGAGCAGGACCTCCGCATCGCGGCCGTCCTCGGCGTCCACGACCCGGAAGAGAAGAAGTCCCGCACTGCGCTTACCCGTCGACATGTCGTCAAGTCTGCAGACACGAACCGGGCAAGGCAACGCAAAACGCCCCGATACGGACCACCTTCGGGTGATCACGAAGGTCATCGGGCCGCCCCGAGCTGTTTCCTCTGATGTTCCCGTTGCCCTCTGGTGCGTCGCTCCGCGTCCGGCCATGCTGTCGGCCGACAGCGCTTACCGTTCAGGCAACCCGCGCCACTCCAGGAGGACTTGTGGGACTCTGCAGATCCGGCACCGCTGTGCGGTCACTCGTGCTGCTCGTGACGGTTTCCGCGACCGTGGCCGGGGCGATCACCCCCGCAGCCGCCGATCCGAACCCCGACCCCCGCCCCGTGAACACCGCCGAAGTCCTGCGGCCCGTCGCGCCGCCCGCTCCGAGCAACGCGGACGGCGCAGCGACCCAATCCGTCGTGGACGGCGACGGCATCGAGACCGCGCGCACCTCCCGCCCGGTCGCCCCCGGCGTACATCTCACCTCGTACGACCGCCTGGAATCCGACAAGTGGCTGCGGGTCGACAGCCTCTCCGTCGACCTCGACGGCAACGGCGTGCGCGCCGACTACCTCTCCACGGGCAAGGTCGCGGAGCGCCGTACGGTCTCCGAACTCGCCGCCGCGCACGACCCCGGCAGCGGACGCCGGACCGTCGCCGCGATCAACGCCGACTTCTTCGACATCAACCAGACCGGCGCGCCGCAGGGACCCGGAATCAAGGACGGCGCGCCCGTCCACTCCCCGGCCCCCGGCATCCACCGCGCGGTCGGCATCGGCCCGGAGAGCGCGGGCCGCGTCCTGGAGCTGTACTTCGAGGGCACCCTCACCCTCCCGTCCGGCGGGCACCCGCTCGCCGCGTACAACGCGGCCAATGTGCCGCCCGGGGGAGTGGGCGCGTACACCTCGGCGTGGGGAAGCGCCGACCGCGCGCTGACCGTCGACGCCGCGACACCCGTGGCGGAAGCCGCCGTACGTGACGGCAAGGTCGTTTCCGTCTCGTCCGCTCCGGGATCGGGCCCCGTCCCCGACGACACGACGATCCTCGTCGGCCGCGAGGCGGGCGCCGCCCTCCTGGCCGCTCTGCGGCCCGGCGATCCGGTGGTCCTGGAGTACAGGGCCCGCGCCGGCAGCGGAGACGTACCGCGGACCGCTGTCGGGGGCCGCGAACTCCTGGTCGTGGACGGTGTCGCCCAGAACCGCGACGGCGAGGGCAACAACACCCCCGCACCCCGCACCGCCGTCGGCTTCTCCAAGGACGGCCGCACGATGCAGGTGATCACCGTCGACGGCCGGCAGGCCGACAGCGGAGGCGTCACCCTCACCGAACTCGGCACGATGATGCGGAACGCCGGCTCGTACAGCGCGCTCAACCTCGACGGCGGCGGCTCCTCGACGCTCGTGGCACGCGAGCCCGGCAGCGACGCGCTCCAGGTGGAGAACAGCCCGTCCGACGGCAGCGAACGCACCGTCCCCAACGGCCTCGCCCTCACCGCACCCGACGGCAGCGGCCGGCTCGAAGGCTTCTGGGTGGAGACCCGAACCCCGGCCGGTGCCGCGCCCGGCGACGACCCCGTCCGGGGCGGCCACCCCGAGCGGGTCTTCCCCGGCCTGACCCGCCAGCTCACCGCCGACGGTTACGACGAGACCTACGGCCCCGCCGCAGGCACCCCGCACTGGAACGCCCTGAGCTCCGCAGTCGGCAAGGCCGACAGCACCGGCCTCTTCACCGCCCGCCGCAGCGGAACCACCGAGGTCATCGCCCAGCGGGGTGCCGCCCGCGGCAGCACACGACTCACCGTGCTCGACCGGCTGGACCGTATCCAGCCCACCACCCGCCGCGTCGGCCTCGCCGACGCGGACGCCACCGGCACCTTCGGCATCGTCGGCCTCGACGCCCACGGCACCAGCGCCCCCGTCGAGCCGCGCGACGTCGAACTCGACTACGACCACGCGCTGTTCGACGTCCGGGACAACGGGAAGGGCGCCTTCACCGTCACCTCCCGCACCGGCAGCGGCGCGGGCCAGATCCGTGCGACCGTCGCGGGCACCACCACGGCCCTCGCCGTCAGCGTCGGCCTCACCGAACAGGCAGTCTCCTCCTTCGACGACGCCGCGTCATGGAAGTTCAGCCAGGCCCGCGCGAGCGGATCCCTGTCGGCGACACCCGACGGCCACACCGGCACCGGGCTGAAGCTGATCTACGACTTCACCCAGTCCACGGCCACGCGCGCCGCCTACGCGGCCCCGCCCCAGCCGGTCGCGGTGCCCGGTCAGCCGCAGTCGTACACGCTGTGGATCAAGGGCGACGGCAAGGGCGCCTGGCCGACCCTGCACCTCAAGGACGCGGCGGGCTCGGACCAGTTGCTGCGCGGCCCGTTCATCACCTGGACCGGCTGGCGGCAGGTCACCTTCGCCGTACCGGCGGGCGTCGCGATGCCACTGACCGTGTTCCGCTTCTATCTCGCCGAGACGGCGGCGGCACGGCAATACACCGGCGAGATCGTCATCGACGACCTGGCCGCCCAGGTGCCGCCCACGGTCACTCTCCCCGAACAGCTCCCCGTCGAGGACCCGTTGATCGACCCGGCGGCGGTGACCGAGCACAGGGACTGGCAGTTCGCGGTGATGTCGGACGCCCAGTTCGTGGCCCGCGATCCGAACAGCGCGATCGTCGCCCAGGCCCGCCGCACACTGCGTGAGATCAAGGCGGCGGCACCCGACTTCCTCGTCATCAACGGAGACCTCGTCGACGAGGGCTCACCCGCCGACCTCGCCTTCGCCCGCAGAATCCTCACCGAGGAACTCGGGGACTCGCTGCCCTGGTACTACGTCCCGGGGAACCACGAGGTGATGGGCGGGAAGATCGACAACTTCGTCGGCGAATTCGGCGCCGCCCAACGCACCTTCGACCACAAGGGCACCCGGGTCATCACACTGGACACCTCAAGTCTGAGCCTGCGCGGCGGCGGCTTCGCCCAGATCAAGCACCTGCGCGAACAGCTCGACGCAGCCGCGCGGGACACCGGCATCGGCTCCGTCATGCTGATCGAGCACGTGCCGCCGCGCGACCCCACCGCACAGAAGGGCAGTCAGCTCGGGGACCGCAAGGAGGCGACTCTCATCGAACGGTGGCTCGCCGACTTCCGTCGTACGACCGGCAAGGGGGCAGCCCTCATCGGCAGCCACGTCGGGGTGTTCCACGCCTCGCACGTCGACGGAGTGCCGTACCTGATCAACGGCAACTCGGGCAAGACACCCGCAGGCCCTGCGGACGAGGGCGGCTTCACCGGCTGGTCCCTCATCGGGGCGGACCACGTCACCCCGGAGGAACAGGCCACGGCCCGCCACCGCCCGTGGCAGGGCGCCCCCGACTGGGTCTCGGCGCAGACCCGCGCTCATGTCGACGCGCTCGCACTCGACGCCCCGGCGGCCCTCGCCACGGGCGAGCGCGCCGAGGTCGACGCGACGGTCACCCAGGGTGCGCGCCGAGTCCCGGTGGCCTTCCCGCTCAGTGCGGACTGGACGGCCTCGCCGAACGTCCACATCGGCCGCGAGTCCGGGGCCGGCCACCGCCACACGGCGGTATTCGACCCCGCCACGGGCACGCTCACGGCCCTGCGCCCGGGAACGGTGACGCTCGCGGTGACGGTCAACGGCACGACCAGCCGGGCGGACATCGGCATCACCGCCACGGAGGCCGCCTCGGCGGCCTGACGACACGCCGGTCCGAAGCGCCGGGTGGGGGCAGAACACCCCCACCCGGCGCTTCACGCCCCGAAGGCCAGGGCGCCCGCAACCGTACGGACGGGCTCCCGCGGGATCACCCCCGCGAACGGAGCGCACGACGCAACGCACACTCCGCAATCGCGCTCGTACGACAGACCCCCCACCCCCTACTACTCCTTGCGGTAGTCGTACGCCTCCCTTGCCGCCGCCTCCACCGCTGCCAGGTCACCGCCCGCGGACGCGGTGACCACGGCGGCGACAGCTCCCTCGACGAACGGTGCGTCGACCAGGCGTGCACCCTCCGGCAGTTCGTCCCCCTCGGCGAGCATGGCCTTCACGGTGAGGACCGCGCTTCCCAGGTCGACCAGCACCGCGATTCCGGCGCCGCCGTCGACCGACCGCGCGGCCTGGGCGATCAGCTCCGCGCTCGTCCCGAGACCACCGCTGCTCGTGCCGCCGGCGGCGGCCACGGGCGCGGTCGCCCCGCCCGCCGCGAGCCCCCGCGCCAGCTCCGCCACGGACTCGGCCACCGGCCCGCTGTGCGAGACCAGAACGATCCCGACGGGCTTCGAGGCGCTCATGCGCCATCCCCGCCGTCCGCGCGCGGGGCGTCCGCCTCGGCGAGCGCCGCGACAAGCAGCGCCGACGAGGTCGCCCCCGGGTCCTGATGCCCGATGCTCCGCTCACCCAGATAGCTCGCCCGCCCCTTGCGGGCCCGCAGCGGTACGGTGGCGAGCGCCCCGGCCTCCGCTGCTTCCCGGGCCGCAGCGAACGACACTCCCAGCGCATCGACCGCAGGCAGCAGCGCGTCGAGCATCGTCTTGTCACCTGCCTGCGCGCCGCCCAGCTGCCCCACCGCCGCGACACCGGCCCCGAACGCCTCGGCCAGCTGCTCCGGCGTCACCTCGGCCGCGTCGCCCAGGGACTTTCCCGTACGCCGCAGGAGCGTCCCGTACAGCGGCCCGGACGCGCCCCCGACCGTCGAGATCAGCTGCTTTCCGGCAAGCGTCAGTACGGCTCCCGGGGTCTGCGGGGCCTCTTTCTCCAGTACGGCCGTCACGGCAGCGAATCCGCGCTGCAGATTGCTGCCGTGGTCGGCGTCCCCGATCGCCGAGTCGAGCTCGGTCAGCCGGCTGGCCTCACGGTCGACGGCAGCCGCCGTGGCAGCCATCCAGCGGCGGAAGAAGTCGGAGTCGAGCACGTCATCTCCTTTTCCGGCAAGCGTGATTCACGGGCGGGAGCGCTGTGTTCAACGGCCCCATCGCAGTGCGGGCGTCTGCACCGGCGCGTCCCACAGCCGCAGCAGCTCCTCATCCACCTGACAGAGCGTCACCGAGCAGCCGGCCATGTCGAGCGAGGTCACGTAGTTCCCCACGAGCATACGAACCACGGCCACACGCCGCTCGGTGAGCACCCGCTGCACCTCCGCATTGAACCCGTACAGCTCCAGCAGGGGCGTCGCGCCCATCCCGTTGACCAGGGCGATCACCGGCCCGTTGGGCCGAAGGTCGTCCAGTACGGCGTCCACGGCGAAGTCCGCGATCTCCCCCGAGGTCATCATCGGACGCCGCTCCCGCCCCGGCTCGCCGTGAATCCCGATCCCCAACTCCAGCTCTCCCGAAGGCAGATCGAAGGTGGGACTGCCCTTGGCCGGTGTGGTCACCGCACTGAGCGCCACCCCGAAACTCCTGGACGACTCGTTCACCTGCCGGGCGAGCGCCGCCACCCGCTCCAGAGGCGCACCCTCCTCGGCCGCCGCCCCGGCGATCTTCTCGACGAACAGGGTCGCCCCCGTACCCCGCCGTCCCGCCGTGAACGCGCTGTCGAGCACCGCCACGTCGTCGTCGACCAATACCTGGACCACCTGCACGCCCTCGTCCTCGGCGAGCTCGGCAGCCATCGCGAAGTTCAGCACGTCACCGGTGTAGTTCTTGACGACGAACAGCACCCCGGCCCCGCTGTCCACCGCGACAGCGGCCCGCACCATCTGATCCGGCACGGGCGAAGTGAACACCTCCCCGGCACACGCAGCGGTCAGCATGCCCGGCCCGACGAACCCGGCATGCAAGGGCTCGTGCCCCGACCCGCCCCCGGAAACGAGCCCCACCTGCCCGGCCAGGGGAGCGTCACGCCGCACCACCAGCCGGCCCTCGACGTCCACGTTCAGCTCGGGGTGGGCGGCGGCCATGCCTCGCAACGCGTCGGCGACGACGGTCTCGGGGACATTGATGAGCATTCTCAAGGTTCCTCCTGGGTAGGTTGCCAGCTAGGCCCTGATGCGGGGTATTGCCTGGTCGGCAGGTCTGTAGCGGTTCCCGGCAACGCTCGTCCCACTTGCATCCATCATGCAGGTCTCCATCAACTCGTCGACGACACGGTTGGAGGACAGCGCGCTTCCGCCCATGGCCGCGACGTGCCAGTTGGTCAGCCGGCCTCGGGGGAGCGCACTGATCCCGCTCAGGATCTGTCGTGCCTCCTTGGACAGGTCCCGGTAGCTGATCAGGAGGCATGCCTGGAGGCTGGCGTCGTCGTATCTGAGCTCGCCGATACGTGATCTCTCGTCGTCGAGCCGAGCGCACATCCGGTTGAGTGTGAGATCCGGCCGGGAGCTCAGCCGTGCTCCGGTGATCTCCAGTGCGAGCGGCAGCCGTCCGCAGAACTGGACGATCTTGAGAGCGGCCGCCGGGTCTTCCAACACCCGCTCGCGGCCGGCGTAGTGGGATAGCACGGCGAGCGCCTCGTCCTCCTCTGGCAGGGAGACACGCACCATCCCACGGTGGCTGATGTTTCCGATGGTGAGTCGGCGGCGGCTGGTGATCAGTACTGCGCAGCCCGGTCCGGCGGGGATCAGCGGGCGGATCTGTTCCGTCGACTTCGCGTTGTCCAGGAAGACGAGGGCGCGCAACGGACCCACCAGCGACCGGAACATGGCGGCCCGGTCACCGACGGGGCCGGGGATCTCAGTGGGCGTTACCCCCAGGCTGCGCAGAAAGTGCTCCAGCGCGTCGGTGCTGCGGACACCGTTGTCATCGCCCCGCAGGTCGATGTAGAGACGCGCGTCGGGATACGAGGCTTTGACCTGGTGGGCGGCGTACGTGGCCAGGGTCGTCTTCCCAGTCCCCCCAGCACCGTGCAGTACGACGACGTTGGCGCGACCCTGCGTCGGGTCTGCGGTGTTGATCGCACCCTGCGCTGGCCCGACGTCCCGCAGGGTGCTGCAGAGTGCCTGGACGAGTTCGACGCGGCCCACAAGCACGGGAGCGGGTTTCAGTTGGTCCACGTGACGGCGGTCCGCCGCCGCGTCGCCCACCAGGGCAACCGCCCGGCGCTCACCGGCGAATGTCAGGCCCGCGACCAGGCCCATGGCGACGATCAGGACCCCACTGGCGAGCAGCGGCGGGAGCCCCACCCCGAAGAGAAGGTCCCCGAGCATCCCGAGAGACGATGCGACAGCAAGGGACACCGGGAGAACCCACTGCCGCCGGCCCTGCAGCCTCGCTTGCACGGTGCCACCCCTCTACCGCCCCGAACCGAATCAAGTGATGATTGCACAGGGCAAGTTGACTCCGACAGGGAGAGACTCAACGCACCAGCGTCAGCGTGCATCCGGTCTTCAGCGCGCACTTGAACAGCGAGGACGAGGAACGTATCCAGTCGAAATCGGCTGCGTTGAACTGGACTTGGTGTTCTCGTCCGCGGTCGAACTTGGAGACGGTGTCGGCTGAGTTCCTGACGTGAGGGCGCCCTTCGCCCGATCCTGCGTTCCGTCACATAGGGCCTTGACAGTACGAAGGCCGGAGCGATGAGTCTGGTGCAGCCAGATGCCCTGCGGGTGCGTTCGTCGAACTGCCCTCGACGGTGCACACGTGCTTCTGCACCTGCCCGGTTGGGAGCAATGCCGGCACGCGGACCCGGCCACGCTCGTCAACCACATGGCCACCCCGGCCGTGATCGACGCCCGCTGCACCCTCGACCGCGCTGCCTGGGACCGAACTGGGTGGGCCGTCACTGCGCTCGGCGCCCGGCCAGCGTCGCGAACCCGCTCCTGACGCGCGCCGCAGCCCGTCATAGCCACCCACTTCGCGCGCGCAGACGTTTGTGTCCGTGTCCCTGGTCGGAGAACGAGTCGCCCGCCTCCCGTTCTGCGCGCGTACGGTGGAGGCATGGCCGGGCGGGTGCGACGCTGCGCGTTCCACAACTGTTCCAAGCCGCTGCCGGTGCTTCTCAGCCCGTCACGTCGTGCGCCCCGTGCCCACGTTCGTTGGATGCGGAGGCGAGCTGGATGGCGATCTCTTCTGGAGTAAGGGTTAGGAGCCATTCCCAGGAAATGCGCAGCGGGACGTCGTAACGCCGGTGTATTTCGCTGGCTACGAGTGCAGCGTGGATGGAGGCCATGCCGTGTTCCCAGGGGCTGTCGCTCGGCCCAACTTCTATGTGGGTGCGCTCCGCAAAGACATGCTGGAGCCAGTCAAGGTGCTCCCTGCTGGAATCCTGAGTCACAGCCTTCGTCCTTCCAGCCCTCGGTCGCTGAGCGCGGCTTGTGCAGCGGTTGCGAAGGCATCTATGTCCATGCGTACCTGGTGGCGCTGTCGGGCACAGGTCGCTATGTGTTCGGTGGGGTCCTCATGTGCAGCGCGGCAGGCGCTGTAGGCCGCCAGAACGGCGTAGAGCACAGCAAGGTCGTCCAGCAGCGTGCGTGCGACATCGATAACGGCAGGCGGCCCTTCGACCGCCACTGTCGCCCCGGCCCGCTGCGCGGCATGCACGGAGCTCTTGCTCTGGTCGAGCAGCTGCCTAATCTCGTTGATGTCGGCGCGTTCGCCACGCAGCCGGTGCCACACGGAGGACAGATCGTCCCGAGCACGCGATGCGTCGGCCAGAAGAGCGCTGTATGCCTCCCGGCGGGCTTGTCGTTGCACTTGCCTGTGCTGCAGGGCGCCCTGCGTGCGCACCTGCCACCGAGCAGAGAGCCCAGTGAAGGTCGCTGCGGCGGCGGTTCCGGCAGATCCCACAACGGCGCCGAGCAGAGCCGCTAAGGCTTGATCCATGCTTGGCATTCTGCCCAACTCACTGTTCGGGTAACGCCGGTTCGGCGGGCTCGGGCAAACCCGGGCACACCCGGGTACGGTGACGGCTGCACCACCCGTCGGTTCGACTTCGAGCCACCTCCGGAAAGCTCGAACCCACGCCTTTGGACATCTCGATCAGTACCTGTCGGGCGGCCTCGCAGTCTCCGGCTGCTCGGTGGCCACCACCGAGCCGCCTACCTCGACGAAGCCGAACGCGCCTCCACCTGCCTGGTCCTCGATCGAGCAGGGACGCGCCCTCACCTCCGGCACTCCCGCCGACGTCCTGGCCCACGCCCCCGGCACCCTCACCTCCGGCGACGCTCCCGCCGGGCCGGCCGAGCTGTCCTGGAGGCGCGGGAGGGCCACCCGCTCCTGGCACTCCGGCCCCGCGCGCACCGGCGAGGAGCCGATCCACGCGGACATGGAGGACACCGTCATCTCCCTCACCCTCGCCACCCAGCAGGAGTCCTGACATGGCCGAGATCCTCATCAGCTCCGAGACCGTCACCAAGCGGTACGGCAGTTTCTCCGCAGTCGACACCGTCACCATGGACGTGCGTCCCGGCGAGATCGTCGGCCTGCTCGGCGCCAACGGCGCGGGCAAGACCACCCTCATCCGCCTCCTGCTGGGACTGATCATCCCCACCGAAGGCAACGTCACGGCCTCGGGCGTACCCCTGACCGCACCACCCGCGGCCGCCTCGGCTACGTCCCCCAGGGGCTGGGGCTGTGGCAGACCCTAACCGTCGCCGAGAACATCTCCTTCGCCCCCGCCGCCTTCCAAGCCGATCCTCCCGCCTTGGAACCGGCCCTGACGGCGGTCGAGCACCGCCTGGTCGGCGAGATCGGCCTGGGCCTGCAATGCCGGCTGGCATTCACCATCGGTCTGGGCCACCACCCCGAACTCCTCGTGCTGGACGAACCCACCTCCGGCGTCGACCCGCTTTCCCGGGCCCGTCTGTGGGACGCGGTCCACGAGCAGGCCGAGAACGGCACCGGTGTCCTGGTCACCACCCACTACATGCAAGAAGCCCAGCAGTGCGACCGGCTCATCCTCATGTCGCACGGACACGCCGTCGCCAGCGGAACCGAAGCCGAGATCATCGGCACCACCACCTGCGAAGTCGACACCCACCACTGGGCCGGAGCCTTCGCCGCCCTCGACAGCGCCGGGCTCCCCGTCACCCTCAACGGCACCCGCGTCCGCCTCGCCGACACACCACCCGACACCGTCCGCACCACCCTCACCAATGCCAGCATCACCGCCGACATCCACGAAGTTCCCGCCACCCTCGAAGAGAGGATGACCGTCATCGACCGCCAGCTCACACCCGGCTGACCCCCACCGCCCACGAGCCAGGAACCACTCCTCGCGCCGCCGAGTACGCCAAGACGCCGGGTGTACTCGGCGGCGCGAGGCATCCAATCCCGGTTTCTCTCAGAAACGACCGTTTATGAGAGTGGCGGCAACGTCGGGATGGGGCCGGATAGGCCAGCTGTGAGGTGTGTCAGTTCGAGATCGGACTGGTAATGCGTTCGATGCGCTGCCCGGCGAGTCTGGTGTCGTCCGCGCCGGTGACGGCCAGCGAGCGTTCAAGGCGGGCGGCGTTGAAGTAGAGGCAGGGCTGGGCAACAACGTTCGGGTCTGCGACGAGTTCAAGTTCGGGGTCGAAGCTGAACGGCAGGACGGCGCCGGGGACGGCATGGGCGAGTCGCTCGGCCGTGGCTGCGTCGCTGAATCCGACGTAGCGGGCTGCTAAAGCGTGCGGATGGCGTTGAGGTCCACACGCCGGTCGCAGGGGACGACTGCGAGCACGTAGCGAGTGCCTCGCCGGTCGATCTTGATGATCAGGGTGAGGTATTTCGCGGCTCCCGAAACCGGTTGTCGGCGCAGTGCGCTGACCGCTTCGGTTGTGCTTTCCGGTTCGTTGGCCTGACGAGGGTGACGTCGCTGTGCAGGCGGCGCAGTCGGAACAGCGGGACCAAGGCGGCGTCCGCTTCGCCGGTGTTCGCGGTGGTGACCGAGACAGGTTCTACCTGGCGGCCCTCGTGCTCCCGGACCCGCCCGCGCAGCCGGATCGTGGAACTCGTCGAGCAGCCCGTGCTCGCGCCAGCGGCGAAAGGGCCAGATCGCGGGAAGCGATACGTTGATTCTCAGCGAACTCAAGACAGGGAGGCGATGGTGCCGGCCACGGCTTGCGACCGGCACCGCCGGTATCAGCCGCTGACTCTGCCAGTCTCCCATGCGCCGCAGCTGTCGTAGTTGATGTACTGGGTAGACCACTCTCCCCAGCACACGCGGTACTGGACAGTGTCCTCTTCGGGCAGGTCGCGGTTGACAGCAGTCCAGCCGTTGTTGGAGCCGTCGGTGTCCCACTCGTCGTTCGATCGGCCGCCGCTGGCTTCCCAGACGAGCACGGCAGAGTGGCCGTCAGCCTTGGTGTCGTTGATGTAGAACCAGTCGCCGGTGCTCTCGAAGTATCCGTAGCCCAAGCCGTTGTCGCCGTACGCGTTGCCCTGGTTGGAAGCGAGTGCAGAGGTGCTCATGGTTGCCGACAGGGCTGCAGCAGTAGCAGCGACCAGCAGCGTCTTGGCGATCCTCGACTTCAGCGTGCTCATGGAGTGATGCCTTCCAGTAGATTCACGTGCTGGCATGTGCCTGACAAATCGGACCCCTGGGTGCCACGTTTGAGATAGTGGCGCAGCAGGCTCTTGATCAAGCAGGTTGATTCTTTCGAGCGGAGTTAAGAAGTCAACACATTGGCGGCAACCCGCCTGCCTGTAACAAGCGTTACGCTTAGCAAGTTGCTCCGCGAGGCCAGTTGCCATGCTCAGTGGAATCGAAGATGAAGACTCCGCTTTCGTGGCCCACCTGCCATGACTCGGCCCAACAGCAACTAATCGGAAGCCATTTGGGGTGGGAAGTGAACGAGACGTGGACACTCGGAGGCGGATTCCCGCCACCTGCGGTTGGGTGACCTCGTGTCGGCGTGCAAGTGAACGTGGCTCCGGCAAGATTTTCGTAGCTGAAGATCATCCCGGTGCGGGCAGTTGCCTGGTTTGCGGGGTGGGCGGCCTTTGAGTGTGGTTTGTTGAACTGTCCTAAGGCTTGTCCCGCAAGTGATCTTCGAGTCGGCAAGGGCGAGGTCAGCGGCTGTTCGGCCCGGTCGCCTATCCTGAGAGGGCGAGGTTGTGCGGTTGCGCGATGCCGAGCATGGCGTGGTGTACGCCGTCGCCTTTCAATCGGCGGTCGCGCAGGATTCTCCAGCTCTTCATGCGCGCGAAGGTGTGCTCGACGCGGGCGCGGACCTGCTTGTGGGACTTGTTGTGCGCCTGCTTTCAGTCGGGCAACTCCTCGCCTTTGCGGCGCCGGTGGGGCATCACGAGGCCGGTGCCCGGGTAGCCGCCGTCGGCGATCGTCATCGTGTTGCCGACGGCGGCTTTGGCGCCTGATTCCTCCCATGCCTTGCAGCCGTTGCGGGTGCCGGGCAGGGGGCGTCCGACCACGACGACCAGGCGGGTGTCGGCGTCGATGACGACCTGGTGGTTGGTGGAGTAGCGGTAGTTCTTGGACTGCTCGGCCACCGTGTGGTCGCGGGTGGGCACCAGGGTGCCGTCCACGATGAGCACGGTGTCCTTGCGGAAACGCTGGCGCGGGTGGAGCGCGAACATCGGCCCGAGTTGATCAATTACCCGGCCTGCCGCGGACTTCGAGATGCCGAACAACGGCGCGAGCTGGCGCACTGTCAAGTTCGTGCGCCAGTACGCCGCGACCAGCAGCACCCGGTCCTCCAGCGGCAGCCCCCCACGGCCGTCGCCGTCGCACCTCGTCGGCGCCCTCACGCCGCAGCGCCGTCACCAACTTGCCGAAGCGGCACGGGCTCAGCCCAACGAACGGGTCTTCCAGGACCGCTCCGACGCCGTGATCACACCAGCCACACCAAGATCGTCCCACTCCGGCCAGACCGGGCCGGAGCATCCGTCAGAGCTCCGGAATGAAGTCGGGCTCGATACCCATGGCGGCGACCCCCTCGCGCACGGAAGCGACGAACTGCCAGATCTCCGCCACGAGAACATCCCAGGAGACGGGTGCCGTCCAGAACTCCGGCGTGAAAACAGAGCCAGTCCGCCAGCCCTCACCGGAGCCCACGATGCGGATCAGGCCCGGCTCCGCCTGCATCGAGTCAAGCCCGAAGTCCTCCTGGCCGGCGGCCGGGCTCTGGAGCCAGAGCGCCAAGTGGTACGCCAGTTCAGCCACAGGGAACGCTTTCTCGGACCACACCGCCCGGCCGCCTTCCCAGATGGACAGCTCGGCCTCGATGTCGAGAAGGAGAACCTCCAGGGGAGCCTCGTGTGGGGCGAGACCACGCCGTGGCAGATCCGACAGTCCAAAGTTCCGGCAGGCAAACCGCATCGCCCAGCCTCCATTCGATCCGAGGCCCACTGCACGTCCAGGCCATCCAAAGACGGACAACCGTAGCAAGTCGCACCAGCTGCCTCGCCCGGGACTCTGTTAACGGGACAGCCCTTAGCAACGCTACTCACAGCCGGGAGTAGTACGTACCTGTGCGAGCGAGGGAAGACGCGATGACAACTGAGTTGATCGTTGGCTGGGTGGGTGCCCTGGCATCCGCGTGCGTTGGTCTCTTCAAGTGCCCTATTGACCTTCGTACTTGCGCGCTTGAGGGAGCGACGCAAGCACAGGAAAGTTGCTACGGGATCGGCATCCACAAGGGTCAGCCGATCTCGAAAGGGAGACGGCGGGCCCTCTGTCCGACAGGCAGTGACCATTCATAATCGCGCCTCCGGCTCAGTCGTGGCGGGCGGCGGCATCACTAGCAATACATTCGCTGGCACCTCGGAGCACCGTTCTGTAGACACTGGCGGCGACGACCACAGTTCAGCGATCACGAGCAGTGACCTGGTTGGTAGCCCAGAAGCGCATCAGCTCAATGTCTACCTCCGTGTCCCGATGCCGAGCTCTGCCAGACAGGTCGCGTCCTCAACCCGCCTGCCTCCGTTGTCGTGTCCTGGACCGGGAACGCCGGGGATAGGGGCGTTCCGCCTCTTCCGGGCCTCAACCGCCCAGCCATCAGAGCGACGCTCCTGGCTCGCCAACGCCGACGGCTTCGCGCGCCATATTCGGGCGCGGCCCAAAGGCTCGTCGACATCGCGGATGGGAGATCGGCCACTCCGCCGCCTCCAGCTGACGCAGTGTCCCTGTGGCCTTGTCGGGGTCACGGTGGGATACCCAGCCGCAGTCGAAGCCGTCGAACACCTCTACGTACCTAACTCCTGCCTCGCGGCTCTTGTTGAGGGTGCCCGCGTTGTAGGCGACGGCACTTTTAGCCAGGGTCGCTGAGTCCGCCCAGGCCCTGACCGGGATGCGGGCCCCGTTGCGGTACACGACGTGGCTGAGGCCCTGCGCGGCCACCTTGTCGGCGAGCTCCTTCGCTGCCTGCACCGCCGTGGTGTTCCCAGCGGCAAGGAGCGGGACTTCCGTACGGGCGATGGCCCTCACTTGTCGGTACCACTGCTCTGCCATCCGTCTGGCCTCCTGCGACCGGCGCAGGAAGTCGCCGTAGCTGTCGGAGGCCAGCGACTGGAGAGCGTCGGAGTGTGCCAGCGTCCAGGCGAAGCGTTCCCCGATCTGATCGGCGGCCCGTACCGCGCCCTCTTGGTAAAGGTGCGGGAGCTGACGCCCGACGAACGCCCGTGCCTCGTTATCCATACGCCTGTGGAAATCGCAGATCGCATCCTTGAACTCCTCCAGCGTTGCGAGAACGTATGGGAGCCTCCATCGCGCCGTGATCGCGACTGTCACCGCCGTCTGCTTGTCCGCAAGCCGCTGCCAGGCGTCTTCGAGGACGGCGGCGACCCGCCGCGCCAACTGGTCAGGATCGCCGGGGGTGAGCGGCGGCCACTCGTACGGCATGGTCAGGACCGCCCGAAGCGGCGCACCAACTGCGCCACGGTGATGTCTTCGGTGGAGCCCGCCGTCACCGCCTCGTCTGGCGTGAGCATGGAGGGGAGCGCGGCCAGTTGGC
Source organism: Streptomyces sp. NPDC055749 (assembly GCF_053617235.1). Taxonomy (NCBI): domain Bacteria; kingdom Bacillati; phylum Actinomycetota; class Actinomycetes; order Kitasatosporales; family Streptomycetaceae; genus Streptomyces; species Streptomyces sp. NPDC055749. The sequence continues at coordinate 11,327 of NZ_JBSHFH010000062.1, read as the reverse complement.
GTTCAAGGCCAGCAAGGTTGGCGCTCTGGTCGAGGGTGACGGCGCCGGGCACGGTGATGCGCAGAGGATCGGCGAGGAGGCGGGCCCGGCGCTCGGCCAGTACCTCGCCGGCCACAGCCTTCGCCGCCCCGAGGCGTGCGTAGCGTGCGGCAAGGTCGGTGGTGTCGGTGTTGGGGCCGAGCTGGGCAAGCAGCCATGCCAGGACTTCGGGCGGCACGCGGTCTCCCTGTGGGATTGGACCGACCCGACACCACGGGGGGTGTCGGGCCCGGGCGGGCAGCGTTACGCGAGGTCTGCCTCGGTCTTCACGGGCTTCCGGCGGCGTACGGTCTTCACCGCCTCCGCTTCCTCCGGCTCCGGCTCCGAGGAGACGATGACCGCGTCCGGTTCACTCATCGTCGGTACCTCAATCACCTCCGGGTAGCCGTCGTCCTGCCAAGGTCCCGGACTCGTGATCAGCTCGGCCAGCGCCTCGCGAGGCTCCTCACCAGGCAGGAGAACCACGTGCTCGCGCGTCACGGGGTCCACCAGATGCACCGCTGTGCACAGTCGTCGAGACACCTCAGATCACCGTTGCCACAAGGTGCGCATCCGGGGTGTGCATGACCGGCATCGCCGCGGCAGCGACCTTCGTCCAGATCTGGCCGGGGTCGGTCTGGATACCACGGGTCACGATCAGACCCGGTGCGTCCTCCCGCAGGATCTCCGGATTCGTGCCCCTGGTGAGGTTCAGGGAGTCCCAGGTGCGGCCCCACTGGATCTGGGCCCACTTGTCGCGCTGCGGCGGGATGTAGATCCACTTGTTGTCAGGCAGAACCTTCGTCGACACACCGTCGACGCGGACCTGCGCCTTGTAGAACACGACCTTTGGCAGTCCGAAGGTGTCGCGCACCGACTGGCCCTGCGCCGGGGTGAGGGTCGTGGTCGGCGTCGTCGACGGGGACACGCTGGACCAGAACGCAGCCCGGTATGCGGCGTTGTTTGCGACGTGGCTCTAGCACTTCTTCGACGTCAGAACGAACTCCGGCTCCGGCACACCCAGGTCCTCCAGGTGCTGAAGCCACCCAAGCTCGTCCCGGAGGGGGTCCGACGTCGGATCGGACCACAGGACCGGTGCGGTGACGATGTTCGCCGCGGGCATCCCGTAGTCGGCCTCGTTGATGTAGTTGTTCTCCGCGATCGACAGCTTGCCGTCCAGCAGAACGTCGGCCGCCGCCAGTTCAAGGCGACCGTGCGTTGCCTCGACGTGCCGCTCCACGTCGTCGTAAAGCAGCTCGATCAGCCTGTCCTGGTTGGCGCCGCGCTCAGCGTCGAGGAGCAGCTGCTCCTGCTCGCCGACGACGAGCTTCTGACCCATCTCGGCGAGAGCGCCTTCGCGGACGGTCGACCACGCCTCGCGGGATGCGAACGGCACGCTGGCGTCGTAGGCCCGGTACTTGGCGACGTTGACGTACCGGCCGTTGTCCCTGATCCGCCACTTCACCTCGTTCACCTTCAGCGCCGGGAACACCAGGTTGGTGAGCAGGAAGTCGTCCGGGGTCGGGATGGCACGAGCGAACCTGGTCAAGTCCTTGACCGACACGTCCTTGAGGAGGTCCTGAATGGTCATCGTGGTCTCCTCACACGTACCGGATCTGAGCGGACGTGGACGAGAGCGTCACGTCGGCAGGGACGATGCCGCCAGGCACCTTGGCGGCTTTCACGACGCCGTGCCACAGCATCGCTGCCGGGCACTTCGTGGCACCGGGAGCGAAATACGCCTCGGCAAAGACGTGGCCTGCCAGGACCTGCCGCCCGTCGACGGCGGCCTTGTCGAACGGCCCATACAGGCCGGAGGCCGTAATCCGCCCGACTGCAATGCCGAAGGTGACAGGAGAGTACGGCTGGCTGATGTCGGTCGACGCGAAGGTATGTGTTCCCGCAGTGAACTTCGACAGGTCGAGAGTGATCGTTTCGGTCTGGTCGGTGCCGTGCAGCGACGCGAGCCAGTCACGGTTCGCGGTGTACGTCGCCGACCGAGAGATGGGCTGGATAGACAAAGCCCCTGCCTCCTGTGGACGGTCGCGGATGCTTGCCGCGCACTCACCCAATGATGGTGCCGTCCACGGAAGAGGTAGGGGCGTGGTCCCCGATCCGGCTTTGCCCGCCGGTGGGTTGAAGCTGTGGTCACCTCAAGGTGATCACTCCGAGATACACCCGCGCCGCTTCGCCATGTCAATTCCGTTGGCACCAGGTTTCGGTGCGGTTGAGCGGCGCGGCGGCGGTCCACCTGCGGGAGACCCACCCGGCGCGGGCGTCGTCTCCTCCGCCTGGCCTCCGAACAGCGTCGGACGCCTCTTCTTCAGCGCCTCAGCAGCCTCGCCCACGGCCTTCTCGTCCGCGTCTTCAGGGACCGCGACACGCAGCAGCGCCTCCGCGTCTACCAAGTCGCCCCCGAGCGCACCGAGACCAACGAGCGCAGCCCGGCGCTCCGCTGTCCGCTCCCGTGCGGCTGCCGTCGCGATGCGCTGCTCAGCCTCCGTCGCCCGCTCGGCAGCGGCCTTTTCCCGGCGCTCGACCTCGGTGAGCTGCGCAGTCTCGGCGGCCTTCTGAGCCTGAACGAAGCTCGCCAGGTCCTCGGGCTTCGCAAAGCCGAGCTGGGTCGGGGACTCGTTGACCGCAGATCGGCCGCCCTGCTGCTTATCACGCGCCAGGAGCTGCGACACCTCGTCCTGCGAGAACGTCCGCACCGGCTGGACCGGGGGCTGCGCGGGGTCGCCCTCGGACGCACCGAGGATGGGGCGGATGGGCCAGCCGTCCTTGCGGTAGCCGAGCACGGCGTAGGGGTGGGGCAGCAGGCCGCGCCAACATCAAGTCTATCCAGGCATGCCCCTAGCCTTCGGCGGTCGAACGGCACCCGACAGAGGACGGGGCAGGAACCTCTTGCGAGGAATCCATCCGATGCTTCCCGACTTCGGCCCCTGGTAGCGGGTGCACATCGCGTCGTGGCTCTTCTGCGGGTTGTAGCTCCGCTTGTTCGGGCATTGGCAGCAGGTCCGGCCTGCTGCCCCCAGACAACGCAGAAGCGGGGCCGGCGATGACAAACCCACGTCCTGCCTGTGCCGTTGCGCGGCCTTCCGGACGAAGTCCTCGCCCGGATAGAGTTTTCGGAGTACGGGTTTGGCTTCTTGTAGCGTGGCCGAATGTCTGTTCAATCAAATGATGAAGGTGAACGGGTCGCAGCGGCTTGGCAAGTCCTGACCGCCTGGCTCGCCGAGCACGCTCCCACCTCGTACGCATCCTTCCTGCCGCCCGCGACGGACGAAGAGATCGCCACCGCCGACTCCCGGCTGAAGCAGTACCTCGGGTTCGGGCTGCCTGCGGAGCTGGACGCTCTATGGCGACTGTGCGGTGGCGTGGAGCACCAGCACATCGAGGCCGACGAGCAGGGTGAGGTCGGTTCCGGGGCTTGCCTGCCCGGCGGAGTGATCTTCTCCCCGGTCCAGGCGCTGGGGCCGAGGGTCCACGCGTACGGTGAGCGCGACGGGTGGGGTGGCGCCCAGGTGCTTCCGTGGCTCACGAGAGACGAAGCGGGGCCCTTGCAAGGCCACTATGTTGGCACCGACGGCGTCGGAAAATGGTCGCTCATGGATGAGCCGGTGGAGAGACCTGAATATCCGTCGATGGCTGCCTACCTCGAAGCCGTCCACCGAACGGTGACCGAAGGTCCGGCAGACCTGATGGGCGCCGACGTGCCTGGCATCGTGTGGGGCTGCCTGCTCTGGGACAACCCCGAGAATCCTGGCCTGGGTGACGCCTTCGAGCACTGGACGCCGATCCACGGGCACCAGGCCCCTCGCCTCCGTGAACTCAGTGGCTCGGGTGGGGCCGTGCCGCTTCACTGAAGCCGGTTTGCTGCCACAGGGCGGAAGTGCACTTTGCGTAGGATCCGGAGTATGGACACCGTACATACAGGGCGGACGGCCTCCGCCTGGCAGCAGTTGACCGAGTGGCTGCGCGTGAACGCCCCTACCTCGCACGCTTCGATCTTGCCTCCGATCTCCGGGGCCGAGATCGAGGAAGCGGAAGGTCATCTCATGCGGCACTGCGGGTACGGCTTCCCGCCCGAACTGGTCGCCCTGTGGGCGATGGCCGGTGGGGTGCGCCAACTCGACCTTGAAGAGTACGACGAAGAGGGCGAGGTGCACACCGGGCGGTTCCTGCCCCACGGGTTGCTGCTCACTCCCGATCGGTCCATCCGGCCGCGGCTGGCCGGCTTCGACCCCCACGGCAAGGACTTCTGGGAAGGCGCTCAGTGGGTTGCTCCCTTCGGTAACTACGCCGAAGCAACCGACACCGGCTTGTACCTGTCAGCTGATGGCCTGGGTGAGTGGAGCAGCTACGAGGGCATGCTCATGGAGAAGCCGCTGTATCCGTCAATCGCCGCCTACCTGGAAGCCGTAAACCGCACCCTAGTTGAAGGCCCGGCTGACCTAATGGGCTACAAGGTGCCTGGCATCGTCTACGGCTGCCTCATCTGGCAAGACCCGCAGGGACCGCCGGGGCTGGACGAGACCTTCGCCGACTGGCGGCCTGTGCACTGAACGTTGGGTAGGGCCCACCCCCGCCGGGGTGGGCCCCATGAGCTGCGCCGCGGCCGGATTACGGCTTCGTCATGCTGCAGACCAGCTCTGCCTTCGAAGTGTCACACCCCTTGAACCATGCGTTGCCCGGATCCAGGAAATACGCCTGTTCGTCCAAGAGCCGCATCTGCCTAGCGAACGTACCGAACGGCTGCATTGATCCCTGGTTGACGTCACCGGACATCGAGGACCGGCCGCAGTTCTCGGTGAACGACGGCGCGTCGTAACGGGTGTCGTCGAGGAAGTGGATGCTTCCGTCGTCCGTGGTGGCGGACACGGTCTGCATGCAGTCCGCGCCACCGTTCGGGGCCTCGTTCTTACCACCGTTGATCGCCTTCATACCAGCGGACTGATACGTCGAGGCGAAGGGGAACTCGTCGCAGTTGACCTCGTCAAAGTGCACACCGACGTGATGCAAGGCCGTCTTCGGATGCGGCAGGAACGTCTTGCGCGGAACCCACCCGGTGCTCGCAGCCCTCGGCCCCCCGTAGCGGGTGCACATCGCATCGCGACTCTTCTGCGGGTCGTAACTCTGCTTGTTCCGGGCCGCCGGCGGCAGGTACTGAAGCGGATCGGCCAAGCTCTGCCCGAGGCCCTTGACCTTCGACTTGTTCTGGATCAACCAGGCGTGCGCGGCTGCCTCCGGGTAGGCGGCGGTGTTGAACTTGTACGTTGGGGCGTACTGGGCCAGGACACAACCCGGGGCGCCGTAGGAGGCGACCTTGTCACAGGTCACGATCAGCGCCTGCGGCTGCCAGACACCATAGTCATCCCGCCATTCGCCCGGGCGTCCATTCAGCCCCGGAGGCGCTGGCACATCGGTATCGGGCCTTCCCTGGAAGGTCACCGGGAGCTCCTTGGACACATCTGCGTCCTTGGAGCCGATGCCTGCGACCTGACCGTTCCACTTGTGGTCGGCCGTGCCAGTGGCCATATGGGTGTCGACCGGCTCGTTGCCGTTCATGCCTCCATTCCAGGTGAGGTCGCCGAAGAAATCGAAGTTCTGCCGCTGGCTGTCGCCGCCGGTGTTGCAACCGTCGCTCAGGCACATCGAGTCGAACCAGGCGTCCGGGTCGCCGGAACCCATAACGATTGCACGCTCATTGCCAGGGAAGTCGTTGTAGACCGGATTGATCTGCACCCACGTCTTGATGGCGTCGCCGTGGGCGTCGGTCTTGACCTGGAAGTGCACCTCAAAGTTCGCCTGGTACTTCACCGGTACGACACCGTCTTCGAACTTGGTCTCCGCGATGAAGCCGATGTCGTAGAAGACGCAGGCTTCGGTGCGGGTCATCAGCGACTTCTGTGCGGCACCGGCAAGGCTGGGCTGGCACCAGGCATCCGTGACGACCGGGTCCGGGTACGAGCCGGCGCGGGCATTGCGCTGTTGCGCGGCCTTCCTGGTGAACTCCTCAGATGCCTGGTCCTTCGGGGTGACGGTGACCTGGGTGCCGTCGCCAGTCTTGAAGGTGCGGGCCTGGCTGCCCTGCTTCCAGTCTGCCCAAGCGGGCTGCGGAGGATCGGACGGCTCCGGCTGCTGCGAACTGGGTTCGTTGGCTGGGAGCGTGATGTCGATCTTCTGTGCGCGGTTGTAGTCCCGGGTCCCGGCCGTGAACCCGTAGTCCTTGATCGGGCCGACGTTCCCGGCCCTGTCGATCGTGCGGGTCTGCGTCACGTGGTTGCCGTCCGCCGCGGGCGCAACCGTGTAGGAAGCATCAGGGGCCACGGCCCTCGCCGTGCCGGTGGAGGTCTGCACAGTGGACCAGCCGTAGTCGGCGGCGTCGTCATCGTAGGGGTCCAGGCGGTGCTGCACCTGGTAGGCGTCCGAGGCGCCGGTGATGACGTCGAAGGTGCCCGGGACACCGGCGGCGCCGCCGCCCCAGTTCTCCGGGTAGGTGGCCGAGGTGATGGACTGCGGCTCACCGGGTGCGGTGGTGTCGACGACGAACTGGGTCCAGGGGGACCAGCTGAGGTTGTAGTGCGTGCCGTCGTAGGCGTTGGTGCGGAACTTGTACGTCTTACCGTCCTGGAGCTGTCCGGCCGGGACGGTGACGGAGGCCGGCTTCCCGGAGTCGACGAAGTCCGACACGATCAAGCCCTCGCCCGAGGGCGTCGTGATCGGGGTGTTGGTGGCGGCGTCGTAGACCTGGAAGGTGCCGTTGACCTTGTCGCCGTCCGGGTCGGTGAAGGTGTCCCGCAGTGTCGGGGTGGTGGTGTTCACCGCCCACACGCCCGCGTACGACTTGAAGGGTGCGCCTGCCTGTCGGTTCGTGCCGTCCGAGGGGCGGTAGTTGTAGGTGACGGACAACTTGGGCTGGTTGGCCGCGTTGTTCGCGGAGTTGACCCGCTTCCATGCCTTGACGTCGTCAGTGGCCGCGCGCAGGCCCATATGGCCGCGGGTGACCTTGGCGGAGGCCCAGGACTGGACGAGCGTGTCGACGTCCGCGTTGATCACACCGTCGGGCTGGGTGGCGGCGCAGTCCGGGTTTCCCTTGGTCTGCGTCGAGGAGTGGTACTCCTGCTTCCAGGTGGGCTGCGCGGTCCAGCGCGAGGACGTGGACGGGGCGCTGGTGTCCCAGACGGTCCACTTCTGCGCGGTGCAGTCGGTGTTGCCGGAGTGGAAGTTCCACAACGCCAGGTTGGTGTCGACGATCAGCGCGTCCTGGATCGGTGTGGTGTTCCACGTGATGAAGGAGCGTGCGGTGCGCGGGGTGCCGTCGGGGTTCTTGGTACCGGGGTTGCCGAGGTCGAGTTCGGTGTCGGTGGACCAGTCGACGGTTTCGCCCTGCTGCACGTAGGTGTCGAAGGTGTTCGACAGCGCCGAGGTCGAGGGATCGACGGTGACCGGGTACTGAGTCTTCGGGTCGGCGAGGAATTCCGCGTCCGGGGTGACGACCAGGTCGATCTTGCCGGCACCCTTGTCGACGACCTCCATGTCGACGCGGACCCGGTTCGTGTGCTCGCCGGAGGTCTTGTCGACGGCCGCGTCCCACATGACCGGGGCAGGCATTGTGGCCCGCTCTGCACCGGTCTCGGAGTCGGTGAAGGTGACCGAACCGTCCTTGTTCGCCTTCGCCTTCAGACCCTTGGCCTGCACCGGCAGGGTGTAGGAGTAGGCGCCGGCGGGCCGCTCGTCGATCTCGACGAACTGCTCGAAGCCGGTGCGGGTGGCCTCGACGATGACGTCGGCACCGGGCACGGCGTTCCTGTAGCGGGCGCGAGTGCCGTCCAGTTCGGGGGCCGGGAGGCCGCCCTTCCACTGCAACGTGACCTTGTCATCGCCGCTTCCGAGGGTGACCAGGTCACGGGCAGGATCGTCCTGCGCGGCACGCAGCGACTTCGGCAGCGCGCCGGCCTTGCCACCCAGGCGAAGACCGTTGGGGTGCGACTTCGGAGCGATGCCCCCGTCGGCGCCCTTGGCGAGGGTGACGTCGACCTTCTGCCAAGTGCCGTTCTTCCAGACCCGCTCGGGGCCGGCAGTCAACTCGGTGATCAGGGTGCCGTCCGGGTTGGCGACGGTGTACTCGGTGGGGGTCGTCTCGTCGGTGGCGACGACCTTCTTCCCGGTCTTCTTCGCCTGAGTGATCGCCCAAGCCTTCGAGCCCTTGGCGTGACTGGCCGCCCAAGCCAGGTCGGACTTCCACATCTCCGCCTTGGACGGGGACTTGGCAGTAGAGGCACTGGTAGTCGAATCATCCGGCGCGGCGACGGCCGCCTGACCGGACAGCAAGACGGCTTCTGCCGCCAGCACGAGGGCGGACGCCAGGGCTATTCGGCCCCTGTGGCGTCTCAGGCGGGAGCGCCCGGTTGTGTATCTGGACACGGCTTTGTGGTCCTTTCCGATCTTGCCGGTAGGCAAGATCATCGAGAGACACTACGGCCGAACTGTGGAACAGCTGTGAACGGAAGGGAAGATTCCGAATGATGATCATCACAGTTGGACAAGGTCATGTGCTTCTTGCGTGAATGCTCACCGCTGATATTGATGATCTTGTGGTGATTGCCTTCGGAGAGGTGGCCAGGGGCGAGGCATGGGTACCGCCCAGGCTCACCATGTGTGTCGTGGACGGGCCCGGTGAAGCCGGGCTCAGCGCCCCCGTCCCTCTCGGCCCGGGTGATCGACATAGCCGACGGGGTCACCGATCCTGGCCCATGGCTGACTGGTGCGCAGACGCCGAACGAGCCGGTGGCGCAGCTGTCCTGTCCGTTGACGAACTGACCGAGGTGATTAATTGGGCCCACTTGCTGGGCTTCGGCACCGCCCACGGGCGGGTTCATGCCAAGCCTGGCCTGACGCCCATCAGGGAAACTGCACGGTGTGCAGCTGACGGCCGGCGAAGGTCTCGCTGCCGGGGACGGCAGGGACAAAGGGCCGCCGCCATCAGGTTCCCGGTCGCCGAGATGACCGCGCGGGCGGACCAGGCACCCGTGTCGAACAGGCTGTGGAGGTGGCTCCGTGGCCGAGAAGACCTGTCGCAATGTGCGTAGACGGTGGTCTTGTTCGCGCATGCACTGTCGGTACTGGGCGTCAGCTGTCGAATGTTCTCGATTGACGGTCAGGTTTGAATATTGGGGGTCGATGCGTTGAGAGGGTCGGGAGTATAGGCGGGTGCTGTCCCGGGTCCGGGGTCTGACTCATGGGGTTTCTGACCGAGGTGTCCTGGTTTCACAGTGTCGGCCGTTGGCCGGGGATGGTGCGTTGTTGGTGCCGGGCCGGCGTGGTGTGTCCCGATAGGGGCCTGCCGATTGTTATGGCGTCCTCACGTTTCTGACCGCCCGACGGGGCCCGGTGCCGGCAACGCGACACGTCATCGGAGCGGAAGGAGAACGGGCATGTTCAGTTCGACTGTGTCCAGTGCGTCGCCTGCTTCGAAGCCACTCCGCCGTCGGCCTGCGGGGGAGGCGGTCAGGGAATAGACACGCATCGGGGATGCGCGGCCGGACAGCGAGGCGTCCTTCGTCGCTCTGTGCGGGGTGAGCCCGGTCGAGCGCTGCTCGGGACGCCGGCAGTACCGTCATCTCAGCCGGGGCGGCGGCCGTCAGGCCAACGCCGCGCTCCACCGCATTGTGGTCACCCGTCTGCGGAGCTCAGGCGCCCGGATCACGGGGGGCATGGCCCGGCGCGAAATCGTCCCTTGCCTCAAACGCTACGCGGCCCGGGAGCTCTTCCGCCTGGTCGGACGGCTGCAACCAGGACCCCGCTCATAGGGGCTGTGAGGCTTGTCGCTGGGAAGGATGTTGGTGAACACTGCCGCGGCGTCGAGGGCTGGCTCTTGAGATATTGGACCGAAGTGTCTTGACCATCCTGTGTCGTTTTCGGGGTGTGGCAGTGGGTTCAACCGTCGACTCGAACAAGCGTGTCTAGAGCACTGGCTTGCGTGGCATACCTGCAATTTCTCACTTGTGACCGCTTGGTCGAGTCGGCGTTGACTGCTGGCGCTGCGTCTCACGGAGGGGGATGAGAGATTATTTCACCGGGATCTGCCCCTGAACATTCTGCAGATGAGGTTGTTCTCGGGGTGGATACGCACCGAGACTTTCACGTTGCGGCCGTGCTCTCGATGAACGGGAATCTTCTGGGCATCGAGCGATTCTTGGCTGCCGCGAGCGATTACGGGCTACTTGTGCGGTGGGCACTCCAGTTTGGCGTTGTTCGCCGTGCCGGTGTGGAGTCTTCCGTGTCGTGACCGGCTGTCAGTGCTACCTGGTGGGACAGAGCGACGACACACGCCTGCCCGTCCTGGTCGGACAGGTGGACGCTGATACGGGTGCCGCCGTCGGCGACCGCGGTGTCGACGAGCATCGTCGTCACCGCCTCTACCGCCGTGACCATGGCCGGCCCGAGAACGTAGTCCCACTTGGTCAACTGCCCCAACACCCCCCGTACGCGCCGGAACACCCCCGCGTCCGCGGGGAAGACGTGATCGTGAAGTACAGCGGGTTGATGTCGATGGGAACACCCCCGCGTCGGCGGCGAAGACGTCCTCGAAGACCCGCTGAACGCTGCGCTGTACGGAACACCCCGCGTCGGCGGGGAAGACACTCCGCGTCCCTCCGGATCGACCTTGCGGGGTCGGAACACCCTCGCGTCGGCGGGGAAGACCAGCCCGAACAGATCGCCGCCTGGCGCGTCCACGGAACACCCCCGCGTCGGCGGGGAAGACTGCATCCGGCGGTGAGCACGCGAGCGGCGCCGGAACACCCCCGCGTCGGCAGGGAAGACCTGGGGAAGCATTCTGACCTGTGGGAACACGCCGGAACACCCCCGCGTCGGCGGGGAAGACTATCGAGCACGGCTCCGGGCTGGGCGCCCAACGCTGGGTCGTGGAGCGCGCGTTCGCCCATCTGCACTAGTTCCGCCGCCGGCGGATCCGCTGGGAGATACGTGTCGACATCCACGAGGCGTTCCTCACCCTTGGACGCGCTCTGATCTGTTGGCGGCGACTGCGATCTGCGTTGAACGGCGCTGTGGGCTAATCACTCGCTGCGAGTCGGGTGAGAACTTCCACCGGGGTGAAGCTCCAGCCGACGAGACGTGGTCCGCTCCAGTTGATGCCGATCATGTATCCCTCTCGTGCGGCATCAGGCAGATCGCGTTCGCGCCAGGCATCTAGTGCTGTGACCGCAAAGGTTCACCGGCCTGGGGCGTATCTCTTCCTTTGGCTGAGTAGACGTTCAGGAGCACTCGCGCAAGGGAACCGTCGC
>NZ_JBSHFH010000061.1:0-43550 GCF_053617235.1 Streptomyces sp. NPDC055749 | reverse complement strand
TCCACCGCGGTGACGGCGCCGGTGCCCGTCCGGGCGCCCCAGGGGCCCCAGGACCCCGCTCCGGGCCGGACGAGCGGCTCCCAGCCAGTAGAGTCAGCCGCCATCGGCGGGCGCCCGCCCGCCGGATTGCCAGGGAGCGAAGCGTGCTGATCCCACACGACACCCGGATCGCCCTCGACACGGTGGTCGATCTGGTGAACACCGCACCGGAGTCAGAGCTGCCGGAGAGCGAGCAGACCGACGGGCTCGCCGATGTCGAGGCGCTGTACGACTTCGCGGAGCGCCATCTCATCAGCGGCGTCGGCGGGCTCGCCGAGAAGGATCTGCGAGCCGTACAGGATGTACGCGGGCGGTTCGCGGAGATCTTCGCGGCGCCCGACGCCCGTACGGCGGCCGATCTCGTCAACCGGCTGGTGGCCGCCGCGGGGACCACCCCTCAGCTCACCGACCACGACGGCTACGACTGGCACGTCCACTACTTCGCCCCGGACGCCTCGATCGCCGACCACCTCGCGGCCGACTGCGGCATGGCGCTGGCGTTCATCGTCGTGGCGGGCGAGCAGGAACGGCTGCGGCGCTGCGAGGCACCGGACTGCCGGCACGCGTTCGTCGATCTGTCCCGCAACCGCTCCCGCCGCTACTGCTCCAGCCGCACCTGCGGTAATCGGCTGCATGTCGCCGCGTACCGGGCCCGGCGCAAGGAAGCGGCCGGCTGACGCTCCCCGCACCGGCGCCCCGTACGCGGGGGCGGGTCGGGGACGGGCGCCGTTCCGGGGCTCACAGCAGGAAGAGATCGTGCAGCGCGGCCATCAGCAGCAGACTGCCGATCACCGTGAGGAAGATCATCAGGGGCGGCTGGGAGAGCGCGAAGAGGCAGCCGCGCGGCTCTTCGGCAGGGGGTGCGGGGGCTTCGCCCCGGGATGTGTCCACCATCTCGGGTTGATCATGGCGCAGTTGCCCCCGCGTTGGCGATCAACACGCCTTTTCCGGAAGGGAGTTCACTCCCTTCGTGGCCGGGAGGAATCGCTACGGCGTCCGATCCGCCGTCACACTTTCGGAACGCCGGGTTTCAGCGCGGGGCGGCGCTGGAGGAGCGCACGACGAGTTCCGGCTGGAGCACCACGCTGCGGTGCTCATGGGTGCCGTCGTCGTCCGCCTCCTCCAGAAGGAGTTCCGCCGCCATCCGCCCCATCACCATGGCGGGCTGACGTACCGACGTGAGCGGTACGGCGGCCGCGGCGGCGAACTCGATGTCGTCGTAGCCGACGATGGCCACGTCCTGCGGGACGCGCACCCCGGCGGCGTACAGCGACTGCAGGACGCCCAGGGCGAGCAGGTCGTTGGCGCAGAAGACGGCGGTGGGGCGGGGCACGAGGCCGAGCAGCCTGGCTCCCGCGTCACGTCCCGCGGCGACGTCCAGACGGTCGGAGGGGATCTCGACGAGGGCCTCGGGCGGGAGTCCGGCCGCGGCGAGGGCGGTCAGCGCGCCCTCTCGGCGGTCCCTGATCTGCTGGAGGTCGCCGGGGCCGCTCACAAAGGCGACGGAGCGGTGGCCTGCCGAGACGAGGTGCCCGACGGCGAGTGCGCCGCCGCGGACGTCGTCGACGGAGACGGCGCAGGACTCTCCGCCGGAGGAGACACGGTCCACCAGCACGAACGGAATCCGGTGGCGGCTGAACGCCTCCAGATTGCGGCCCGTGGCGTCCGCGGGGGTGACCAGCACTCCGCAGACCCGTTGCTCAGCGAAGAGTCCGAGGTAGTCGGCCTCCTCAGTGGGGCTCTGGTCGCTGTTGCACACCATGACGCCGAGCCCGGCCTGCCGTGCTGCCCGCTCGGCACCGCGGGCCACGTCCACGAAGAACGGGTTGCCCATGTCGAGGACGAGCAGCGCCATGATCCGGCTCCGGCCGGCCCTGAGCTGCCGGGCCGACTCACTGCGTACGTATCCGAGGTCCTCGATGGCGGCCAGCACCCGGGCACGAGTGTCCGGCAGCACCGCCTCGGGCCGGTTGATCACGTTGGAGACGGTGCCCACCGAGACTCCGGCCTGCCGGGCCACGTCCTTGATCCCTGCCACACGCCCCACTTGCCCTGCCCCACTGGTCACACCGAATGAATTGTTTCAATTCGAACCGGACGGTAACCCCATCAGCGTGGGCCGTCAAGAAACCACGTCGTGAATCGATTCACACCGAAATCGGCCCGGCGCTCAGAGACCGTGCTTCTTCAGGATGGCCTCGATGTCGCTGAAGTCCTCGCCGGGCGCCGCGGCCTGCTCCTTCTTCGGCTGCGGCCTGGGCCGCTCCCCCTGGACGCCGGACGTCAGCGGGGGCGCAGACGCGGCAGGGGCCACCGCCGACTTCTGTGCCGCACGGGCAGCCTTGCGCTCCTCGCGGGTGGTGCCGCGCCTGCGCTCGACCGTCCGCGTGGTCATGAAGAGCAGCCAGGCCAGCCCGAGCACCCCGAAGCCGAGCCAGACACTCGGCTTGAAGGCGATACCGGACACCCACTCGACGACCCCGGTCATCACCAGTCCGACCGGTACGAGCGAGTACGCGGCGATCCGGGTGGCCGTGAGGAACCGCTTGCGGTACGCGGTGACCGCGGCGATCCCGAGTCCCGCCGCCGACGCCGCGGAAAAGATGGTCTCGGCAAGCATCGCGGCCTCCAGGGGCATGGGGAAACGTCCCTTCCATCCTGCACCGCCGCTCCTGCCGGGGCCACGACCCGCGCCCACATCAGGGACTTTTCAGGGCCGCCCTCCTCCCCAGGTCCCGATTGGGAAGCTTCCTCCCGGCCTGAAAGACTGAATTCATGAGCGAATCCACACCCTCGGCACCGGTCGTCCTCGACATCTGGTGCGACCTCGAGTGCCCCGACTGCCATCAGGCCCTCACCGACGTACACGCCCTGCGCGCCCGGTACGGCGACCGGCTGGACGTACGACTGCGGCACTTCCCGCTGGAGAAGCACAAGCACGCCTACGCCGCGGCGCAGGCCTCCGAGGAGGCGTACGTACAGGGCAAGGGCTGGCCGTACATCGAGGCCGTGCTCGCCCGGAGCGCCGACCTGTCCCGCGCGGGCGAGCCGACGCTGATCGATGTGGCACGTGAACTCGGGCTGGACGACGACGAGTTCGACACCGCACTGATCGACGGCCGGCATCTCCTGATCGTCGACGCCGATCAGGCCGAGGGCAAGGCCATCGGTGTGACCGGGACTCCGACGTATGTGATCGGCGACGAGCGTCTGGACGGCGGCAAGAGCCAGGAGGGGCTCCGCGAGCGGATCGAGGAGATCGCCGACCGGCTGCTCGCCGCGCGGGGCTGACAGCCGGACCGGATCGCCGCGGGCCCGGCCAGACCGTCTACAGCGCCTTGGCCAGGTTGTGTTTCGTCGTCCCGTAACCGAGGGACTCGTACAGCCGGACTGCCGGTGTGTTGGTCGCGAAGACATGCAGACCGAGCCGGTCGACGCCCGCGGCGAGCGCCATGCCTTCCGCCTGGAGCATCAGCGTGCGGCCGTATCCGCGCCCCCGGTACTCCTCGCGCACCTCGACGTCGTAGACCCACCCGATCCGGTCCCCTGGGGCCTTTTCGTACCGTCCCACCCACACGTGGCCCACCGTCACGCCGTCGTGGACGAGGACATGCAGGTGCATGCCGTCGGTGGAGAGTCCGTTCGGCAGCTCCCTGGCGTGGTCGGACTCGGACTTCAGCCTGGCCTGCTCCTCGGGGACACCGCGGTCGACCCAGTCCTGCGCGTAGGCGGCGACGGCGGCGCTCTCCCACAGCGCGAACTCCTCCTGGGACATGGAGCGCGCGATGTGCCCGCCGGGCAGTGCGGGCGCGTCCTGCGGGAGCTGCTTGACCATGTTCCGGCTGCGCTCCGTGTATCCGAGCGCGGTGGCCAGCCGCCGGGCGGGCTCGTTGTCCGCGGGGGCCTCCAGGCGGACCTGGACGCAGCCCCACCCCCTCAGCACCTCCTCGGCTGCGAGTGCGGCGATGGTGCCGCGGCCCCGCCTCCGGTGCGACTCGTCGATGCGCAGGGCGCGGAGCACCCCTGCCGTCGCGCCGAACGCCGGGTCGGTGGCGATCTCCAGGCCGCCGACGGGGCGTCCGTTGTCGCACACGTCGTAGGCGCGTTCCCGTGCGCCGTCGGCGCCTTGTCTGCTCGGCCCGGTCGGCCGCAGGGTGGTGGTCATCAGAGGTGTTCTATCCGCTGCGCGGCGGCCCGTCACCCGCTTTTGCGGCTTTACGGGTCGAGGTCGTTCCCCGCACGCTCGTCGAAGACGCGCATGGCCTTCGCCGTCACCGGGCCGGGGGCGCCGGGAAGTTCCCGCGCGTCGACCCGGTGAACGGCCTGGATGTCGCGCGTGGTGGAGGTCAGGAAGATCTCCTCGGCACGGTCGAGCACATCCGGCGACAGCTCGGTCTCCTGGGCTCCGGTCCATTCCACGGCCAGGGCGCGGGTGATCCCGGCGAGGCAGCCCGAGGCGACCGGCGGCGTGTGGATCTGCCCGTCGATCACCACGAAGACGTTGGATCCTGTGCCCTCGCAGAGCTGCCCGGCCGTGTTGGCGAAGAGCGCCTCGGAGGCGCCCTGGCTGCGGGCGCGGGCGAGTGCGACGACGTTCTCGGCGTACGAGGTGGTCTTGAGTCCGGCGACCGCGCTGTGTTCGTTACGCGTCCAGGGGACGGTGATCACGGCCGTGGAGTCGGGGCGGCGCCCCACCTCCCCCAGGGCGACGACGAGACCGGGCGCGTTGTCGCCGCGGTCCGAGCCGAGCGGGGAGATACCGCCGGTGTACGTGATGCGCAGCCGTCCGAGCGGCAGGGGTGTGGCGTCGATCACCGTCTGTGCGGCACGGCGGATCTCGTCGTGGTCCGGGTCCGGGAGGCCGAGCCCCCTGGCCGAACGGGTCAGCCGGTCCAGGTGCCGGGTCAGGGCGAAGGGGCGGCCCTCGACGGTCTTGACCGTCTCGAAGACACCGTCCCCGACGGTGAGCCCGTGGTCGAGCACGGACACCCGTGCGTCGTCGGCCTCGCGCAGCTCGCCGTTGACCCAGATCCTCATGACGCGGTCCTTCCTGTCTCCTCGTAGGTGCCCGACGCTACAGCGAGCAGCCTGGACGCCTTCAGTTCGGTCTCGTCCCATTCGCGCTCGGGGTCGGAGCCCCAGGTGATGCCCGCTCCGGTTCCGAAGCGCAGGACCGGGGCGCCGCCGGTGCGGTCGATCCAGAACGTCCGTATCCCGACGGCGAGGCCCGCGGTGGCGCGGTCGGCGTCCACCCAGCCGATCCCTCCGCAGTACGGTCCGCGCGGCGATGTCTCCAGGGCTTCGATGATCCGCAGCGCACTGGACTTCGGTGCCCCGGTGACGGAGCCGGGCGGGAACGCCGCCGCGAGCAGTTCCGGCCACCCCGCACCGTCCGCCAGCTGCCCCCGGACAGTGGAGACGAGGTGGACGAGGCCGGGGTGCTTCTCGATCACACAGAGATCGGGGACGGTGACGCTCCCGGTCGCGCAGACCCGTCCCAGGTCGTTGCGGACCAGGTCGACGATCATCACGTTCTCCGCGTGGTCCTTCTCCAGCAGATCGCCCTCGGTGCGCCCCGTGCCCTTGATCGGTCCGGACTCGACCGTCCGGCCGTCACGCTTCAGGAAGAGCTCGGGGGACGCGGTGGCGATCTCGACGCCCTGCGCCGGCAGCCGGATCGTTCCCGCGTACGGGGCGGGGTTGCCGCGCGCGAGCAGCGCGGTGAGGGCGTCCACATCGCTGCCCGCCGGGTCCGGCAGCGGCGCGGACATCACCCGGCAGAGGTTCGCCTGATAGACCTCACCCGCGGCGATGTGTTCACGGATACGCCGCACACCGGCCATGTAGGCGGCCTTGTCCAGGGACGAGGACCAGTCCCCGACAGCGGGCCCGCGCCAGGCTCCGGGCAGCGGCGGCGGCACCTGCTCGGTCCGTACGTCGGAGAAGCGGGCGCAGACGAGACCGCCTTCGAAATCGGCACAGACGGCCCAGAAACCGGAGGAGTCGAGGGCCGCGGGATCACTGGTCACATCCCGCAGACCGGAGGCGACGAGGCCGCCGAAGCGGGCCATGGGAGCGAGGTCGTACACCCTGGTGAGTCTAGGACGGTGTGCCGTGACCTGCGTCGGGGCGAGTGCACCTCGGCAAGCTGCGCAAACGCGTTTTTGTACTGGCCCGGGAATCCGCTAGAGTTCAACACGTCGCCGGGACGCGCAAGCGAACCGGGAATGACAAGCGGACGTAGCTCAGTTGGTAGAGCGCAACCTTGCCAAGGTTGAGGTCGCCAGTTCGAACCTGGTCGTCCGCTCGCAGAAAGTGAGGGATCTTCCCGACCCCTCACTCCTGGTGGAGTGGCCGAGAGGCGAGGCAACGGCCTGCAAAGCCGTCTACACGGGTTCAAATCCCGTCTCCACCTCCAAGGACGATTAGCTCAGCGGGAGAGCACTTCCCTGACACGGAAGGGGTCACTGGTTCAATCCCAGTATCGTCCACCGGTCCGCAAGGATCCCCGCGCGATTAGCTCAGCGGGAGAGCGCTTCCCTGACACGGAAGAGGTCACTGGTTCAATCCCAGTATCGCGCACGCAGTACACGCAGGGTCACCCTGCGCGATTAGCTCAGCGGGAGAGCGCTTCCCTGACACGGAAGAGGTCACTGGTTCAATCCCAGTATCGCGCACCATCCGAAACCCCCGGTCGTCTCGACGACCGGGGGTTTCAGCGTTTCACGGGGAGAGCATCCTGCGGGCCCGGACGCGGAGCGCCCGGGCCGTGCTGCGGATATGCGGGGCTCAGGAGGAGAAGAGCATCCGGCCGAAGCCCTTCTGGCGGTGGTGACCGCCGTGGTGCCCGCCCTGGTGGTGCTGCGGGGCACCCCACGCGGGGGCGGGCGCGGCGGCGGGATACCCCTGCTGGACCGGCGGCGCGGGAGCGGGCGGGGCCTGCTGCGTCCACTGCGACTCCAGGCGGGTCAGGGACTCCAGCTCGCCGTAGTCGAGGAATATCCCGCGGCATCCGCTGCACTGCTCGATCTGGACACCGTTGCGGTTGTACGTGTGCATCTGCGCGTGACACTTGGGGCACTGCATCATCTGGTCGGCTCCTCGCCGTCGGTTAGCCGTCGCCGGAATTCATTCCCGGCTGCGGTCGGTTCACCCTACGACGAGCGTTCTGCGGCCAACTCGGGCGGGAGGGACGCAATTCGGGCGCAGGCGTCGATCATCAACTGCTCCACTTCATCCGGACTGCGTGCCTCCGCAGCGGACTTGGCGAAGGCGAGTGCGGCGGTCTGCACCGTCAGCGCCCGCGCAGGTACGTCCAGCTCGGGCCACGGGTCCCCCTGGGCACGCACGGCCGGGCCGCCCGCGGCGCGGTAGGCGTCGAGGAAGCGCAGCCAGATGTCGGGCGGCAGCAGTCCGGCCGCGTACCAGGCCGCGGGCCGCGCGAGGTCCCAGGCCGCGTCGCCGAGACCCGTGTCGTCCACGTCGATGAGCAGCCAGGGGCCGTGCGGTGCGGGGTGCCGGACCAACTGGCCGAGGTGCAGGTCGCCGTGGCAGAGGAACGCGGCCCGGTGCGCGGGCGCGGGTGCTTCGTCGCGGGCCCAGGCGGGCAGACTGCGCCAGGCCGCCAGGACGGGGTGGGTGGCCGGGTCGTGCGGCCGGGCCGCGCACATCCGGGCGACGGCCAGGGCGGCCTTGGCGGGGCCGCGCATCGGCGGGAGCGGCAGGGGCGGCTGCGTGCCGTGGAGCCGGGCGAGGAGGACGGCCGCCTCCTCCCAGGGAGCGGCGTCGGGGTACGAGGGGTCGACGGGTACGCCGTGCGGCCAGAGCGTGACGGGGCGGCCTTC
Source organism: Streptomyces sp. NPDC055749 (assembly GCF_053617235.1). Taxonomy (NCBI): domain Bacteria; kingdom Bacillati; phylum Actinomycetota; class Actinomycetes; order Kitasatosporales; family Streptomycetaceae; genus Streptomyces; species Streptomyces sp. NPDC055749. The sequence goes on along the minus strand of NZ_JBSHFH010000061.1, from coordinate 35,667 downwards.
GAGGAGCGTGGGAGTGGGGTCCGGTTCATGGTGGGCGGGGCCGTGATCGTTCGTCGCGACCGGGTCACCGGCTCGTGGTGCCGGGACGGGCGGGAGGAGGATGCCGGCCAGGGCGGGCGTCGCGGCCAGGGCCAGGCGGGCGGCCAGGGCCGGCCCGTCCGTGCCCGGGGCGTGGGCCTTGGCCACGATCTTCCCTCTGCGGACGACCGTGCCGTCCGCACGGTCCGCCAGCACCTGAGCGGGGGCGCAGTCGCAGGCCGTGGCCCGTGGATGGGCGCTGTCGTGCGCCAGGTCGCCCAGTGCGCGTACGACCGTGGTGGTGGTCATGGACTCCCCCGGCGATGACGGGTCCGGCCCGGTCGGCGGTCCCGGCCATGAGCGTACGTGCCGGGCCCGGGACTGGGCCGGGGCCGGTCCTGGTCCGGTCCTGGTCCCGGTCCGCCGTGCTGAAAAGGGTCCGGACAGCGCGATGTCCGGCCAGCTCCCCAGCTGGCCGGACAAACGCTGCCGTCCGCCGCACCCCCGTCCCCACGGGGTTGTTGGCCGGATGTCCCGGTCCGGACCGCTCTTCCGGACCCGGGGCGCCGCTCAGCGCCCCAGCATCACGCCCACGGACGACGCTTGTGTGACCACTGCGTCCCAGCCGCCGAAGACGACTACGAGCAGGGCCGCCAGAGGAAGAACCATGGCCGTCGCCACCAGCGGGTGGCGCGTACCGGACGGGCGGGTGCCGAACGAGGCGTACGCCTTGCGTCCCTGCGTGCGGATCGTGGTCCGCATGGCCGTGTCCGACATGGTTCCTCTCCTGACCTGATGTGGAGCGGCGGGCGTGTTACCTCGGGGGACGAGTGCTGCGCCCGCCGCTTGACCTCAACATTAGGGAACCCTGGGGCACGGGTCGTCATGCCCGCGTACCGATTGCCGGGCCTCCCGGAGGATGAGCTGTCGGTAGTCGGCGTACTCCCCTGGGTGGAGATCCTGCGCTACGCCTTGGGGTCATCCCGGAGGGGTCGCTCGGAGGCGTCCTCCCTGGGAACCGGTTGTTCGACCAGGGCCAGCACCCTGGTCGCCATGAAGCGGGCGGTGCGGACGATTGATCCACTGCGCGTGACTTCACTCACTTCGACCACCCCTCGGCGGACGGCCGTCTCCACCCTGCGGCCTGCCCTGGAGGCCACCACCTCGTACGTCCTGGTCGTGTCTCCCGCGTCCACGACTATCTCCACGCGATCGCCCTTCACTGATCCAATCCCCCTTCTGCGACGCTCCATTGAGATCTCGCACGGGCCGGGGCGCCTGGATCCACCGCTCCCTGACCACTCCTCAAGTTTCCCACCCGGCACTGACAATCGATTCTCGGGCGAGGGCGCGGCCTCTGAGCGTGCCGGGCGCCGGGTACGTAAGCTGTGCCTCGTCAGGCGGACCAGGCAGCGGGGATGGGCAGACGATGGCGATGATGCGGCTCCGGCGCGAGGACCCGCGTCTCGTCGGCTCGTTCAGGCTGCACCGGCGGCTCGGCGCGGGTGGTATGGGCGTCGTCTATCTGGGTTCCGACCGGCGGGGCCAGCGCGTGGCGCTCAAGGTGATCCGCCCGGATCTGGCGGAGGATCAGGAGTTCCGTTCACGTTTCGCGCGCGAGGTGTCCGCCGCCAGGCGGATTCGCGGCGGCTGTACGGCGCGCCTGGTGGCCGCCGACCTGGAGGCGGACCGCCCGTGGTTCGCGACGCAGTACGTGCCCGGCCCCTCGCTCCACGACAAGGTCGCCGAGGAGGGTCCGTTGTCGGCCGCCGAGGTCGCCTCGATCGGGGCGGCGCTCTCGGAAGGTCTTGTGGCGGTCCACGAGGCCGGTGTCGTCCACCGTGACCTGAAGCCGTCGAACATCCTCCTCTCCCCCAAGGGCCCCCGGATCATCGACTTCGGTATCGCCTGGGCGACCGGGGCGAGCACTCTCACGCATGTCGGTACGGCGGTGGGCTCCCCCGGCTTTCTGGCGCCCGAGCAGGTGCGGGGCGCGGCGGTGACGCCCGCCACGGACGTCTTCTCGCTGGGAGCCACGCTGGCTTACGCGGCGATGGCCGATTCGCCCTTCGGGCACGGCAGTTCCGAAGTGATGCTGTACCGCGTGGTGCACGAGGAGCCGCAGCTGTACGACGTGCACGACGCGCTCGCCCCGCTGGTCCGTGCCTGCCTGGCGAAGGACCCGGAGGAGCGGCCGAGCACGCTGCAACTCTCCATGCGGCTGAAGGAGATCGCGGCGCGCGAGGCACAGGGCTTGCACGACAGCCGGCCTCCCGCGCAGCGGTCGGCTCCGGACACGGACCGGCCCACCGGCCGTCTGGACGGCCCGTACACCGAGCAGCAGACGCGGCGCGCGGGCGACGGTTCCGATTCGGTCTCCAGGCCGCAGGGGCAGCGGCCCTCTTCGTCCCGGTCCTCCGCGCCCCGTACCGGCGGCTCGCGTCCGCAGCCGGCGCGCAGCACGACACGCTCGGGGAAGCGTCCGAACGGAACGCAGGGGACCAACGGGGCGCAGGGGCGTCCGGGTACCCGTCCCGGGGCCCGGACCACCTCGACCGGCCGGCGGCCGGCCAATCCTCGTCTGCTGCGGCAGCGGCTGGTCGTCTTCGTGGTCGTGACGTTGCTGGTGGCGCTGGGAATCGCGGCGGCCCAGGGGTGCCAGGGCCCGGCGCGCGGGCTGGGCGGCGGGCAGCCGCAGGAGCGGACCCACGAGCTGACGCAGACGCAGTTGCTGGAGTAGGGGCGGGGTTCCGTCAGCTCCGGGGGCGTCCGGTTGCCACCGCGTAGAAGGCGACGGCCGCCGCCGCACCCACGTTGAGCGAGTCGACGCCGTGCGCCATGGGGATGCGTACCCATTCGTCGGCGGCCATGAGCGCCTGGGTGGAGAGGCCGTCGCCCTCGGCGCCGAGCATCAGCGCGACCCGTTCCAGCTGGTGGGGTGCGGCGTCGTCGATGCTCGAAGCCTTCTCGTCCGGGGTGAGGGCGAGGAGTTTGAAGCCCGCCTCCCGTACCCCGTCCAGGGCCTTGGGCCAGGTGTCGAGGCGGGCGTACGGGACGGAGAACACGGCGCCCATGGACACCTTGACCGAGCGCCGGTAGAGCGGGTCGGCGCAGTCCGGGGAGAGCAGGACCGCGTCCATGCCGAGGGCGGCGGCGCTCCGGAAGATCGCGCCGATGTTGGTGTGGTCGTTGACCGCCTCCATGACGACCACCCGACGGGCGGTGCGCAGCAGTTCGTCGGCCGTGGGCAGCGGTTTGCGCTGCATGGAGGCGAGGGCGCCGCGGTGCACGTGGTAGCCGGTCACCCGCTCGGCGAGCTCGGGCGTGACCGCGTACACCGGGGCGGGGACCTCGTCCATGACGTCGCGCATCACGTCGACCCACTTGGCGGAGAGCAGCATGGAGCGCATCTCGTACCCGGCGTGCTTGGCGCGCCTGATGACCTTCTCGCCCTCGGCGATGAAAAGGCCCTCGGCGGGCTCGCGCCGGCGTCGGAGTTCGACGTCGGTCAGGCCGGTGTAGTCGCGCAGGCGGGGGTCGTCGGGGTCGTCGACGGTGATGATGTCAGCCACAGGGTGATACTGCCTTGTCCGGTGTGTCGTGCCAACGGCTCGGAAGAAGATCCGTTACCGCTGGTTACTCGGCGGGGGTGATGACGGAGTCCGGACCGACGGTGACGACATCGCCGATGACGATCACGGCCGGCGGGCGTACGTCCTCGGCGACGGCCCGTTCGCCGACGTTCGCGAGGGTGGCGTCGACCCGGCGCTGGGCTGCCGTGGTGCCCTCCTGGACCAGCGCGACCGGGGTGTCGGGGGACTTGCCGTGGGCGATGAGCGCGGCTGCGATGGCGCCGATCTTGTCGACGGCCATCAGGAGGACGAGGGTGCCGCGCAGCTGCGCGAGGGCCGCCCAGTCGACCAGGGAACGCGGGTCCTCGGGGGCCACGTGGCCGCTGACCACGGTGAACTCGTGGGCGACACCGCGGTGGGTGACGGGGATTCCGGCCGCGCTCGGGACGGAGATGGAGCTGGAGATACCGGGGACGACCGTGCAGGGGATGCCCTCCGCGGCCAGCGCCTGGGCCTCCTCCATGCCGCGGCCGAAGACGAAGGGGTCGCCGCCCTTGAGGCGGACGACGGCCTTGCCCGCCTTGGCGTGCTCGATGAGCGCCTGGTTGATCGCCTCCTGGGCCATGAAACGGCCGTACGGGATCTTGGCGGCGTCTATCACCTCGACGTGCGGCGGGAGTTCGTCGAGGAGGTCGCGGGGGCCGAGCCGGTCGGCGATGACGACGTCGGCCTCGGCGAGGAGGCGGCGGCCCCGGACCGTGATCAGGTCGGGGTCGCCCGGTCCGCCGCCGACCAGCGAGACGCCGGGGGCGTGGGTGCGGTGGTGCGGGGCGGCGAGGGTGCCGTCGCGCAGTCCCTCGACGATGGCGTCGCGGATGGCGGCCGAGTGGCGGGGGTCGCGGCCCTGCGAGGTGGTGGTGAGCACGGCGACGGTGACACCCTCGCTGCGGCCGGTGGCCGGGGTCCACGCGGTGGCGGCCTCGGCGTCGTCACTGCGGACGCACCAGGTGCGGGTGCGTTCGGCCTCGGCGGACGCGGCGTCGTTCGCCGCGGCGTCGGTGGAGGCGATGAGGGCGTACCAGGTGTCGGTGAGGTCGCCGTCCTGGTAGCGGCGGCGCTCCCAGCGGATCTCGCCGGCGTCGGCCATGGCCTCGACGGAAGGGGTCGCGGACGGGGACACCAGGGTGATGTCCGCGCCGGCCGCGATGAGCGCGGGCAGACGGCGCTGCGCGACCTGGCCGCCGCCGACGACGACTACGCGGCGCCCGCGCAGGCGCAGTCCGACGGGGTAGGCGGGGTGCTCGGCGTGCTCGGCCATGGTTGTGCGGGCTCCTCGGGCAGGGTGCGGTGCAGTGCGTGCGCGGGTGCAGTGCGGGTGCGGTGCGTGTGCATTGCAGTGCAGGTGCGGTGTGCTGCGGGCCGCTGCGGCGGTGGAGCGGCTGTGACGTGCGGGTTCTGGGTGTGGTGGGGCGTGGGACCACGATACGGGGTGTGAGGGTGGGGACGTCGTGTGTGCGGGGGTGGCGGGTGGGTGCGGGGGTGGCGGCGCCGGCGGCGGGCTTGTTCCCCTACCCGCCCCTTCCCGTAACCGGGGCTCCGCCCCGGACCCCGCTCCTCAAACGCCGGAGGGGCTGAAAGATGGGGACGCCGGGCGGGCTGCGGTGCAGGCCGCCCGGCGTCACGGGTTACTTCTCCGTCACGCCTGCCGAGTCGAACGTCGCCACCTCGTGCATCGCGCGGGCCGCGCTCTGCACGATGGGGAGCGCGAGGAGTGCGCCCGTGCCCTCGCCGAGGCGGAGGTCGAGGTCGACCAGGGGACGCAGGCCCAGCTTGTTGAGGGCCGCGATGTGGCCCGGCTCGGCGCTGCGGTGGCCTGCGATGCAGGCGGCGAGGGCCTCCGGGGCGATCGCCCTGGCGACCAGTGCCGCCGCTCCCGCGCTGACACCGTCCAGGATGACCGGCGTACGCAGCGAAGCACCGCCTAGCAGGAATCCGGCCATCGCCGCGTGCTCCAGACCGCCGACCGCGGCGAGCACGCCGATGGGGTCGGACGGGTCGGGCTGGTGGAGGTCCAGAGCGCGGCGGACGACGTCGACCTTGCGGGCGTGCATCTCGTCGTTGATCCCGGTGCCGCGGCCGGTCACCTCGGCCGGGTCGATCCCCGTGTACACGCAGATCAGCGCCGCCGAAGCCGTCGTGTTGGCGATGCCCATCTCGCCGGTCAGCAGGCCCTTGTTGCCTGCCGCCACAAGGTCGCGGGCCGTCTCGATACCCACCTCGATGGCGGCCAGCACCTCCTCGCGGCTCAGTGCGGGGCCGGTCGTGAAGTCGGCCGTTCCCGCACGGACCTTCCGGGGAAGGAGTCCGGGCGTCGCGGGCAGGTCGGACGCGACACCGACGTCGACCACACAGACCTCCGCGCCCACCTGGGCCGCGAAGGCGTTGCACACCGCTCCGCCGCCGAGGAAGTTGGCGACCATCTGCGCCGTCACTTCCTGCGGCCACGCCGTAACGCCCTGGGCGTGCACGCCGTGGTCCCCGGCGAAGATCGCGACTGCCGCGGGCTCCGGGATCGGCGGCGGGCACATCCGGGAGAGCCCGGACAGCTGTGCGGAGATGATCTCCAGCATGCCGAGGGCGCCCGCAGGCTTGGTCATCCGCTTCTGGCGTTCCCATGCCTCGCCGAGCGCCTTCGCGTCCAGCGGGCGGATGTTGGAGATGGTCTCCTGGAGCAGGTCGTGCGGCTCCTCGCCGGGGAGCGCGCGGCGGCCGTACGTCTCCTCGTGCACGACCCACGAGAGCGGGCGGCGCTTGGACCAGCCGGCCTGCATCAGCTCGGGCTCCTCGGGGAACTCGTCGACGTAACCGACACAGAGGTACGCGACGACTTCGAGGTGATCGGGCAGTCCGAGCGCACGGACCATCTCGCGCTCGTCGAAGAAGCTGACCCAGCCGACGCCGAGCCCTTCGGCCCGGGCGGCGAGCCAGAGGTTCTCCACAGCGAGGGCCGAGGAGTACGGGGCCATCTGCGGCTGCGTGTGACGGCCGAGGGTGTGGCGGCCACCGCGGGTGGGGTCGGCGGTGACGACGATGTTCACCGGGGTGTCGAGGATGGCCTCGATCTTCAGTTCCTTGAACTGCTTGGCCCGGCCCTTGGGGAGCGAGTTGGCGTACGCGTCGCGCTGGCGCTGTGCCAGTTCGTGCATGGACCGCCGCGTCTCCGCCGAGCGGATGACGACGAAGTCCCAGGGCTGCGAGTGGCCCACGCTGGGCGCCGTGTGCGCGGCCTCCAGGACGCGGAGCAGCACCTCGTGCGGGATCGGGTCGCTGCGGAAGCCATTGCGGATGTCGCGGCGCTCGCGCATCACCCGGAGCACCGCCTCGCGCTCGGCGTCGTCGTAGCCGGGGGCGGGCGGGGAGACCGCGGCGGGTGCGGCGGTCTCCTCGGGCAGCTGGGGTGCGGCGGCCTCGTCGAGCGGCTGGGGTGCGGGGGTCTCCGCGAGCGGCTGGGGCGCGGCGGCGTCGTCGAGCGGCTGGGGCGCGGACGCTGTCTCGGTCGGCTCGGGTACGGAAGCTGTCGCGGGAGGCTGGGGTGCGGGGCTCTCCTCTACCGGCTGCGGTGCGGGGGTCTCCGCGAGGGGCTGCGGTGCGGGGGTCTCCGCGACCGGCTGGGGTTCGGCGGGTGTCGCGGACGGCTCGGGTGCGGGGACTGTCGCGGACGGCTCGGGTGCGGCGGGTGTCGCAGTCGGCTGGGGTGCTTCGGCGGCCAGCGGCGTGGGCTCCTCGGCGGGGGCTTCTGTCGGGATCTCTGCCGGAGGTGCTGCCGGAGCCGCTGCAGCAACGGCCGTCTGTGCCGGTTCCGCGATTTCCGGGGTCTCGATGATCTCGGGGCCCGTGACAGGTTCCGGTTCGACCGTTGCCACCGGTTCTGCCGGGGCGGCGGGGGCCGGTGCGGCCTCGACCACGGGCTCCGGAGGGGCCGTCACCTCGGGAGCCGCCTCCTGCTCGGGCTCCGCGATTGCTGCTTCGGCTTCTGCGGCTACCGGCGCCGGTTCGGGCACAGGAACAGGAACGGGAACAGGTTCCGGGGCGACTGCCACGGACTCGGGCTGCGGCTGCGGTGCCGGGGTGGCGGGCACCGGCTCCGGCGGGGCCGGCTGCTCGGCGACCGGCGTCGGGGCGAGGTGCGGCGGCGTCGGTACGAAGCCCTCCACCGCCACGAACCGGCCCAGGGTGTCGCTCTCGAGCACGGGGGTGGGGACGGGGGCAGGGGTGGTGGGGGCCACCGGCTCGGCAATGGCCTCCGCCGCGGACTCGACCGGAAGCTCTGCCGGAACCTCGACCGGGGCCTCGGCCACCGGCTCGGGGACGACCGTTTCTGCTGGGGCCGCCTGCTCGGGCTGCGGTGCCTCGGGGATCCACGGGGCCGGGGCCTGGGCCTGGGGCGGGATCTCGCTCAGTTGGGCGGCGGGCAAGGGCGCCGGCCCTTCGGCCGGAACGTCGAAGTATTCGGGACCCGTGGTCGGCGGACCCGCGTGCCGGGCCGGCGGCGGGGTCTGCGGTGCGGCCGTGGGGCCGCGGTCGGCCAGGGAGCGGACCACTCCGCCGCTCGGCGTGCCGCCGAACGAGGGCGCCTCGGTGGAGGCGGGGCCCCGGTGCAGCGGCCGGCGCGTGGGAGCGGTGGCGGTGACCGTGGCGGTCTGGGCGCCCACGGCGACCGGTGCGGGGGCCTGCGCCTGAACCGGTGCCTGTGCGGGCGCGGGGATGCGTACACCGTTGAGGTCGACGGAACCGGTGTCGCGGCCACCGGACTCGTGCGTGCCGGCGGTCTGTTCGGCCTGCGCGGCCTGGACCTGCCCGCCGTACGAGTGGCCATGCGCCGGGGCCGGGGCCTGCGCGTACTGCGGCTGGTACGTGGCCTGCTCGGGTGCCGGTGCGTACGCCGCCGGCTCGGCCGGGGCCGCCTGCGGGTCGCTCCAGGCGCCCTGGGAAGTGGGCATCAGGAGAAGATCGTCGTCCTCGGGTGCGTGCTCGGAGGGATCGAGGAAGGTGTAGGCGTCCGGGGCGGGGACGCCCGGCTGCTCCACCATGCCTGCGTTCTCCGGCAGTCCCTCGCCCGGGATCTGGCCGGTGTCAGTCATGCGTACCCCTCGCCCATCGTCAGTGCTCCTTCGGCCCTTCGCCCGGGACGCCCGAACCACGGCACGCCGGTGCTCGTCAACAAGAACGAGCGGGCTCGCCGCGCGGCACGAATCGCCCGCGGACCTATACATTCTCGCGGCCGTTCGCCGCCGCGGCAGCTACTTCTGCCACGGCTAGCTGTGGACTGCGCCACGTTGCGCGTCCCCCGGTTGTGCCGTACCACAGCGAGGACCAAAACGGTCCCCTTTTCCGGACATTGACGAACGAAGCGACGAACGACCGGGCGCGGTACAACGATCGGCCAGCCTACCTCCCGTCGTGTCCGACCGGGTCAGGGGGCGAGGTCCGAACGCACTCCGGAGAGCAGGAAGACGACAGAACGTTCTCGCTCCGACCATGCGGACGTGTCGAGTTCGACGGTCTGCAGGAGGGCGCAGTCGACCCGGTATCCGTTCGCGGAGAGTGCGCCGCCGAGTGCTTCCGCCTCGTCCCTGGTCGAGGCGTGCGTGACGATGCGTTCGGGGCGGCGGTCCGCCACGGCGGTGACGACGGGGACGCCGCCGCCTCCGATGCGTACGACATCCGGTTCGGGCAGGCGTTCCAGGACGTGCGGGGCGCGGCCCTGGACGACCTGGAGCGGGACGCCGAAGGTGCGGGCCGCGGCCGTCGTACGGGCGCAGGCCTCCGGGTCGCTGTCCACGGCCAGGACGGCCGCGCCGAAGCGGGCGGCCTCCACCGCGAGGGCGCCGCTGCCGGAGCCGATGTCCCAGACGAGGTCGCCGGTCCGGGGGCCGAGGCGGGCCAACTGGGCGGCGCGCAGGCCCGGGAACTCGCCTTCGCCGGTCTCCGCCGGGTCCGCGGCGCCGTCGCGGTACGCCCCGGCGGGCAGCCCCCAGCCCCGTACGCCCTGGGGGTACGCGGGGTGGCGGCCGGCGATCCAGGCGCCGGTGGCGGTGGTTTCGGGGCCGCCGCCGATGACGATGACGACGTTCGGGTCGCGCCAGGTGTGGTCGGCGGCCTTGTCGGAGGTGAGGACGGTGACCTGTTCGCGGGCGGTGCCGAGTTCCTCGCAGATCACGAAGGTGCGGTGGACGCCGTCGAGGAGAAGGGCGAGTTCGGCGGGGCCCGCACCGGGCGAGGTGAGGACGGCGACCTTGTGGTGGGCGCGGCAGACGTTGACGGCCCGGCGCAGGGTGCGGGGGTGGGCGACGACGACCTGGGCGTCGTCCCACGGCATTCCGGCGCGGGCGAAGGCGGTGGCGACGGAGGAGACGGCGGGGACGACTTCGACTTCCAGGCCGTGTTCGGGTGCGTGCAGGGTGCGTACGACGCCGAAGAAGCCGGGGTCGCCGTCGGCGAGGACCACGGCGCTGCCGCGGTGTCCGGCGATCCTGCGGGCGGCGAGGTCGACGCTGCCTAGGCGGATGCGTTCGGCGCGCTCAGGGACTTCGGGGAGCGCGAGGTGGTGCGCGGCTCCGGCGACGAGCGTGGCGGCCGAGAGCGCGGCCGTGGCGGCGCGGCTGAGCGGCGAGCCGTCCCAGCCGATCACCGTGACCCGGTCGGCCATCGTCGTCAGTCTCCTGGGGGTGTAGCAGGCGGGGGCTGCCCGGGGGTGGCGGGCACGGTGAGAGTACCTGGTCCGTACCTGGCGGTGGCCAGGGGCTCCGGTTGTCAGTTCCAGTCGTTGTAGCTGCCGTAGCCGCCCGCGTCGGCCAGCTGCTCGGCGACCCCTTCGAGGTCCTCGGGGAGGAGGCCCCAGACGATCAGGTCGGTCCTGATGTCGGTCCAGCCGCCGTCGGTGCCGTTCTCGGTCCTGGTACGCGCTATCCGCGCGTTGCGCAGGACCCCTTCGCTGATGCAGCCCAGTTTCTGGGCGACCTGCTGGGATGCGGTGTTGTCGGCGGGGGTGCGCAGTTCGATGCGCTCGAAGCGCTGGTCGCGGAAGAGCCATTCGGCGAGTGCCAGCACGGATTCGGTGGCGTAACCCTCGCCGCGCGCCCAGGGGGCGGTGATGTAGCGGACCTCGGTCGCGAGGGTGCGCCAGTCGGTGTTGAGGAGGCGGACGGAGCCGACGAGGCGCTGGGTGAGGAATTCGGTGACGGCGAAGACGATGCCGTTGCCCTGGGTGCGTTCAGCAGGAGCGATCCTGCGGACCCACCGTTCGGCGTCGACCTGCGTGTAGGGGTGCGGTCCGTCGGTCCAGGCGGTGACGAGCTCGTCGTTCATCATCTCGATGTACGCGGGTACGTCGGCCATGTCGAAGGGGCGCAGCACCAATCTGTCCGTGCTGATGGAGATGGACGGAAAGGTGGATGTCATGCGCAGCTCCATGCCGAAGACCGTGTAAAGGCACAGCATGCAGCATCCGCCCGGCGTTGCGCATGGCCGGGTCGGTACGGCGGAGCCCCGCACACCCCGATGGGGTGTGCGGGGCTCGGTGCGCAAGTGCCCTGCGGGGGTCAGGACTTGGCGGGGGTACCGAAGGACGGGACGATCGAGCCCTGGTAGGTGTCCTCGATGAACTTCTCGACCTCGTCGGAGTTCAGGAGCTTCGCGAGCTTCTCGACGCGGGCGTCCTTCTCGTTGCCCTCCTTGACGGCCAGGAAGTTGGCGTACGGGTTGCCCTCGGACTTCTCCAGGGCGAGGGAGTCCTTGCCGGGCTTGAGCTTGGCCTCGATGGCGTAGTTGCCGTTGATGACGGCGGCGTCCACGTCGCTCAGGGCGCGGGGCACGGTGGCGGCCTCCAGCTCCTTGAACTCCAGGCCCTTCTTGTCCGTGATGTCGCTGAGCTTGGCGTTGGTGCCGACGCCGGGCTTGAGGGTGATCAGGCCGTTCTCGGCGAGGAGCTGAAGGGCGCGGCCCTCGTTGGTGGTGTCGTTCGGTACGGCGATGGTCTGGCCGGACTTGATGTCCTTGATGTCCTTGACGCTCTTGGAGTAGAGGCCCAGGGGCTCCAGGTGCACGTTGACGACCGGGACGATGTGGGTGTTGTTCTGCTTGTTGAAGTCGTCCAGGTAAGGCTTGTGCTGGAAGAAGTTGGCGTCGACCTGGCCGGTCTCGGTCGCGGTGTTCGGCAGGACGTAGTCCGTGAACTCCTTGACCTCCAGCTTGAGGCCCGCCTTGTCCGCCAGGTTCTTCTTGACGAAGTTCAGGATGTCGCCGTGGGGCGTCGGGGACGCCGCGACGACGAGCGCCTTGGAGGTGTCGGCCTTGGCACCGGTCTCGCCCTTGGCGGCCGGGTCGGAGTCCGTACCGCAGGCGCTGAGCCCGAGGGCGAGGGCGGCGGTGGCGGCGGCAGCTGCGGTGATCTTGATGTTCTTACGCACGAAAAGTGCCTCTTTCGGTGGTGATGGTGGAGCGCCCGGACAAGGAGTTCGGGCTTGGGGGAGGTAAGACCGTCCGGCGAATGGGGGGTGGAAGAAGGAGCGGGGCTGGGTGCGTGCAGCTGCAAGGCGGAGGATTGAGCCAACGCGGAGCGTTGGTGATTGACGACAACGCCGCAGATGTGCGTGCCCAGCCCCGCGACGCCGCCCCCCATTTGCCGGACGGTCTTAAGTCTCAGGTGGTGGTGCGGCCTCGGCGGGCCAGCAGGCGTACGGCTCCGTCGCCGATCAGCTGGACCACGGTCACGATGACGACCAGGAGCACGACGGTGACGAGCATGAACTGGTTGTCGAAGCGCTGGAATCCGTACGTGACGGCCTTGGAGCCGAGCCCTTCGCCGCCGACGGCGCCCGCCATCGCGGAGTAGCCGATGAGGACGATGACGGTCGTGGTGACGCCCGAGATCAGCGAGGGCAGGGCCTGCGGGAGGAGGACCTTGCGGACGATCGTCGGGATGGACCCGCCCATGGACTGGACGGCTTCGACGAGCCCGTGGTCGACCTCGCGGATCGCCGTCTCGACGAGCCGGGCGAAGAAGGGGACGGCGCCCACGGCGAGCGGGACGATCATGGCGGTCGGGCCGATGAACGTGCCGACGACCCAAGTGGTGAACGGGATCAGCGCGATCAGCAGGATGATGAAGGGCAGTGAGCGGCCGATGTTCACGATCACGCCGATGACCTTGTTCACCGCGGTGTTCTGCAGCAGGCCGCCCTTGTCCGTGAGGACCAGGAGGACGCCGAGCGGCAGGCCGGCCAGGACCGTGACGAGCGCGGACCACAGCACCATGTAGAGGGTGTCGACGGTGCCCTGGGTCAGCAGTGGCTGCATTTCGGACCAGGTCACTTGACGGCCTCCTTGGCGAGCGGGGCGGGGGTCTGCGCGGGTACGCCGGGTGCTGCGGGTTCCACGACCTCGGCCTGGAGTCCCTGCTCGCGCAGGAAGCCGATCGGGACGACGTTCTCCTCGAAGCGGCCGGGGAGCTCGATGCGCATCCGTCCGATCTGGTTGCCGCCGACGGTGTCCATGGCGGCGCCCAGGATCGAGATGTCGATGTTGTACGTACGGGAGAGCTGGGAGATCACCGGCCGGCCGGCGGCCTCACCGTGGAAGGTGACGTCGACGACCGTGCTGTCCGGGCCGGATGCCGTGCCGCCGACGGGGAACAGCTCGTGGGCCAGTTCGGAGCCGGGGGTAGCGAGGAGTTCGCGGACGGTGCCGGACTCGATGACGCGGCCCTTGCGCATCAGCGCGGCCGAGTCGCAGACCGTCTTGACGACGTCCATCTCGTGCGTGATGAGCAGGACGGTGAGACCGAGCTGCTGGTTGAGGTCGCGCAGCAGCTGGAGGATCGAGCGGGTGGTCTCGGGGTCGAGGGCGGAGGTCGCCTCGTCGGAGAGCAGCACCTTGGGGTCGCCGGCCAGGGCGCGGGCGATGCCGACGCGCTGCTTCTGGCCGCCGGAGAGCTGGCCGGGGTACGCCTTCGCCTTGTCGGAGAGGCCGACCAGGTCGAGAAGTTCGAGTGCCTTGCGGGCCCGGTCGCGGCCGGAGACGCCGAGGATCTCCAGGGGGAGTTCGACGTTGTCCTGGACGGTGCGGGAGGCCAGCAGGTTGAAGTGCTGGAAGACCATGCCGATGCGGCTGCGGGCCTCCCGCAGCTCCTTGCCGGCGCGGTGGCCCCGGCCCGCGAGCGCGGTGAGGTCCTGGCCCGCGACGGTCACGGTGCCGGAGGTGGGGCGTTCCAGCAGGTTGACGCAGCGGATCAGGGAGGACTTACCGGCGCCGCTCTGTCCGATGACGCCGTACACCTCACCCTCGCGGACGTGCAGGTCGACGCCGTCGAGGGCGGTGACCTCTCGGCCGCGCGACTGATAGACCTTCGTGAGGCCCGTAGTGGTGATCACAGGGGTTTCCGTCACTGTCGAGTGCGCGGCGCGGTGTCCGCCGGGCACGGGGCGTTCGTCTGGTGAGACTGTTCGCAGTGGTTGACCGGTAGGTCTCGGCACAGCTGATCGCGGCGGACGGCCGGAAGGCAGCGCGTGCTCGGGCCGGCACGTTCCGCTGGGTGCGGACGGCGTCGGCTCGGTCTCGCTTCGGGGCGTGAGACTCAGGCGTGGGCCCTCAGAAGGCGCGCATTCGACACATACAACGAGCACCGGGCGTGGTGATCGCCTCGGTCGCAGGGATGCGGTAGCTCGTCGTGGTCATGTGCCCCAGTAAAACAGACGTGCCGCCGCCGCCCACCAGCGCGTCCGGATAGCGGACAGCCGTGGATGGTCGTCCGGGCCGCCTCTCCGCGACCCGGGGGATTTCGCGCTCACGGCTCTGACCTGCACCGATACGGGTGTTCCGGTGCTGTGGCCGGGGTGCGGTGCGGTCCGGTGGCGGACGCCGTCTGTGGTCAAGGCCACGATCTTGGCTCGGCAGCGGGGCCGAACCGGCCGCCCCTGCCCGCGTCGCGGGGCCGCACGCGGGGGCTCTCCCCGTCCGTAATACCCTCGGTTCATGCTTGACGCCCTGACGGTCGCGGTCGCCGTGTCCGCGCTCGCCCTTGCCGCCTGGTGCGGATTCGCCGCTTTCCGGGACCAGCCGACGAAGGACTGGCACTTCATCGGGATGGCCGTCGTCACGGTGCTGGCGCTGGCGCAGCTCGTGGTCGGGATCGTGCAGCTGGCCCGCGGTGAGCGGCCCGAGCAGGGGATGACCGTCTTCATCGCCTATCTGATCGGCGCCTTCGCGGCCGTGCCCGCGGCCGGTTTCCTCTCGCTGACCGAGCGGACCCGGTGGGGTTCGGTGACGGTGGCGGCGGGCGCGGTCGTACTGGCCGTCCTCGAAGTGCGGCTCTACGACATCTGGGGAAACTGACCGTGACCGACACCGATCGCACCACCGAGGGCTCCCGCAGGCAGCCGTTCGAACTCGGCACCGGTCCGGGGCGCGTACTGGTCTGGTTCTACGGGGTGTTCACCGTGGCCGCCGCCTCCCGGTCGATCGTCCAGATGATCCTGGACTTCGACAGGGCGCCGCTCGCCTACATGCTGTCGGCCGCCGCCGCCGTCGTGTACGGCTTCATCACGTACTCGCTGGTGCGGGGCGGGGAGAAGGCACGCAGGGCGGCGCTGGTGTGCTGCGCCGCCGAGCTCGTGGGTGTGCTCGTCGTCGGTACGTGGACGATGGTGGAGCCGTCGGCCTTCCCGGACGCCACCGTCTGGTCGGACTTCGGTACGGGTTACCTGCTCATCCCGGTGATCCTGCCGGTCACCGGGATGATCTGGCTGCGACGCGCGAAGCGCGCGTAACCCGCTCGCGTACGGCACCGCACGCGTACGACGTCGGGTCAGGCGCTCCTGTTCAGGCGCTCGCCACGTAGGCGGATGCCGCGGCGTCCTTCTCCAGCAGGATCAGCCGGACGCCGTCCTGCCCGGTGGTGTCCCCCACGCGTGCGTAGCCCTCCCGGCGGTAGAGCCGCAGGTTGCCCTCGCTCCGGTGCCCCGTGTGGAGCCGGAAGCGCGTGGTCTCACGGCCGGCCGTGAGACCTGATTCCGCCGCGCGCAGCAGACGGGCGCCGAGGCCGTGTCCCTGGAGCCGGGGGTGGACGCAGAGCTTGCCTATCTCCCCGATGCCGTCCGGGTCGGTGGAACCGCGTACCGAACCCACGACTTCGTCGCCGAGCCGGGCCACGAACACCAGGTCCGTGCCGACTTCCTCGCGGACCGATTCGAGGCTCTGCACGAGCGGGTCGATCCGGTAGTTGCCGTAGAGCTCCGCCTCGCTCTGGAAACAGAGGTATCGGAGTTTGAAGATCTGCTCGACGTCCTGTGTGGTCGCCGCCGAGATGGTCACGCTCATGCCCATGTGTGCATGCCTCCCGCTCACCTGATCCGCCGGTTGTCTACCGCTCCATTCCCCGCAGTTCAGGAGCTACAACCTCCGCCGCGAGCATTCTGCGCAGACATCCAAGGCATCGGGAACGCATCGGACCCAAACTCCCCTGTGACATACCCAACCTTCCTGCGATTTCCCGGTAGGTCGGATCGGTGGGGGAAAGCATCGCCTCCAGCAGCCGCGCGCACCCGCCGGGCAGCCGCTCCACCGCCGTGCGTAACACCCGGCGTGTGTCGGCCCCGAGGGCGCTGCGCTCCGGGCTGCCGTAGGCGTCCGCGGCGGGTTCGGCGCCGCCGTACGGGTATTCGTGACGGGCCGTTCGCCGGGTGCGCCGGGCCTCCGCGCGTACGGCGTCGCGTACCCAGCGGGCCGGGTCGCCCGGCGGCCCCTGCGCCGCTAGGCGCTCGAACAGCCGGAGCCATACGGCCTGTTCGAGGTCTGCGGGGTCTGCGGAAGCGGCCTGGGCCTCGGCCCGCGCCTCCGCGCGGACCAGCGGGAGCAGGGCCTGCACGACGGCCGGTCCTGCGGGGGGCGGGGCATGATCGATGAGCGTCATGCCCCACCCGACGTGCCGCGCGGGCAGCCGGTTGCCGTCCGCGGGACGCGCCACCCGACCGGGGTCCGGCCGGCCCGGTGCTGACGGCCGGCCGGAAACGGTTCTAGCGTGCGTTGAAGTCGGCCGCCGCGAGCAGGGCGGTGTCCGGGTTGTCGGAGAAGACACCGTCGATGCCGGCCTCGAAGTACGTCCGGAGCGCGCCGAACGCGTCACCGTACGCGGCGGGGTCGGTGCCCCGGCGGAACTCGGCGGGCAGGAAGCTGTTCTCGTTGCGCATCGTGTACGGGTGCAGGATCAGGTCCTGGGCGTGCGCGTCCCGGACGAGGGTCGTCGGTGTGGTGAGCCGTCCCGCGCCGTCCTTGGGTATGACCAGGTCGAGCGTGGGGCCGATGCCCTGTGCGAAGGACGCCATCCACTTCAGGCCCTCGGGCCGCACCAGGTCGGCGACGGTACGCGGGTCACCGGCCTCCACGAAGTCCCAGGGGCGCGTCGCCGCGCCGGACAGCAGGACGACCCGGGGTGTGGCGACGAGTTTCGACAGCCGCTGCATCGAGCTCGGCTCGAAGGACTGCAGGATGAGCGGGGAGTTCTCGCGGTGCCTGCCGTGGCGGCGCAGCAGCCGGGCGAGCGGCTCCTCCAGGCCGAGGCCGAGGGAGCGGAAGTACGTGGGGTGCTTGGTCTCGACGTACAGCCAGACCGGCGCTCCGCGCCTGCGTCCTTCCCGGTCGGCCCAGCGCAGGACCTCGTCGAGGGTGGGGATCTCCCAGCGGCCGTCGTAGAGGGTGTTCTCCTGGCGGGTGCCGGGAATGCGCTCCTTGGCGCGCAGCGTCTTCAGTTCGGCGAGGGTGAAGTCCTCGGTGAACCAGCCGGTGAGGGAGACGCCGTCGATCTTCTTCGTCGCCCTGCGGCTCGCGAACTCGAGGTGCTCGGCGACGTCCGTGGTGCCGGTGATGTCGTTCTCGTGGCGGCAGACGAGGTGGCCGTCCTTCGTCGGCACGAGGTCCTGCTCGACGATGTGCGCGCCCATGTCCAGGGCCAGCTGGTACGCGCCGATGGTGTGCTCGGGCCGGTAGCCGCTGGCGCCGCGGTGGCCGATGACGGTCGGAACGGGCAGGTCGCGGTAGCCGCCGCGGCCCTTGCCCTGCCCGCTGGTGCCGCGCTCTGTGGCGGCGGCCGTCCCGGTCAGGCCGAGGGCTGCCGTGCCGAGCACCGCGGCCCCCAGGAGGGTCCGCCTGCCGGGGCTCTTCTGCGCACGCTCTGTCATGAATGCTCCTCGCTGTGATGTCGGGCACCTGGTCGAGCGAGGCCTGATCGTAGGCAGCTACGCCATCAGCAGGGCAGCTTGTGGACGAACGTGGCGGAAACACACGTCAACACTGCGTATCCACTTCGTGAACCCGATGTGCGATCAGTGAGTACCCGCGAGTATCGTCCTCACCTGCACGGACCTTCATTCGCACCCCGCCCAGGCCGCCCGGCCACGACACCGGAGGAACCGTTGTCCCGTCTCACGGTCATCAAGGCAGTGCTCGGACCGATCCTGCGTCTGATGTTCCGCCCCCAGGTGGAGGGCGCCAAGAACATCCCCGGGACCGGGCCTGTGATCCTCGCGGGCAACCACCTGACGTTCATCGACTCGATGATCATGCCGATCTGCTGCGACCGGCCGGTGTTCTACATCGGCAAGGACGAGTACGTCACGGGCAAGGGGCTCAAGGGCCGGCTCATGGCCTGGTTCTTCACGGGCTCCGGAATGATCCCGGTGGACCGGGACGGCGGGCGCGGCGGAGTCGCGGCGCTGATGACGGGCCGCCGGGTGCTGGACGAGGGCCACGCCTTCGCCATCTACCCGGAGGGCACCCGCTCCCCCGACGGCCGCCTCTACCGGGGCCGTACGGGCATCGCCCGGCTGACCCTGATGACGGGCGCCCCCGTGGTCCCCTTCGCGATGATCGGCACCGACAAGGTCCAGCCGGGCGGCGCCGGGCTGCCCCGCCCGGGCAAGGTCACGGTCCGCTTCGGCGAGCCGATGGAGTTCTCCCGCTACGAGGGCATGGACCGCGACCGCTATGTGCTGCGTGCCGTGACGGACTCGGTGATGGCCGAAGTGATGCGGCTGTCCGGCCAGGAGTACGTCGACATGTACGCCACGAAGGCGAAGGCCGCGTGAGCTGACGCGCTCCGCGCCGTACGGAAGGGCCCGTACCCCGGTCAGGGGGTACGGGCCCTTCCGTCTGTCACCGCTTCCTACGGGTGCTCGACGCCGTCCTCCAGCTTCTGGCCCCGCAGCAGGAACCAGGCGGCGACGGCCGTCGCCAGCAGGACGGCGGCGCCGATGCCCGCGGCGAGCCGCAGCCCCTCGACGAACGCCTCCTGTGCGGCCGACACCAGGGGCGCCGCCTGTGCCTCGGGGAGTGTGGTGGCCGCCTCGACGGCGCCGCCCAGCGACTCGTGGGCGGCGGCCGCCGTATCGGGAGCGATGCCGGCCGGGGTCACGAAGCCCTGGTAGACGCCCGTGACGATGGAGCCGAGCAGGGCGATGCCGAGGGCCGCGCCGAGTTCGTACGCCGTCTCGGAGACCGCGGACGCCGAGCCTGCCTGTTCCTTGGGGACGGTGGAGAGAATGACGTCGGCGGTGACGGTGAAGGCGAATCCGGCGCCGACGCCGACGACCAGCAGCATCACGCCGAGCATCGGGTATCCGGTGTCCTTGCTCAGCAGCGTCACCGAGGCTAGCGACACGCCGACGGCGGCGAGGCCGCCCGTCACCACCGAACGTACGGAGTAGCGGCGGGCCGCCACTCCGGCCATCAGTCCTGCGGCCACCGCCCCGATGGCCGCGGGCAGTTCGGCGAGTCCGGCCTCCAGCGGGCCGCGTCCCTGGACCAGTTGGAGGAACTGGGAGAGGAAGAAGACCAGTCCGGCGAGGCCGAGGATGGTCAGGAGGTCGGCGAGTACCGCGCCCGAGAAGCCCCGGTGGTGGAAGAGCCGCATGTCCAGCAGCGGTGCGGGGAGCTTCAGCTGCCTGCGTACGAACCAGGCGAGCGCCGCCACTCCGATGACGGCGGAGGCCGCCACCTCCCAGCTCCCGCCGTGGGCGGCCAGCTCCTTGATGGCGTACACGACAGCGATCATGCCGATGAGCGAGAGTCCGACACTGGTCAGGTCCCAGGGGCCCGGCGCCGGGTTCTTGGATTCGGGGATCAGCTTGATGCCGACGACGACGAGGACGGCCATCACCGGCAGGTTGATGAGGAAGACCGAGCCCCACCAGAAGTGTTCGAGCAGGAAGCCGCCCATGACGGGGCCGACGGCCGCGCCCGCGGAGGCCATGGCGCCCCAGATACCGATGGCGAGGCTGCGTTCGCGCGGGTCGTGGAAGAGGTTGCGGATCAGGGCGAGCGTGGAGGGCATGAGAGTGGCGCCCGCGACACCGAGCAGTGCCCGCGCCAGGATCATCATCTCGGGGCTCGTCGCGTAGGCGTTGAGCACCGAGACCGCGCCGAAGGCGACGGCGCCGGTCAGCAGCAGCTTCTTGCGGCCGATGCGGTCGCCGAGGCTGCCCATGGAGACGAGCAGTCCGGCGATGACGAAGGAGTAGACGTCGCCGATCCAGAGCAGCTGGGTGCCGGTGGGTGCGAGGTCCTCGCTGAGGAACGGGGTCGCAAGGCCGAGGACGGTCGCGTCGACGGCCACCAGCAGCACGGCGAGGACGAGGACGGCCAGGGCGATCCATCGCCCCGGTCGACGCACGACGTCCTTGGTGTCCGTCTGCTGGTAGATGCTGGTCATTGCTCCACGCTCCTGCGTGCTCCGCCGAGCAACAGCTCGACGATCATGTACTGGAAGTCCTTGGCGGCGACCCTGCCGGCCTGTACGGCCCAGGCGCCGTTGCCGATGAGCCCGTAGAGGGCCTCGGTGAGCCAGGCGGGGGTGAGGTCGATACGGAACTCGCCGCGTTCCTGGCCGCGCCGGAAGAAGGCGGCGACCCGGGCGTCGAGCCGGTTCCAGCCCTCGTTCACTTCGTCGCCCTCGAACAGCTGGTTCTCGGTGACCAGGAAGGAGAGCAGTCCCGCGCCGGGTTCGACGGCCGCGACGAAGCGGCGCAGCCCCTCCTCCGCGGTGCCCTCGTCGAGCGCCGCGGCGTCCAGGGCCGCCTCGAATTCCTGGATGCCCAGATTCTCCAGCGCCTTGACCAGCGCGTCCCGCCCGGCGAAGTGCCGGTGCAGGGTGGCGCGGCCGATGCCCGCAGCCTTGGCGACCTCGTCCATCGTGGCGGTGGATTTGTGGGTCAGCAGGGCGGCGGCGCTGCGCAGCACCTGCTCACGGTCGAGAGTCATGAGACGACCATAACCCACGTGAGACATTAATGTCTCATCTGTTTCTCGGGGATGTCCCTCCAGGAAATGCCTCGCCCCTCCCGGCAGCTGCGGGCACCATGGGCCGATGAAGCCGCTGCTGCTGATCGACATCGACGGTCCGCTCAATCCGTACGCGGCTCTGTCCCGCCGCGCGGCACCGGTGGGCTACCGCAGGCACCGGATGCGGCCGACGGGGTGGACGCACGGACCCGCGCTGCCTGTCCTGCTCAATCCGGGGCACGGCGACGCGCTGCTGACCCTCGGCGAGCGGTACGAGCTGGTCTGGGCCACGACCTGGATGGACGAGGCCAACGAGTGGATCGGCCCGCATCTCGGGCTGCCCACGCTGCCGTACATCGACTGGCCCTCCATGCACGGCAGCTCGCCGGAGGGGACGTACTGGAAGACGCCCTACGTCGTGGAGTACGCGGCCGGGCGGCCGTTCGCCTGGATCGACGACGAGATCGGTGAACGGGACCGGGAGTGGGTGCGTGCCCACCACCCGGTCCGGGCGCTGCTGCGGCAGATCGATCCGCGCATCGGACTGGAGCAGGCCGACTTCGACGCGCTCGCCGACTGGGCCGTCAGTCCTTGAGGAGCACGAGATCCAGATCGCGCAGGTGGTCCCGGTCGGTGATCACGTCCAGGGCGGCGATCCTCCCGTCCACGAACGTGAAGCCCATGACGGAGAACTGCTGCCCCTCGCGGATCGAGACGACGCCCAGCTCCCCGTCGACGAGGGCGAGCTGCGAGGACCGGGCGAACGGCGCGAACATCATCGCCTGACGGGCCACCGCCGCCGCTCCCCGCACCGGCACTCCCGCGCCCGCGTCGGAGCGGGCCACGACGTCCGGGTCGAGCACGGCGACCAGTGCCTCGAAGTCGCCGTCGCGGGCGGCTGCGAGGAACGCGTCGACCACAGTGCGCCTGCGCGTCAGACCGGGGTCGGTGACGGGGTCGGCGCCCTGCACTCGGCGGCGGGCCCGGCTCGCGAGCTGACGGGCCGCCGCCGGGGTCCGGTCCACGATCCGGGCGACCTCGTCGAAGGGCACGGCGAACATGTCGTGCAGCACGAACGCCAGCCGCTCGGCCGGATCCAGGGTCTCCAGCACCACGAGCATGGCCACGCCGACCGAGTCCACGAGCAGCGCCTGCTGCTCCGGGTCACCGCTGTCGGGCCCGCCGCTCGCCGGCTCGCGCCCGGGCGCCGTCGGCGGGTCGAGGGGCTCCTCGCGCCGTGAGCGGCGCGAGCGCAGCATGTCCAGGCAGACCCGGCCGACGACGGTGGTCAGCCAGCCGCCCAGGTTCTCGATGTCCCCGGCCCCGGCACGGCTCAGCCGCAGCCAGGCCTCCTGGACCGCGTCCTCGGCCTCGCTCTGCGAGCCGAGCATCCGGTGGGCGACCGCCTTGAGGTGCCCCCGGTTCTCCTCGAAGCGCTCTGCCAGGTACGCGTTCTCGTCCACTGCACCGTCCTCCGTCGTGATCCTTTGTCACTCTGACGGATCGGACGGGCGATGTGTGACGGGTTCCGTCAGCTCCAGGGCAGTGTGGCGCGATGCCGCCAGTACGCCTCGGGGTCCTCCACCAGCGCGTCGAGCCGGGCCCGCCGCTCCTCGTCGAGGTCCAGGACGGCGGCGTGGAGGTTCCCGGAGAGCTGGTTGACCGTGGCCGCGCCGGAGAGGACGACGCCGGCCCACGGCTGGTGCAGGACGAGCGCGAGCGCGACCGCGTCACTGTCGAGTCCCGCCTCGGCGGCGATCTCCCGCACCACGGCGGGGGCCTCGGTGCCGGCGAGCCGGCCGTTGGCCATGCCCTCCTTGACGATCACGGTGAGCCCGGCGTCGTGGGCCTCGGCGAGCGCGGGGCCGGCGGAGGTCTCCAGGACGTTGTAGGTGGCCTGGACGGTACGGAAGAGGGGGGCGCCGTCGACGGTCACGGCGAGCGCGGCCCGGATGGCGTCGGCCTGGCCCGGTCCGCTGGTGGAGAGTCCGACGCTGACGCCTTCGGCGGCGTGCTCGGCGAGGCGCGCGTGCAGTTCCTTGTCCGTGAGGGCCGGGCTGTCGGCGGTCACGGAGTGGATCTGATAGAGGTCGAGCCGGTCCCCCAGCAGCGCCTCGGTCTCGGCGCGCTGACGCTCGTACGTCGCGAGTCCGTGGTCCTTGACCTCGTGCGCCTCGGCGTCCACACGCCAGTCGGCGGTGTAGGTGTAGCCCCATTTGCTGCCGATGACGACGTCGGTGACCTCGGGGCGGGCCGTAAGCCAGCCGGCGAGGAACTCCTCGGAGCGGCCGTAGGAACGGGCGGCGTCGAAGTAGCGGACGCCCTGGGCGTAGGCGGCGTCGAGGAGTTCATGGGTGCGGGCACGCAGTTCCTCGACGCTGCGGTCCCCGGGGAGGTCCCGGTCGCGGTGGAGGTTGATGTAGCCGGGTCTGGCGACGGCGGCCAGGCCCAAACCGATGTGGGCGGTCGGGGTCGTAGCGGTGGCCAGCCTGGCGAAGGGCATCGCGGGCTCCTCGTGGGTCGGGTCGGTACTCCTTCCCGTCCAACGTAGCCCGCGACGCCGTTCCTACACCTGCTGACGTCGCTGACCTTCCCCGCGCCTACCTGCGGGCGGTCGCCCAGGCGTGCTGCGTGGCCAGGTCGGCCTTGACCTCGGCGAGCTGTACGGCGACGGCTGACGGGGCCGTACCGCCGCGGCCGTCACGGGAGGCGAGGGCGCCCTTCACGTTGAGGACGGTCCTGACCTCAGGGGTGAGGTGCTCGGAGATCTTCGCGAACTGCTCGTCGGTGAGCTGGTCCAGCTCGATGCCGTGCTGCTCGCACTCCTTGACGCACTCGCCGGCGACCTCGTGCGCGACCCGGAACGGGACGCCCTGCTTGACCAGCCATTCGGCGATGTCGGTGGCGAGCGAGAAACCGGCCGGGGCCAGCTCCTCCATGCGCTCCCGGTTGACGGTGAGCGTCGCCATCATGCCGGTGAAGGCGGGCAGCAGCACTTCGAGCTGGTCGCAGGAGTCGAAGACCGGCTCCTTGTCCTCCTGGAGGTCGCGGTTGTACGCGAGCGGGAGGGCCTTGAGCGTGGCCATGAGGCCCGTCAGATTGCCGATGAGGCGCCCCGACTTGCCGCGCGCGAGCTCGGCGATGTCCGGGTTCTTCTTCTGCGGCATGATCGAGGAGCCGGTGGAGAAGGCGTCGTGCAGGGTGACGAAGGAGAACTCCTTCGTGTTCCAGATGATGATCTCTTCCGCGATCCGGGAGAGGTTGATGCCGGTCATCGCGGTGATGAAGGCGAATTCGGCCACGAAGTCGCGGGACGCCGTGCCGTCGATGGAGTTGGCGACGGAGCCGCGCTCGAAGCCGAGGTCGGCGGCGACGGCCTCGGGGTCGAGACCGAGCGACGAACCTGCCAGTGCACCGGAGCCGTACGGCGAGACGGCGGTCCGCTCGTCCCACTGCCGCAGCCGCTCGGCGTCCCTGGACAGGGACTGCACATGGGCCAGCACGTGGTGGGCGAAGAGGACGGGCTGCGCGTGCTGGAGGTGCGTACGGCCGGGCATGGCCACGTCCGGGTGGGCCTCGGCGAGGCCGACCAGGGCGTCCTGGAGGTCGGCGACGAGGCCGCCGATGATCCGGGCGTGGTCACGCAGGTACATCCGGAAGAGCGTGGCGACCTGGTCGTTGCGGGAGCGGCCCGCGCGCAGCTTGCCGCCGAGGTCGGGGCCGAGGTGCTCCAGCAGGCCGCGTTCCAGGGCGGTGTGGACGTCCTCGTCGGCGATCGTGCCGACGAAGGTGCCCGAGGTCACGTCTTCTTCGAGCCGGTCGAGTCCGGCGAGCATGCGGGTCAGCTCGTCCTCGGTGAGCAGACCGGCCTTGTGCAGCACGCGCGCGTGGGCGCGGGAGCCGGCGATGTCGTACGGGGCCAGGCGCCAGTCGAAGTGGACCGAGGCGGAGAGTTTCGCCAGGGCCTCGGCTGGGCCGTCGGCGAACCGGCCGCCCCAGAGGCGGACATCGCCGGTGTTGCTGCTCACGGTTGCTCCTTGTTGTGCGGATGGGCGGGGCGGGGGATTCATTCCCCACCCCGCCCCTTCCCGTAACCGGGGGCTCCGCCCCCGGACCCCCGCTCCTCGAACTCCGGAGGGGCTGAAAGTGTGTCAGGCCAGGTCGCGCTTGGCGGCGATCTTCGAGGAGAGTCCGAAGATCTCGATGAAGCCCTGCGCCTTGGACTGGTCGAACGTGTCGCCCGAGTCGTAGGTGGCGAGGTTGAAGTCGTAGAGCGACTGCTCGGACTTCCGGCCGTTGACGACGGCGCGGCCCGCGTGCAGGGTCATCCGGATGTCACCGGTGACGTGCTGGTTGGCCTCGTTGATGAAGCCGTCCAGGGCGCGCTTGAGCGGGGAGAACCACAGGCCGTCGTAGACCATCTCGCCCCAGCGCTGCTCGACCTGCCGCTTGTAGCGGGCCAGCTCGCGCTCGACGGTGACGTTCTCCAGCTCCTGGTGCGCGGTGATCAGTGCGATCGCGCCCGGGGCCTCGTACACCTCACGCGACTTGATGCCCACGAGGCGGTCCTCGACCATGTCGATCCGGCCGATGCCCTGGGCTCCGGCCCGCTCGTTGAGCTGCTGGATCGCCTGGAGCACCGTGACGGGCTTGCCGTCGATGGCGACCGGGACGCCCTCCTTGAAGGAGATGACGACCTCGTCGGCCTCGCGGGGGATCGCCGGGTTCTGCGTGTACTCGTAGATGTCCTCGATCGGCGCGTTCCAGATGTCCTCCAGGAAGCCCGTCTCGACCGCGCGCCCGAAGACGTTCTGGTCGATGGAGTACGGGGACTTCTTGGTGGTCGCGATCGGGAGGTTCTTCTCCTCGCAGAAGGCGATCGCCTTGTCGCGGGTCATCGCGTAGTCGCGGACCGGGGCGATGCACTTCAGGTCGGGGCCGAGCGCGGAGATTCCGGCCTCGAAGCGGACCTGGTCGTTGCCCTTGCCGGTGCAGCCGTGGGCGACGATGCCGGCGTTGTGCTTCTTCGCGGCGGCGACGAGGTGCTTGACGATCGTCGGCCGGGAGAGCGCCGAGACCAGCGGGTAGCGGTCCATGTAGAGGGCGTTGGCCTTGATCGCCGGGAGGCAGTACTCCTCGGCGAACTCGTCCTTGGCGTCCGCGACCTCGGCCTCGACGGCGCCACAGGCGAGCGCGCGCTTACGGATGACGTCCAGGTCCTCGCCGCCCTGGCCGACGTCCACGGCAACGGCGATGACCTCGGCGCCCGTCTCCTCGGCGATCCAGCCGATGGCGACGGAGGTGTCCAGGCCGCCCGAGTAGGCGAGTACGACGCGCTCGGTCACGGGTTTCTCCTTACGGTGCAATCACTGATGAGTATAACTATGCAGTCCTCCGTATGCTTTGTCAAAGCTCCAGGTCAGGAGGGTCCGACAGCAGAGGCCGTCCTAAATGAGGGCGACTCCTGGTTCCGGCCCCCTCTACGATCGGCGCCTGACGAAGGGGCGCGATGATCCACGACGACGGGGCCGCGGAGCGGCTGGCCCGGGGCGTGCCGCTGCACAAGGCACTGGACACCACATCGGCCGAGGCGTGGGTGACCCTCGATGTGGACATACGGACGCTTCCCTGGAAGTCGTGGCCGCTGCTGCGGATGGAGCCTGCGGTGCACCGCAGGTGGCTGAGCTGGGACCGGCAGGACCCGCTGCCCCGGATCGGCCGGCCGAGCACTCCGGCCCGGCAGCCCCCGCTCGCACTGATCCTGTGCCACCCCGACGGCCGGACCCGTGAGGCGGCGCTGGACTCGGTGCGTCAGGCTCCCGAACTGCGCCCGCTCCTGGTGCTGCGCTGCGCCGACTGGGCGGAGCCGGTGCGCGAGCGCGCCCGGGCCCTGCTCGCCGAAGTGCCCGGCCCCGAGCTGATCCCGCTGGCAACGCTGATCCTGCGGCTGGCCGGGCGCGCGCAGGGCGGTTTCGCCCTCGCACTGCTGGAGAGCAGCCTGCGCGAGGGACCGGCGGCCGACGTCGAGGCACTGATGGCGCATCCGGACCGCGCGACGCGTCGCCTCGCCCACCGGATCGCGGTCGATCGGCGGCTGCTTTCGCCGATGAGGCTGGCCGTCGTCGCCACGACCGAAGGCGATGTCACCCTCCAGGACCTGTGCGCGGAAGCGGCCCTCGCCCGCCTGCGCGAAGGTGCCGAGCCCGCCGTGCTCGACCGGCTGCTGAGCGCACGCGCACCCCGTGTGCGGTCGGCGGGGGTCACCGCCTTGCGCGGGGCCGGGCGGCACAGCGAGGCGGAGCCCTACCTCACCGACCGCTCCGGCCTCGTACGGGCCTGCGCGCGCTACGTCCTGCGGAAGGCCGGAGTCGACCCGCTCCCCCGCTACCGGACCCTGTGCTCCGGACCATCCGTGCCTCCGGGGGCGGCGGCCGGACTCGGCGAGTGCGGTGCGCGGTCGGACACCGAGACGCTGTGGACGCTGTCGGAGCACCCGGTCGCCGCCGTACGCGTCCAGGCGATCACCGGCCTGCGCGCGCTGGACGCGGTCTCCTTCGAGCGGATGCGCCCGCTGCTGGACGATCCCGCGCCCGCCGTGGTCCGGGGCGCGACGCTCGCCCTGCTCCCCGACGCCGGCCGGTTCGAAGAGGACTGGCTGCGGGCACGCCTCGCTCCGGAGCAGCCGCGTGCGACACGCGTGGCGGCGGAGCGCCTGGTGCGCGCACGTTCCCGGCGCGCGCGTCGCCCCGCCGGCTGAACCGGCCCTGCCCGGACGGGAGTCGGCGGCAGTCATAATTCGCGTATGGGAAAAACGTATGAGCGTATCGACGGACGGCTCAGGACCTTCATAGAAGCGCAGCACATCTTCTTCACCGCGACCGCTCCGCTCGACGCGGAGGGCACGGTCAACCTCTCCCCCAAGGGCGTGAGCGGTTCGTTCGCCGTCGTCGACGAGCGGACCGTGGCGTATCTGGACTTCGCCGGGAGCACCGCGGAGACCATCGCCCATCTCCGCGAGAACGGCCGCGTCACCTTGATGTGGTGCGCCTTCCAGGGGCCGCCGAACATCGTCCGGGTGCACGGGCGCGGGGAGCCGGTCTTCCGGGACGATCCGCGGTTCGCCGGGCTGCTGAGCCACTTTCCGGACGTGGACCCCTCGCAGCACGGGCTGCGGGCGATCATCGTGGTGACGGCGGAGACCATCCGGGACTCCTGCGGATTCGCGGTGCCGTATCTCTCGTACGACGAGGACCGCTCGCTGCACGCCGACCGCTTCGCGCGGGACGACGACGACAGTCTCAACGCGTACTTCGAGAAGAAGCCGGACATCGCCACGAGCATGGACGGGCTGCCCGGCCTGCCGCTACCCCTGCCGCCGATGCCCGTGACGCCCGGCGGGTGACCCGCTGGGCCGTACGGAGCAGGCGCGGTGGGGGCTCCCCCGCCCTGCCCGTACGGTCCGGATCATGCGCAGACTTCTGGTCACCGGTTCGGTACTGCTGGCTCTGGTGGGTTCGGTCGCGGCCGGGGAGCCCGGTGCTCCGCCCCTGCCGGAGCGGCTCGCCGACACCGGTGGCGGCTCGCAGCTGATCACCGCCGAGGCCGCGTCCGCGGGCTCCACCACCGGGACGGTCACCTGGTGGGAGCGGCGGTGGGGCAGGTGGGTGGCGGCCGGGTCGGCGCCGGCCCGCTTCGGGGCGGAGGGGCTGGCCGAGGGCGGCACCCGGAAGCAGGGCACGAACACCACGCCCACGGGGCTCTACGACCTGCCGTACGCCTTCGGGATCAAGCGGGCCCCGGCCGGGACCGGGTATCCCTACCGCCGTGTCAACGAGCGTTCCTGGTGGTGCCAGGACAACTCGGCGCGTGCGTACAACCGGTGGGTGGAGCCGAGGCCCGCGGACTGCCGGGCCGGGCAGGCCGAGCACCTGGTCACCTACGGCACCCAGTACGCCCATGCGCTCGTCATCGGCTTCAACTACGAACGGCCGGTACGGGGTCGGGGCGCCGGGATCTTCCTCCACGTCAACGGCCGTGGTGCGACGGCCGGTTGCGTGTCCGTGCCCGCGGCGGCGATGAGCCGGATCCTGGCCTGGGCGGATCCGGCACGTCGTCCGCACATCGCGATCGGGACCCGCTCGGGGGCGACCGCGATCACGCGCTACTAGGGCCGGACAGGCCCTAGGGCCTGTCCGGCGGCCTCAGCGGTCGTTCTGGGCGAGACGCAGCAGGTGGTCGGCGAGTGCCTGGCCGCCCGCCGGGTCCCGGCTGATCAGCATCAGGGTGTCGTCGCCCGCGATGGTGCCGAGGATGTCGTGCAGTTCGGCCTGGTCGATGGCCGAGGCGAGGAACTGCGCGGCCCCCGGGGGCGTACGCAGGACGACCAGGTTGGCCGATGCCTCCGCCGAGATGAGGAGTTCGGCGGAGAGCCTGCGCATCCGCTCCTCCTTGGCGGAGCCGCCGAGCGGCGCCTGCGGGGTGCGGAAACCGCCCTCGCTCGGCACCGCGTAGATCAGCTCGCCACCGGTGTTACGGATCTTCACCGCGCCCAGCTCGTCCAGATCGCGGGAGAGCGTCGCCTGGGTGACGCTCAGCCCGTCGTCGGCGAGGAGCTTGGCCAGCTGGCTCTGCGAGCGCACCGGCTGCCGGTTCAGGATGTCCACGATCCGGCGGTGGCGGGCCGTGCGGGTCTGCGGCACGGACGGCCCGCCGTGCTCGGTTTCCTGCGCCTCGGTCATCGTCGTCGCCTCATTCTCCGGATCGTCATTCCCCGGATTGTCCGTCCCCGTATGCCGCGTCGAGAGCGCCAGGCAGAACCCGCAGGAACGCGTCCACCTCCGCGTCGCCGATGATCAGCGGCGGCATGAGCCGTACGACATCGGGGGCGGGCGCGTTCACCAGGAGTCCGGCTCCCTGGGCCGCCTGCTGCACCTTCGGTGCGAGGGGTCCGGTGAGCACGATACCCAGCAGCAGGCCGGAGCCCCGGACGTGGGAGACCAGGGGGTGGCCCAGGCCCTCCACTCCGTCGCGGATCTTCTCGCCCAGACGCTTCACGTTGTCCAGGGCGCCGTCGGCGGCCAGCGTGTCCAGGACGGCGAGTCCGGCCGCGCAGGCGACCGGGTTGCCGCCGAACGTCGTGCCGTGGTGACCGGGCTTCAGCAGCTCGGCCGCCGCGCCGAACGCGACGGTTGCGCCGATCGGCAGTCCGCCGCCGAGGCCCTTGGCGAGGGTCACGAGGTCCGGCTCGACCCCCTGGTGCGCCTGGTGCTCGAACCAGTGGCCGCAGCGGCCGATCCCGGTCTGCACCTCGTCGAGCACGAGGAGGGTGCCGGTGGCCCGGGTGATCTCCCTGGCCGCTTCCAGGTAGCCCCTGGGCGGCACGGCAACGCCGATCTCGCCCTGGATCGGCTCGATGATCAGCAGCGCGGTGTCGGTGGTCACCGCGGCCCGGAGCGCTTCGATATCGCCGAACGGGACGTGTGTGACGTCACCGGGCAGCGGGACGAACGGCTCGCGCTTCTTGGCCTGGCCGGTGAGGGCGAGCGCGCCCATGGTCCGGCCGTGGAAGCCGCCGTCGGTGGCGACCATGTGCGTACGCCCGGTCAGCCGGCCGATCTTGAAAGCCGCTTCGTTGGCCTCGGCGCCCGAGTTGGAGAAGTAGACCCTGCCCGCCCGGCCGAAGAGCTGGAGCAGCCGTTCGGCCAGGGCGACCGGGGGTTCGGCGATGAAGAGGTTGGAGACGTGGCCGAGGGACGCGATCTGGGTGGAGACGGCCTCGACGACCGCGGGGTGGGCGTGGCCCAGCGCGTTCACCGCGATACCGCCGACGAAGTCGAGGTATTCGGTGCCGTCGGCGTCCCAGACACGGGCACCGGCGCCGCGGACGAGCGGGAGCTGCGGGGTGCCGTAGTTGTCCATCAGCGCGCCCTGCCAGCGCTGCGAGAGCTCCTCGTTGCTCATGACTCCCCCTGGGTTTCGCTCGGTGCGTCGGCCACGACCATCGTGCCGACCCCTTCGTCGGTGAAGATCTCCAGCAGGATCGAGTGCTGGACCCGGCCGTCGATGACACGGGCGGTCCCGACCCCGTTGCGTACGGCGTGGAGGCACCCCTGCATCTTCGGGACCATGCCGCTGGAGAGACTGGGCAGCAGCTTCTCCAGCTCGGTGGCGGTGAGCCTGCTGATCACGTCGTCGCTGTTGGGCCAGTCCTCGTAGAGGCCCTCGACGTCGGTGAGGACCATCAGCGTCTCGGCGTTCAGCGCGGCGGCGAGCGCGGCTGCCGCCGTGTCCGCGTTGACGTTGTAGACGTGGTTGTCGTCGGCGGACCGCGCGATGGAGGAGACGACCGGAATCCGGCCGTCGTCGAGCAGTGCCTGTATGGCCCCTGTGTCGATCGCGGTGATCTCGCCGACCCGGCCGATGTCGACGAGCTCGCCGTCGATGGTGGGCCGGTGCTGGACCGCGGTGATGGTGTGGGCGTCCTCGCCCGTCATGCCGACGGCGAGCGGGCCGTGCTGGTTGAGCAGACCGACCAGCTCGCGCTGGACCTGCCCGGCCAGCACCATCCGTACGACGTCCATCGCCTCGGGCGTGGTGACCCGGAGTCCGGCCTTGAACTCGCTGACGAGGCCCTGCTTGTCGAGCTGGGCGCTGATCTGCGGGCCGCCGCCGTGCACGACGACGGGCTTGAGGCCGGCGTGGCGCAGGAAGACGACGTCCTGGGCGAAGGCCGCCTTCAGCTCCTCGTCGATCATGGCGTTGCCGCCGAACTTGATGACGACGGTCTTGCCGTTGTGCCGGGTCAGCCAGGGCAGCGCCTCGATGAGGATCTGCGCCTTCGGCAGTGCGGTGTGCTTCCGCGCCGGGGTACTCATGAGCTGTACGCGCTGTTCTCGTGGACGTACTCCGCGGTCAGGTCGTTGGCCCAGATGACGGCCGACTCGCTGCCTTCGGAGAGGTCGGCGGTGATCTTCACCTCGCGGTAGCGCATGTCGACGAGCTCGCGGTCCTCGCCCACGCCGCCGTTCTTGCAGACCCAGACGTCGTTGATGGCGACGTTCAGCCGGTCCGGGTCGAAGGCGGCCCTGGTGGTGCCGATCGCGGAGAGGACACGGCCCCAGTTGGGGTCCTCGCCGTGGATGGCGCACTTGAGGAGGTTGTTACGGGCGATGGTCCGGCCGACCTCGACGGCGTCGTCCTCCGTCGCCGCGTTGATCACCTCGATGCGGATGTCCTTGGAGGCACCTTCGGCGTCGCCGATCAGCTGACGGGCGAGGTCGTCGCAGACCGTACGCACGGCCTCGGCGAACTCGTCCTGTGCGGGCGTGATTCCGCTCGCCCCCGAGGCGAGCAGCAGCACGGTGTCGTTGGTCGACATGCAGCCGTCGGAGTCGACGCGGTCGAAGGTGGTGCGGGTGGCGTCGCGCAGTGCGGCGTCGAGCGCGGGGGCGGCCACGTCGGCGTCGGTGGTGAGGACGACCAGCATGGTGGCGAGGCCGGGGGCGAGCATGCCCGCACCCTTGGCCATGCCGCCGACGGTCCACCCGTCCCGGGTGGCCACGCTCGTCTTGTGGACGGTGTCGGTGGTCTTGATCGCGATGGCGGCCTTCTCGCCGCCGTGCGGGGTCAGCTGGGCGACGGCCTTGTCGATACCCGGGAGCAGTTTGTCCATGGGCAGCAGCAGGCCGATCAGCCCGGTGGAGGCGACGGCGACCGTGCCCGCGCCGTGACCGCCCGTCTCGTCGTACCCGGCGCCGTTCAGGGACTCGGCGGCCTTCTCGGCGGTGGCGTGGGTGTCCTGGAAGCCCTTGGGACCCGTACAGGCGTTGGCGCCGCCGGAGTTGAGCACGACGGCGGTGACCTCGCCGCCCTTGAGCACCTGCTCCGACCAGAGGACGGGGGCGGCCTTGACGCGGTTGGAGGTGAAGACTCCCGCGGCGGCGCATCGCGGCCCCTGGTTGACCACGAGGGCCAGGTCCGGGTTACCGCTCTCCTTGATTCCGGCGGCGATGCCCGCCGCCGAGAATCCCTGTGCTGCCGTGACGCTCACGGTGCGACTCCGATCGTGGAAAGACCTGTGTCCTCGGGGAGCCCGAGGGCGATGTTCATGCTCTGCAGGGCGCCGCCCGCGGTGCCCTTGGCGAGGTTGTCGATGGCGCTGATCACGATGATCCGGCCCGCGGCCTCGTCGTGGGCGACCTGGACCTGTACGGCGTTGGAACCGTAGACGGACGCTGTGGCGGGCCACTGCCCCTCGGGGAGCAGGTCCACGAACGGCTCGTCCGCGAACGCCTTCTCGTACGCCGTACGCAGGGTCTCGGCGTTCACGCCGGGCTTCGCCTTCGCGCTGCAGGTGGCGAGGATCCCGCGGGGCATGGGGGCGAGGGTCGGTGTGAAGGAGACGGTCACCGGCTCCCCGGCGGCGGCGCTGAGGTTCTGGATCATCTCGGGCGTGTGCCGGTGGCCACCGCCGACGCCGTACGGGGACATGTTGCCCATCACCTCGGAGCCGAGCAGGTGCGGCTTGGCCGCTTTGCCCGCCCCGGACGTGCCGGAAGCGGCGACGACCACGGCCTCGGGTTCGGCGAGTCCGGCCGCGTACGCGGGGAAGAGCGCGAGGGAGACGGCGGTCGGGTAGCAGCCGGGCACCGCGACGCGCTTGGCCCCGGCCAGTGCCGCCCGGGCGCCGGGCAGCTCGGGCAGGCCGTAGGGCCAGGTGCCGGCATGCGGCGATCCGTAGAACTTCTCCCAGTCGACGGCGTCCTTCAGCCGGAAGTCGGCGCCCATGTCGACCACGAGCACCTCGTCCCCCAGCTGCTCGGCGACGGCCGCGGACTCTCCGTGCGGGAGGGCGAGGAAGACGACGTCGTGCCCGGCGAGGACCTCGGCGGTGGTCGGCCGGAGCACACGGTCGGCGAGCGGCCTGAGGTGCGGCTGGAGGGGGCCGAGCCGCTGCCCCGCGTTGGAATGTGCGGTGAGGGCCCCGATCTCGACCTGGGGGTGGACCAGCAGGAGACGGAGCAGCTCCCCGCCCGCATATCCGCTCGCCCCTGCTACCGCTGCGCGTACCACCATCGAAATCCTCCTCGTTGATGGCATGACTATACGCAGTGCTGCACTTTTATGCAAAGACCCCAAAAAGAAAGGCAGGGAGGGTTTCCCACTCCTTGCCACTATCAAGATATAGCGCACCGGGGGGCTTGCGGCAAGACCCCGGTCGTGCCGCAGAATCGCCCGTCGAAGCGAAGTACCTGGGGGAATGGATGAAGGCTTTGATGATCGATGTGATCGTGGTCGGCGGCGGACCGACCGGCTTGATGCTGGCCTGCGAGCTGCGGCTGCACGGGGTGCGGGTGGTCGTGCTGGAGAAGCTGGCCGAGCCGACCGACCAGGGCCGCGGGCAGGGCCTGCACGCACGCAGCGTCGAGGTGATGGACCAGCGCGGCCTGCTGGACCGGTTCCTCGCGGTCAGTGAGAAGTTCCAGGTCGGTGGTCTCTTCGGCGGCATCGCCAAGCCGTGGCCGGACCTGCTGGACACCGCTCACCCGTACGGCCTCGCCACTCCGCAGCCGGTCACCGAGCGGCTGCTCAACGAGCGGGCCGTCGAACTGGGTGCCGA
Organism: Streptomyces sp. NPDC055749; assembly: GCF_053617235.1. NCBI lineage: Bacteria > Bacillati > Actinomycetota > Actinomycetes > Kitasatosporales > Streptomycetaceae > Streptomyces > Streptomyces sp. NPDC055749. The sequence continues at coordinate 1,131 of NZ_JBSHFH010000061.1, read as the reverse complement.
GATCCGGCGCGGATGTGAGATGACCAAGCTGAGCCAGGACGAGGACGGGGTGACCGTCGAGCTGGCGGACGGCACGCAGTTGCGCTCGCGCTACCTCGTCGGGTGCGACGGCGGTCGCAGCGCGGTGCGCAAGCAGCTCGGTATCGGCTTCCCCGGCACGCCCGCCACGGTCGAGACGCTGCTGGGCGAGATGGTGCTGACCGAGGACCCGGCGACGATCACATCCGTCATCGAGGAGGTCCGCAAGACGCAGCTGCGGTTCGGGGCCCAGCCCCTCGGGGACGGGGTGTACCGCGTCGTCGTGCCCGCCGACGGGGTGGCCGAGGACCGTACGGCAGGGCCGGTCCTCCAGGACTTCCAGAAGCAGCTGCGCGCGCTCGCGGGCACCGACTTCGGCGCGCACTCGCCGCGCTGGCTCTCCCGGTTCGGCGACGCCACCCGGCAGGCCGAGCGCTACCGGGCCGGCCGGGCACTGCTGGCCGGCGACGCCGCGCACATCCACCCGCCGACCGGCGGGCAGGGGCTCAACCTCGGCGTCCAGGACGCTTTCAACCTCGGCTGGAAGCTGGCCGCCGCGGTCGACGGCTGGGCGCCGGAGGGTCTGCTCGACACCTACCAGGCCGAACGGCACCCGGTGGGCGCCCGCGTGCTGGACAACACCCGCGCGCAGATCACGCTGCTGGGGACCGATCCGGGTGCGACCGCGCTGCGGGAACTGTTCACGAAGCTGATGGACTTCGAGGAGGTGAACCGGTACGTGACCGGGATGATCACCGCGGTCGACGTGCGCTACGACTTCGGCGAGGGCCATGAACTGCTCGGCCGACGGATGCGGGACATCGAGCTGAAGCAGGGACGCCTCTACGAGCTGATGCACGGCGGTCGCGGGCTGCTGCTCGACCGGACCGGCCGGCTCTCGGTGGAGGGCTGGGCGGACCGGGTCGACCACGTCGTCGAAGTAGGCGAGGAACTGGACGCGCCCGCGGTGCTGCTGCGGCCGGACGGTCACGTGGCGTGGGTCGGTGACGATCAGCAGGAGCTGCTCGGGCGGCTGTCGGAGTGGTTCGGCGCTGCCGCCGGCTGAGGTCCTGGCGGGCGGCCGGATACTGAGGCCCGCGCGGGCCTCAGTAT
>NZ_JBSHFH010000060.1:0-44063 GCF_053617235.1 Streptomyces sp. NPDC055749 | reverse complement strand
CAGCAGTCGTCATCCGAAGCCTCCGCGTGGGGACAGACAGGTTCAGATCTCCGCTCATCTCGCCAGGCGCGTGCCCACCTCATTCAGGTTCGGCGAGCCTGTGGTTTACCGCCACTCGGGCGACGGTCTCCGGCCTCCTGCCCTCCGACTGCTATCGCATGCAGGCAACGTCGCAAACGGGGCGCGACGTGCGGATGGTACGAGCCCTGCTCCTGGCTGTCTCTCGGCGCCTGGTCAGTCAGCGCCCACGTCGTGCACGGACACTCGGATGGTGCCGATGGTGCTGTCGGCCGCGTCCGGAATGAACATCCCCGCCTTGGCGCCGGTCCGCAGGTATTCCACTGCGGGCTGGCTGAGCAGTTCGCCGGGAACGGCAGCCGGGATCCCCGGTGGGTAGGGCGTGAGAATTCCGGCGCAGACCCTGCCGACCGCCCGCTCTGCGGGAATCTGCTCGATCGCGCCGAAGAAAGCGTCGCGCGGAAGAGTCTCCTGCCGGAGGCGGAGGGCGTCGGGGGCGGAATACGGATGTCGGAGGCAGGTGGAAGCTCGTCGGCGTGGGCGACCAGGTCACGCGGGCCATGAAGGAGTCGCGCGGTCGTCGTCCCGTCGTCGGCATGGGTGAGCTGGGCGTTGATGCGCCGGTGATCGGAGGTGTGCAGGTTGATGCGGTGGTACCGACGCATCCAGTCGGCGGCGTCGTATCCGCTGAACCCGACCCCGCGCAGATCGATGAAGATCTGGAGGGGGTCCATCTCGAAGGCGCGCCCCGGCCCGCAGAAATCGTCGCGGTCGTTGACGTGCAGGCCCTCGATGTTCTCGATGTCCGCCCGAACACGGCAAGCCCTCGAAAGGGGGGCCTTGTCAAGCAGCTCGCGGCCGTGCTCCACCATCTGGCGGCGCCATCCGTCGAGGGCCGCGTAGATAAGCACCGAGGGGCTGGTGGTGCCCAGCAGGTCGGCTCGCGAGGCAAGGGTCTGCGCGGTGACCAGGTCCCCTTGCAAGTGAAAAACCGACCCCTGCTCAAGTCCGGAACCCATCTTGTGGACCGACGTCACGCACACGTCGGCGCCCGCATCCATGGCCCAGGTCGGCAAGTCGGAGTGGAAGGGCAGGTGGGCTCCCCGTGCTTCGTCCACGATCAGCGGCACGCCCCGCTCGTGGCACAGCGTCGCGATGGCTCTGATGTCGGCGCAGGTGCCGTACGGCGTAGGACTGCTGACCAGTGCCCCCCGCGCATCCGGATGTTCCTCGAACGCCGACCGGTAGGCCTCGGGGGCCGGCGGGTGAGCGAGGCGGAGATCGGAGTCCCGCTGAGGATCAGGGCCCCGGGGAGAGTCGTGTTGGTCCGGTTTGATCAGGTGACGCCGGATCGACACAGGAATCGGAGCAAGCACGGCCCCTTGTGATCATGGAGTTCTCGACGCTTCATGATCTGCAAGGTTGCCGTGCTCGTTGCTCCATCATCTCCCACGTCCGTCGTGCCGGATGCCGCGCCCCCGTCCGTCTCCTCGCCACCGGCGGCGGTGTTGCCGGGCCTGCTCGAGGCACTCGCCCAGGTGCCCGATCCGCGCAACCCGCGCGGCGTCCGCTACCGGCTGTCCACGCTGCTCGCGGTGGGGATGTGCGCGATGTCCAGCGCCGGTCACAATTCCCTGACTGCGATTGCCGAGTGGGTCCAGCGCTGCGACCAGGCGGTACTTGCCCGCCTGGGCTGCCCATCCGACCCGTTCACCGGCCGTTTCAAGGCACCGGGTGAGCGGACCTTGCGGGACGCTCTCGGCAAGGTGGACGCCGCCGCGCTCACCCGGGCCGGCTTCGCCCGCCTGGCGGCCCTGGCACCAGCATCCTCCGGCGAGCAGGCCCCGAACGGCGTCCGGGCGGGAGCAGCGGCGCGCGCACCGTGCCGCCCGCCGCGCGGAGGGCACGGCCAGGCCACCGCGCCGCCGGGCGTTCGCGGTGGACGGCAAGTGCCTGCGCGGAGCGGTCCGTGCCGACGGAAGCCGCGTGTTCGTCATGACGGCAGTACGCCACGACGACACCCTCACCGCCGCGCTGCGCGAGATCGGCGCCAAGACCAACGAGATCCTCGAATTCGCCCCGCTGCTCGACCAGATAGACGCCGCAGACCTCACTTACGCCGTGATCACCCTGGACGCGCTGCACGCCCAGAAGGACCATGCCCGCTACCTCGTCGAGCAACGCAACGCCCACTACCTACTGTCCGTGAAGAACAACCAGCCCACGCTAGCGATCCAGTTGAGGACGCTGCCATGGAAGGAGGTTCCCGTCCTGGACCGCGCCCGCGCCCGCGGACACGGCCGCGAAGAGGTCCGCGAGGTCAAGGTCGTCACCGTCGACGGGCTGGTGTTCCCCCACGCCCGTCAGGTCGTGCGCATCCACCGCAAGCGCCGCCGTATCGGCGCCAGGAAGTGGCAGGCCGAGACGGTCTACGCCATCACCGACCTGGCCGCCCATCAGGCCGACGCGGCCGAGATCGCGGCCTGGGCACGCGGCCACTGGATCATCGAGAACACCGTCCACTGGACCAAGGACGTCACGTTCGCCGAAGACGCCAGCCAGGTCCGCCGCCACCACGCCCCCGCCGTCATGACTACCCTGCGCGACCTGGCACGCGCCTCTCCACCGGGCCGGCTGGACCAACATCGCCAGCGGCAGACGCGCCCACACTCAACCCGGAACTGCCCTCGTCCTCCACGGAATTCACTGATCAAACCTACTCTCGCGGAGCCCTGGGGTCATACCCTCCGGATATGACATCTGGTGAAGTGCATCTGCTGAAAAAAACGGGATGAACCTTCGTAAAGGCCGAATTACTGCATCCGCGGCCGCACGCTTCAGCGGTGTGCGACGGAACTCAATCAGGGTGGTTCTGGCCCTCCCGGGGGCGCATCGTCATCCGTTCGAGGCCGGGACCGTGGCAGATATGGTGCGGAGAGTCACCGTGCTGGGCGAGGTCATGTCGCCCACGTCGGTTGTGGACACGTGGATCTACACGTCACAGGCGCACCGTCTGCCGAGTCTTCGGCTGTCGGATGCCGAACGGTGGATCGCGGACTGGGGGGTGCTGCCACGAGCGCCCCTGCTCTCCCGGGATGCCGCACCGGGAAACCTGCTCACCCAGCACGCGGAGCGCTATGCACTCTTCGATTCGGAGGACCCGGGCGAGGCGGTAAAGGAGATTGCGCAGAACCTTCCGGAGGGCGACACCCCGACCCTCGTCCTGTTCTTCTTCTGGGGACTCCACTCGGAAGGCCCGGCCTTGGCCGATCAACTCGACGCGGCGTCCGGCCAGAATGTGTTCTGGCAGTTCCTCGGTGACCCCGGTCTTAGTACATCTGTGCTCGACCATCTCGATGCTCTGCGGGCCGAGGCTCCACACATCAGGAACGTGAGCCTCTACCGAGGATGGGATTCGATCGAGGAAACTCCCGAGTATCTCTTCTATCGCGGTGTGCTGAAGCCGTTCACCCGTTGGCGAAAGGAGCGTGCCACAGGGGAGAGTTGAGTGGATGTCGAGCAGGGCCCGGGTGGCGGGGGCCAGGTCGCGCAGCGGGCTCGGGGCGCCAGCTCTCGCCCTACATGGTCAAACCGGGCGAACGTGACTCTCCCCGGGGCCCTGCACTGAGGATCGACCCAGACCGGACGGACACCCGCGAGAATCAAGCTCGAGATCACCGATTTATGAGCGTCGCGTCCGATCACCAGCTTTTCGTGCGGCCCGGCAACGGAAAGCATGGCGGCCTTCACCGACAGCGAACTGCCACAGGTGGAGAAGAACGTCTGCTCGGCACCCACAGCGTCGGCCATCAGCTCTTCAGCCCGCTCCAGGATTCCCTGAGACGTGGTCCTGTCGTCCAGACCGGACACCGCGAGCATGTCGGCGCTGAAGAGAGCATCACCCAGTACCGCCCGCACCCTCGGGTCGGCCCCCCGGCCCGGCTTATGGCCAGGAGGTGTGAAAGGCAGTTGCTGCTGTGCCTGGTACGCCATCAGAGCGTCGAGTACAGGAGCTGTCGAATGGTCCATGCTGTGCGGCTTTCCGGTGAAGGGGGAAGGAAACACTTCGAGCGAAAGTCCGCAGGCGGGCCTGCCAGCTGCCGTATGCCGCCCAGACAAGTCTCGGCTCCCCCGTCGTCAGAGGCGTCCGCGGGGAACTCATTCCATCGGCGCCGCGCCGATGATGAGCGCGTACTGCGCTTTCAAAGCGGGCGTGGAGTCCTTCTCCCACTCCCTGCGCGCCGAACTCGCCCCCCGCGGGGGCGGTGTGGGAATCGCGTACCTGTACTGGATCGACACCGACATGATCCGCGAAGCCGACCAGCACCCCGCGCTGCGGGAGCTTCGGGCCCACATGCCTCCGCCTGCCCGGGTCATCGCGGTCGAGCAGCGGGCACCTTCGGTGTACGTGCCCGGGTGGCTCCGGAGCGTCCAGGCGGTGCGCGCCGGTCTCCCTGGGCTGGTCTCGCTGCCGGCACGCCGGGAACTGACGCGCTCGCAATTCTCGGCAACGGGGCTGCTCGGGGCGGGCGGGCGCGCCGCGGAGGCAGCCGGTCGAACGCGGGCCTGACGCCCAGGCCTCGCCCCGCGCGGTTCGCCTACGACACGCCAGGCACGTGCAGGCGGGAACCACTCCTGCCGCGCAACGCGGCACGCGCGGCGTTGGCACCGGGGGCTCCGGGGTGTGCGGAGGCGGAGCCGAGGTAAAGGCCCTTCACCGGTGACCTCTCTCAGCCCCTGGCTGCTCGCGTCGCGAAATCGGCACCCGATGGCGGCGCATCACCCCGGGCTGCCAGGCCCTACTGGTCCTGGCCCACCTGCGTTGCGGCGACACCTACGCCCAGCTCGCCGCCGGGTTCGGCATCGGGATCGCTACGGTCTTCCGCTACATCCCCGAGGCGATAGAGGTCCTGTCCGCCGCTCGCGCCAAGCTTGACGGAGGTCATGCGGACCGCGAGTCGGCTGGCCTTCGTGATCCTGGACGGAACACTCCTGCCGGTCAACCGGATTGCCGCCGACACCCCCTACTACTCTGGCAATCAAAAACGTCACAGCATGAACGTCCAGGTCCTGACCGACCCCTTCGGGCGGCTGCTGTGGGTCTCGCCCGCGTTTCCAGGCTCCACACACGACCTCACCGCCGCTCGTACTCACGGCATCGGCCAGGCACTCGCCGATGCGGGGCTCAAGTGCTGGGCGGACAAGGCGTACCAAGGAGCCGGCGGAACCCATTCGAGTCCCGTTCCGGGGCTGCCGCATGAAGACATGGAAGCGCCGCCGCAACACCACTCACGCCATGGCCAATCTCAAGGGCTGGCGCCTCCTGAGGAAGCTCTGCTGCAGCACCAACCGAATCACCGGCATTGTGAAGGCCAGCCTTGTCCTTCACCACACATTAACGTGAAGTTGGAAAAGGCCCATTGTATTCCGCCGACAGGTAAGGCCGGACAGTAGATTACAGGAACTGGGCCGCGAGGACGGCAGCCGCGGCCCAACCATGTGTCACCCCACGGGTCCCGCGGGAGCCTGAATCGAATCGCCAACTCCTGCGACAGGGATACACACCCCAATGCGCTCGCCCAGGGGCCGCGCCCGCTCGTACATCACCGCGAAGATAATTTGCCGCCATGTAGATGTGTGAGGTCTCGGATGCAGGGAACGCGAACTTCCGAGAGCGCGTCACCGCATATTCCGGAGACGCCAGCCGTCTCACAGTTTCGACTGTTGAGCAGCGAAGTATCTCGATGAGGGAGCAATTTATGAGCGACAAGATCTGGGGCTACCAGCCGACCGCGGGCCACACAGCGGGCACTGACCTGATCGGCTACAAGGTCGAGGCCACCGACGGAAGCATCGGCAAGGTCGACAAGCACTCGGACGACGTCAACTCCTCTTATCTCGTGGTCGATACCGGAGTCTGGATCTTCGGCAAGCACGTCCTGGTGCCGGCCGGAACCGTTCGCACCGTCGACCAGGCCGAGCGCAAGATCTTCCTCGACCTCACCAAGGACCAGATCAAGGGCTCCCCTGAGTTCGACAAGGACAAGCACGTCGGTGACGCCGGATACCACGAGCAGGTCGGCGGCTACTACGACAGTCACCGCCGCCCCTGACCCACGGCACTCGCCACGAGCAAGGGCCGACCAGTAGTTCATGGTCGGCCCTTGCTCGCGCCCACCGACGATGGCGCCGGTCGGTCAGGATGAGAGACCGACGTGTCCCCCCATGATCTACACGCGGCTGCCCGGGCCGGCCTCGGGGCAACGCGTCGGTAGTACCAGGTAGCGGCTTTACCTGAGGAGGCAGCGATTGCAGCGGATGCCCGACATCGCGCCATGTACGGGCGATGTCACTCGTCCCCAGTGCAGTTCCGCTCATATTGTCGTTCGTCGCCATGAGTTCCTCGCACATGTAGTTCTGCGAGAGGGCGGACCGGACCCTCGGGGGCGTCGGCCTTCAGACGCTGCCGCACGCAATCACGACGGCCGCGCATCCAGGTCTCGCAGCTCGTCATTCCGGAGCAGTGGCCCACAGGCAGCTTCGACCTGGTGGTGCTCGAAAGTCGCGGCGCGTCTCGTGGTCATCCCGGGTGTCCTGGCGCTTCACAGTTCCCGCAGGGCCGGCAGCAGCTTCTGCTCCACCCACTCCAGATACGGTTCCTGGTGGCGCCCGCCGATCTGGATGAGGGCGACCTCGGTGAACCCGGCATCGCCGTAGGGTCGAACCGCCTCGACGACTGCTTCGACGTCTTCACCGCAGGAGATGGACTCTGCAACATCCTCAGGCCGTACGAACTGTGTGGCGCCTGCGAACGCTGTCGGGCCTGGCAGTTCCGAGTTGACGGGCCGGCCTCCGCCGAACCAGCGGAACTGGTCGTGGGCGCGGGCGATCGCCGCGGCGCGGTTGGTGTCGTAGCAGATGGGCAACTGACCGACCTTGGGTTTGCCCCCACCACCATGGCGCTCGAACGTGGAGACCAGCTCCTGCTTGGGTTCGGTCGCGATCAGCAGGTCTGCGTGGTGTCCGGCGACCTCCCAGGACCGGTCGTTCTCGACGTCGAAGCGAGTGCCGTGGTGGTTCAGCCGCTCCCCCGACAGCAGCGCCCGCCCACAACATGTTCGTTGAGGTTGTCCCCAGAGCTGAGTCCGAGGCGGAACCGTCCCTGGGATGGAAGTTGCATCGTGGCGGCCTTCTGTGCGACGACTGCCGGGTGATACCGCCTGGTAGGACAGGTCACCTACGTCATCATCGGGATGCGATCGGTGGCCTGCGCGGCAGCCCCGAGCACGCTCCAGGCGTACGACCCGATCTGCACCGTGTCGCGCTTCTCCTCAGTGGGCGGGCGGCGTTCAGGGGTGTCAGAAGCAGAGGCGAAGTTCTCTTGAAGGCCGTCCTCCTGCGCCTTACTCCGTGGTCCGGTACTCCTTGGTCTGGAGCCGGAGATCGACTTCCTTCTCCTGATCCCCCGACGCCGTGCCGTGCTCCTCCACAACGAACGCGGTGCCAAGGGCCTCGCAGCTCTGGTCCACAGCGAGATAGCCGCCCTGCAAAGTGGCGGTGACTGGGGCAGTCAGCGTCGTCGGCTCAGTTCGCGCCCGCTGCTGCGTCGGCTCGATTTCGGCTGTCCACACGACAGGCTGATCACCTGGCTGTTCCTGAGGCACCGGGTCGGGCCCGCCGGTGGGGAACGCCGTCCGCAGGGCCCGGAGGACGCCGGCAGCGTCCTCCTTCGACGATCCTGAGAGGGTTACGGTGACCATCGCGGCCACGCTCCTTTCTACCGAGTTGTAGCGGTGAGGGATGCTCTACGCCGAAGCGGGTGAAACGATCGCGCAGGCTTGAGCCGACTGCTGGGCGCGTGCGCGTCGCTGAGCTCTCACCAGCCTTGACTCCTGACATCCGTCACGTACGTCTGTGGCAGCTTGACCTTCCCCGGCTCTCACGTCGCGCGGAACATCAGGCCGACGGCCGGTCGGGCCTGCAACGCCCCAGTGTGGAGTCGTACTGGGTCTGTGGTCCCGACAGCTGGCAACGGGCAGCTGTCAGGGCCGCATCGACATCCAGTGTCTCCGTCGACAGACACAGCGCGTACACCAGATCGTCCATGCCCTTACGCGCCTCCGCGCCTCCACCTCCGCCATGCAGGACATTCAGCGCCTCGTATTCCCTGACCAGACCCCACAACACCACGGGATGCGCTAGCAGCACGACGGTTCTCCTCAGCTCACGGGACACACTTCTACGTGCATCGGCTGCCCGACAATCAGCCCCGCATACGCTTCCGCATGAGCGCCCGCAGCGACATGCCAGTCCTGGCATCACGGCGGATCGCCGCGTACAGATCGACCTTGGACTTCGGCAACACCAGGCCCCCTCGTCGTGCAGAGCACAACCAGGGTCCCGAATCAAGCGTCGGGGCGTTCTCGAACTCAGGTTCTGGCCCAACTTCTGTGGTCTGCCTACTCACTGTGATCGTTGGCCTTGCTGATAGGTCTCGCGAGATCGTCTAGAAACTGCCGGTGCCGATCGCGTTCGGCCTGATGGTTCTGACTGTGCGCGAGGTACTACTCAGGCTGGAAGAGCTGCTCTTCCTGGCGGATCCGGGGATCAGGGTGGAGTCGGTGGAGGACGATGGCGAGGTAATCCGAGTCGGTGCCAGATGCCGGATGGCCGGGGCTCAGTGCCCAGGCTGCGGAAGCTGGTCGAGGCGGGTGCACGGCTCTTACCTGCGGTTTCCCGCTGACCTCCCCGTGGCAGGACGGCGGGTGGTTCTGCGGCTTCGTGTCCGGCGCTTCACGTGCGAAGACATCTCCTGCGGACGGCAAACGTTCGTCGAGCAGGTTGCCGGCCTGACCCGGCGGTACAGCCAGCGGACGGAACGAATGCGGTCGGTGCTGGCCGAGGTCGGCCTCGCCCTGGCCGGTCGCGCCGGTGCCCGGCTGGCCGATGTCTTCGGGGCGAGGGTCAGCCGGAACACGGTCCTGCGGCTGGTCAGCGCTCTCCCGGAGCCTCAGCCACAGGTCCCGCGTGTGGTCGGCGTCGACGAGTACGCGATGCGAAAGGGCCGTGTCTACGGGACCGTGCTGGTCGACGTCGAGGCCCGCAGGCCGGTTGACCTACTGCCGGATCGCGAGGCAGGCACTGTCTCGGCCTGGCTGGCCGATCACCCGGGGATCGAGGTCGTCTGCCGCGACCGCGCCCCGTACTTCGCCGAGGGTGCCAGGATCGGGGCACCCACCGCGGTCCAGGTCGCCGACCGATTCCACCTCTGGCGCAACCTCGGCGAAGCGGCCGAGCGGTGCGTCTCCCGCCACCGCCAGTGCCTCCGTGCGACCTCCGCCGAGTCGGCGCCGGAGAAGACTCCGGCTCCGGAACAGGCCGAGAGCGGGTCGCCATGGCCCACCGGGCACCGGTTCGCCGACCGCACCCGCGCCAAGCACGCCACCATCCACGCGCTGCTGACCGCCGGCCACAGCCGACGCTCGATCCAGCGACAGCTCGGCATGACCTACCGCACCGTCCAACGGCTGGCCGACGCCGCCAGGCCGGAAGACCTGTTCCAAGGACAGTGGCAGAACCGCAGGACCAAGCTCGACGACTTCAAGCCCTACCTGAACGAGCGATGGGCCGAGGGCTGCACGAACGCCTGGACCCTCTGGGAAGAGATCAAGACGCACGGCTACACCGGCGGCTACGGAGCAGTCCGCGCCCACCTCCAGCCGTTCCGCACATCCCCGACCGCACCTGCAGCCCGTCCGCCGTCCCCACGCACGGTCACCGGCTGGATCCTGACTCACCCTGACACCCTGCCGGAGAGCGAGCGCCTGAAGCTCAAATCCGTCCTCACCGGCTGCCCCGAACTCGATGCCCTCACCGGGCACGTCCGCGCGTTCGGGAAGATGCTCACCCAGCTCCAGGGCGACCAGCTCCCGCAATGGATCAAGGCGGTCCGCGCCGACGACCTGCCCAGCCTCCACACCTTCGTCAACGGCCTCGAACGCGATCTCGCAGCTGTCACCGCCGGCCTGACACTGCCGTGGAGCTCCGGCATCGTTGAAGGCCACGTCAACCGGATCAAAATGATCAAACGCCAGATGTACGGCCGGGCGGGCTTCAGCCTGCTGCGGAAGCGAGTCCTCCTTGCCTGACTGCAGCTCTGTCATTCGACGAGCGGGTCCACTCAGTTGATCGCAAACGGCACGGGATCCAGGCTCAGCTTGCTCCGGCATGAGTCGACGGCCCGCGTGACCCAGGCGGTCACTGCGTCGCGATCTGCCGAAATCGCGTGAAGCTCACGCGCCTTCTCCTGGGCATCGACCTCCCACGGGACCAGGGCGTCCTCTCGAAGGACTCGTTCGAAGTAGTCGCGGGCCGTGTCCGGATCCCCAACCAGGGCGGCTGCGATCCCAGAGTCGAAGCTGTCCCAGAGAAATCCCCGACGCACCGGCCTGGACGTCAGGTATCGAGCGGCATCCGGCAGACCCGCAAACTTCTCCCTCAGCGCGGTCACGTTCGCAGCCGCCTGCCGACTGAGTTCAAGCGCCAGCGACGTGAACTGGTCCTCGTTGCGAAAAAGCTCGGGGCCGACCTGGACTGCATCCACGTGGAAGGCCAGGTGGTCCACGTCGTGCCACAGCCACATCGCACCGACGCACAGACCACTGCCGGCAATCCGCGACGGAGTGAACTCCACAACCCCGAGCCACCACCCGTGATCATCAATCCATAGCCGCGACCGCCCGCGGCGGGCCAGGCCGAGCGGCTTCAAGGACTCCCGCGCCGCCGAGGTGATGATCCGGAGCACCGGACTGCGATCTGCCATGACGGCATTATCAGCTGTCCCACCGACACACCATCGGTGGTGGCGGCACATCACCCGCTCAGAGTTGTTCAACAACACTGAGTGTCACTGCTCCACAGAAGTTGGACCAGAACCGAAACTCAGTGACATCACTCTTCAGTGGAAGAGACTTTCCCGTGGCTGAACTACAGGCGTTCTCGTGACTCGCCAACAAAGCCAGCGGCGAGACCGGTGACAGCACCGAAAAGTTCGCCCGCACCGCATGGCACCCGGGCCCGGGAGGGGCGCCGGTGCTGGACGAGGCGCCCGCCTGGTTCGTCGGCCGCGTCGAGAACCGGCTCGCCGGCGGCGACCACGTCGGGTACCTGCTCGCCCCGGACGCTGCACAGCACCCCGCGGGCAACGGCCTCAGTCTGCTGTCCTTGGCCGACGGGCGCGGCATCACGCCGGGCCATCCAGTGAACTGACTGGAATCGGCCGGCCCCCGGGGCGGCATCCTGCGAGTCAGACGTTCGCTCTCGGAACGCTCTCGTTCCAGGTCCGCGAGAACACCCTGCGGCCACCTTCGTAGCCGTCCAGCGTGGCATCGACGTGGAACTCGTTCTCGTCCGACGTCAGGATGGTGCGAGTCTCCACTCGGACGTCCCATGCGGGGCGCCTGAACCGCATAGTCCAGGCGGACTCGCCGCTCACCGATCCGAAGTCGTCCGCGATGGAGGTGTACTTCTCGACGGCTCGCAAGCCGACCTCGATCCCGTTGTCCTCGTACCGCTGAAGTCCGCGGTCCTTGACGATGTCGAGCGAGGAGTGGTAGTCGACCAGGTTCCTCGAGACGGTCCAGGCCTGTTCGGACTCCGTCAGCTGGGTCACGTCCGCCGGAGTGCAGCCTTCGGGCTCACCAAAGGGCGTCGATGACGCATCGTGCGGGGTGTCGGTGGGCCGGATCGGCAGAGTGAGTGAACTGCCCGTCTCGTGGACGCTCAGGAGGGCGGGTGCGGGTGCCGGCCAGACCAGCGGCCAGTACGAAGTGGAGAGCGAGAGCCGGATGCGATGCCCGGCCGGGAAGACCTGCGCGACTCCGTTGAGGGGGATACGGAGGCGGTATTTCTTTCCCGGCTCCAGTGGTTCGGGTCGGTCGTCGCCTGCTCGGTGTGCGAGGTTGAGGACACCGTAGGTCACCCTGGTCGCCCGGCCATCGGCCGCCACATCGGACAGCCGGACGGTGATCTGTGCTGTGTCCTTGGATGAGGACACCAGGAGTTCGACTGCGGGCGCGCCGAGGATCTCCACGCGTTCCGTCAGCGGCTGGGTATCGAAAACGAGTGAGCCGCCGTCCTCCTCGCGTTGGTCGTACGGCAAATCCGGTGGGGCGTTGTACGAAGCCCACTTTCCCGCGAACTGCCCGACCGAAAGAGGTGATTGCACCGTGTGGACACAGCCTGCGGATTCACCTTCCTCACCTGAGGAAGGCGCCTCATCGACGCGCACGATGGCGCGGTCGCGCAGTGGGTGCGGCACCTGCTGGACGTGCGGCGAGGGCCAGCTCGCCTCCCCCACCCAGCGGCCCGGGCGCTCCTCGTAGGACGTGGATGGCGGCACGCTTTCCTGCATCCAGGCGCGGATCATGGGTCCGTCCATTGCGCCGTTGTCCGCTCCCTTGAGCCAGTGGTCCCACCATCGGACCACCTCCTGGAGATATCCGATGGCCGGCCCCGGCTCGCCGAGGTGCGGCAGCTTGTGCGACCAAGGTCCGATCAGTCCCTTGCGAGGTACATGAACACTGCCCAGTAGCCGGGTGACGGCATTGGAGTAGCCGTCTGCCCAGCCGCTGGAGGCAAGCACGGGGCAACGCAGGGCCTGATAGTTCTCACTGAGCGACGCATGGCGCCAGTAGTCGTCGCGGTGCTGGTGGCGCAGCCATTCGAGAACCCAGGGGCGCGCGGAGTCCAGCCGTTCGTGCCACATGTCCCGCCAGCGTTCGCCGATCACATCCGGATCGGGAGGGCAGGTGGCGTAGGCGAACATGGTTCCGGCCTCGGCCAGATTGTCGGACAGCATGGCACCGCCGACGTAGTGCATGTCGTCCGCGTACCTGTCATCGGTGAAGGACGCGATGACGATGGCGCCCAGACTCGGGGGTTGTCGAGCGGCGACCTGGAGTGCGGCGAACGCGCCCCAGGAGATGCCCGTCATTCCTGTGGTCCCGTCGCACCAGGGCTGCTCGGCGAGCCAGGAGAGCACCTCTTCGGCGTCGCACTGTTCTCGTTCCAGGTATTCGTCCAGCAGGACGCCCTCTGATTCACCTGTGCCCCGCAGGTCAACGCGTACGCAGGCGTAGCCGTGCCCGGCGATGTAGGGATGATGGATCGCGTCGCGAGTGGAGGTCAGGTCGTTCTTGCGGTACGGAATCGCTTCCAGGATCGCGGGGACCGGCTCACGGTCGGAGGTGGTGGGGCGCCAGATCCGCGCTGACAGCCGGATGCCGTCCGACATCGTGATGGTGACGTGGTCCTCTCTCTTGACCGCGTGGGGAAGTTGGTCGACGTATCGCATTCCGATGGCGTGCTCCTTCCTGGTCCGGGGCCTGTTCACGACGCGTTCTGGTCGCGCCCACCCGGAGCGGTGTCGTCGAATGTGAGGCCCAGAGCTGCGATGCACTGGTCGAACTTGCGTCGCAGGCCGCCCTCGTCGTCAGCACCGGTGGAAATGTGGGCGATCTCGTAGCTGTAACTGTCCTGCTGGGACACGGAGGAGAGCTTCTGCCCTTCGGCAGGCACGACGTCGATGCGCGTCCCGGGTATAGCCCGTTCGATGGCTGCGAGCTCGTCGCGCGTGGGCACCTGGTGCACCGTCCCTTCGCCGAACCACCGGTAGTCCCACTTGGCGGCCATGCGATACGGGCCCTGCCCGCTCGGCAACGTGGGGTCGCGCCCCAGCGCCAGACTGATCATCCGGTGGTGGTTGGGGGCACCGTCGACGTAGTCGAACAGCTCCGCGTGTGACTGCGAGTGCCGTGGGTTGATCTCCAGCAGGCAGATGTCACCGGTCTTCGCGTCGTAAAAGTACTCAATGCTGAATGTGGCCGAGTCCATGCCTATCTGTCGGATGGTCCGCTCGCTCACCTCGTGCAGCTTCTGGATCACCGAGGGCGGGAGAGCGCTCGGATACTGGTGACGCAGGAAGCAGGGGGAGCCGGGGTAGTTGATCGAGTCCAGTACTCCGTAGACGGTGACCTCCCCGTCGTACACAAAACCCTCGACGGCCACCTGAATGCCGGTCATCGCTTCCTCGGCCAGACAGACCTGACCGCCCACCCCCGCCATTTCCGGCGGAAGTTCCAGGAGCTCGAGCACCGAGTCGAAGGGCCTTCCGACCCGGCCGATCCCCTCCCGTATCTTGTCCACGGCCATGCGGAACTCCGCCATGTCCGAGACGCCGTATGCCAGTTCCGAAGAGTAGGCGAGAGCAGGCTTCAGCCACATGGGGAAGCTCACGCCATCGGGCGGCTGAGGATCCGCGCTGTGCAGGTCCACCCGCCCGAAATCCGGGTACTCGTCGATCGCCTTCTGCTGTTCCAGCCGACTCCAGTACTTGTGCTCACACTTGACGACGGACTCAAGGCTCGTGGTGCGCGTGCCGTAGTCGCTGCCAAGCATCGGCACGAGCGTGCTCACGGGGAAGTCCCAATAGCCGACAATCGCGTCGATGCTGCCCTCGTGCACGTCGAGGATCTCCCGGGCCCGGCTCATCAGGTCGGCCACCGAAACCTCCCCCTCCTGCAGCTCGCCGATGTTCAGCAGAGGATGGAACCGGTACGTGTCGGATTCCGGGACGGCTTCCAGTGTCGGCAGATTCGCCTCGTCCAGGCCGAGTACGAAGATGTTCTTCCGCTGTACGGGCACGGCGTGGTCCTTTCGTGGGATTCACGGCGCGTACCCGCCACACAGGCCTCAAACCGACTGGCTGGACACCTGCCCTCGCTCACATCGTCTGTCCTGCGGCGATGCCATCGCATCGGACCCTCCTACAAGGGCGCGCTCACAGGAACGCAAGCAATCGCCCGCCGGCCGACAGTGAGCACCACGCCCGCAGCCCGGACATCGCGTTCACGGAGAAGCGGTTGGTGCTCGGCCTCTTGGCGGACCTGCCGCGTAAGAACTGCTGGACGATCGCCGAGTGGGCAGGGGAGGCCACTCCACACGGAATGCAGCACCTGTTGTGCCGGGCTTCCTGGGACGCGGACGCGGTCCGTGACGATGTCCCCGACTACGTGGTCGAGCACCTCCACGACGATGTGGC
This sequence comes from Streptomyces sp. NPDC055749, assembly GCF_053617235.1. Lineage (NCBI taxonomy): Bacteria > Bacillati > Actinomycetota > Actinomycetes > Kitasatosporales > Streptomycetaceae > Streptomyces > Streptomyces sp. NPDC055749. The sequence continues at coordinate 28,945 of NZ_JBSHFH010000060.1, read as the reverse complement.
GGTGCTCGTCGTCGACGAGACCGGCGACGTGAAGAAGGGCACGCACACGGTCGGCGTGCAGCGGCAGTACACCGGTACCGCAGGCCGGATCGAAAATTCCCAGGTCGCCGTCTACCTCGTCTACGCCGGCAGTCGCGGGCACGCCGCGGTGGACCGGGAGCTGTACGTTCCACGGTCGTGGACCACCGATCCCGACCGCTGCCGGGCCGCGGGCATCCCTGCCGAGCGGGACTTCGCGACCAAGCCGGAGATGGCCACCGCGATGATCGAACGGTTCCTGGACACCGGGCATCACGCCTCCTAGGCGGCCGGGGACGAGGGTTCCGAGTAAGCGGTGACCCACAGTTACGGAACCACGTGAACAAAGCCAGGACGCATTCCTCGCGGCGCTCGCCTACTGCAACCTGCACTGGGAAATGGAGCTTGCCGACCAGCTCGTCAAGCGCCTGAAGGTCTACAGCACCGGAGTGCACATCACCAATGCGATATCCAAGACCGACCAAGCCGGAAAGGGCGCTGGCCGATTCAGCAACGACCGCGAAGACCTTCCGCTCGTACGCCGAGCTCGTGCGTGGCTCGCAGTCCTGCACCAGCTCGGTGCGGATGGTCCCGACGATCCCTTGTTCAGGGCACTGACGGCGAAGGGCGGCCTCCGGGCATACCGGCGCCCCGGAAGCGCGGGAACCCGTATGCGGCCGGGCTCGCTCAACGAACGCCTCCAGCTCCTCACCGATCAGGCAGGCCTGTCGTACATCGACGGCACGAAGGTCACCTCCCACTCTTGGCGGGCCGGTGCGAACCGACATGTCCGAGAGGGGCGTTCCGCTCGCTGACCGCAACAGGGCCGGCCGGGGGCTGACGGCTCCCATACCGCCGACACAATCTACGACCGCCGCCACGACCTCGGAGGCCGCGTCCCGCTCGCCACCATCCCGCAGTACGGCGGCAGCCCCGCCCGAGCAGCGGTCGCGGAGGCCTGAGCCACAGCACCGTCGCATCCAGACGCCCCTGCGCGAGCAGAGAACTGAACAGGCCGCGGTGGGGCGCCGGCCACACCCTGCTCAGAGAATTCCCTTCCACCACCACGGCCGTGGACCGGATCGACCGCGCAGGCAGTCGATCCGGTATTGCGCTTGGCCGATCCATTTTTCGTTGCTGGCCGCATGCTGGGCGGCGAACGTCGCCATCCGCAGCTCTCGGGCCCCCGCGAGGATGGGATAGCCCTCCCACGCCGTCACGTCGTGCCCGTACGCCGCACAGAACTGGTCGTACTCTCGCGCGGTTACCGCGCCCGTTGTCCTCGCGCGTACTGCGGTGGATACGAGGTCCCACTCCGGGGGCCCTACGGAGAATCGCTCCAGATCCATCATCAGGACACCGTCGGCCGTGCGGACGAAGTTGCCGGGCCAGGCGTCGCCGTGCACAACCCGGTCGGGGAGGCCAGCCGGCCTTTCGTCCCACGCCGCTTCGAGGTCGCGGTGAAGTCTGTGCAGCCACTCTCTGTCGTCGCTGAGGATCGTGGTGGCCCCTTCAAGTCGTTCATCGACTCGAACGAAGGGGTCCAGGTACCCCAACTCAATGTCTGGCGTAGGCAACGAGTGAAGCTGCGACAGGAGTTGGGCGACTTCGTGAACGGAGCCGTGCTCTTGCGGCGGGAGTTCCACCCAGAAGGTCACGGGCCTGCCGCCCACCTCTACCGGCTGCTCCACGTCAACCAGGCGCACAGCCGCGACGTTCTGCTGCGCGAGCCAACGTGCGACGCGCACCTCACGGGCCGCCGCAGCTCTCTGGCCTGCCCGTGAGATCCGTACTATTATCCGCTGGCCAGGGAGCCGCCATATCTGGTTCTCGGCCAGCCGTAGCGATTCCGCCCCCTCGCAGTCCAATCCGACCGCGGAGCATGCCTGTTCCAGGACATGGCGCGCGGGCTCGGCTGCCGAAGCTGTCATGCGGAGACCGTAGCGGCGATGCGGTCCCGCAGACCCGAAGCCTCCTGGACCGTCTGATGCTTGGAGGCGAAACGGCCGAGCTGTCGTAGGTCGTCGGCGGCTCGCCGGGAGGTGAGCCGGCCCACCTCGTCCAGGGCGTCGTGGCCGACTGCCGCCGCCTGGCGAGGATCGCCTTTGGCCATGATCAGGGAGGCCAGCTTGGTACGCGAGATAGCACGGGACCGCTTGTAGGCGTCGGTGTGTCCCTGCACCGCGGTGCCGAATCGGCGGGCCGCCCTGCCCGGGTCTTGCCCAGCAAGGATGGCGAGATCGAACAAGGCGTGGGCTGTGTCCCCGTTGTGCTGTGCCGCGTCGTAGTAGGCCATCCACGGCAAGTCCTCGCCCGGACACGCCCGAGCGAACGCTTCATCTGCGGCGCCGACGGCCGCCATGGTGTCCCGGACGTTCCCCATCTTCCCGAAAGCTCTGGCGCGTGCCGTGTGGAGCATCGCCTGCTCTGTCGCGGCCAACCGGTCGGAGCGCACCAGGCCCTTCTCGGCGTAGGTCAGGCCGTCGTCTGGGGCACCAATCCATACGGCCTGCCGCGCGAGGAAGGAGTACGTCTTGGCTCGTAGATGCCAGTCGCCCGCTTCTTCGGCGCAGTCGGCTGCGAACTTGAACGTCTGAGTGGCTTCGTCGTGGTGGTAGGCATCGAACGCGGAAGCGCCCACCACGATGCCGAGTCGCGATACGGAGGCGAACAGCTCGGTCCGCAGACGCTCGGGGCATTGGGCTTGCAGCAGACCGGCCGACCACTGCATCGCTCGACTGGCTACGTTGCGCACCATGCCGCCACCGCCCAGCTCGTTGTCCATACCGCTGATCGCAGTGGCCGCGGCCAAGACCTGGTCAATGTGGCTGGCGCTGACGTTCGCCGGAAGAGACAGCCCGGCCGGGGCGAAAGCCTCGGTGAGGTCGAGGGGGGAAATGGCGGCGAGTCCACCGACTTTGATGAGTAAGGAGCGTCGATCCACGGGCTCATGGCTCCCAGCGCGAGGAGTTGGTTCGTCTCCGCTCAGGATGCGGCCTGTCCGCACCTGAGTGGGCACCTCCCCCCTACCGGTAGAAGTTTTATCGGCATCAGCCCGTTTTTTATCGGCATCGCGGTTACCGAAGGCCATCGGCCAAGCTCGGTCGAACAGTCCTCCTGTGCCGAGGACATCGTCGAGCCTCTGAGCCACATCGCGGCGACAGCTGGGGTACTTACCCTTCTCAATCGCCAAGATCATGTCATCGCTGACCTGCACTAACCGACCCAGCTCCTTAGCAGACAGTTTCTCCGCCAGGCGCAACTTGCGCAGCTCGTTTCCGAACCACTCCTGGGGAGAGGCCCCCGGGTCAAGCTCCTTCATTGGCTGCGGCATGGTCTGCCCCCGAAGTCGTTGATGCCGAACTCTTCACCTGTCGGCATCAGGCTCTGCACGTTCTCGGTGCGCTCTGCCTGAATGGTTGCTGATCGGTTCGGCACCAGTACACACCGCAACCCAACCCTGCTGAATGGGTTCTCTCAGAACGGAGGAAGCAGCGATGGAACTACTCCTCGACACCCGTGATCGGGACGCTTCTGTTCGCGCCACGTCAAGGAGCGTGCGCAGCCAGCTCGACATGAATTTCGAAGTCCGGGCCGAAGACCTGGGCACCGTCAGGGACATCATTCAGGCACACCTGCGCTGGTGGCGCATCGACGACGGCACAGCCCACCGGATGCTGACGGTGGTCAACGAACTCCTCACCAACGTCTTACAGCACACCCCCGCAGACGCCGACGGCTGCCGTATGGCCAGCCTCCTCCTCCAGAAGATCCCGGATGGTGTCACCGCCATCGTCCGTGACCAGGACCCTTGCCCTCCTGTGTACGCGGCGCCGGACGGCCTTGCCGAAGAGGGCCGCGGCCTAATGCTGCTGTGCGCCTTGGCAGACGACACATCTGTGTCCGTGACTCCAGCAGGTAAGGACGTGTGGGCCTACATAGAGGCCCCGGACGCGCCCGAGCACTTCTAGCCACCCACGGCCGGCACTCGGCCCCTCTCCAGGAGTTCCGATGTCCCTCACCGCTCTGGTTCCGGAGAACGACGTGATTCCTCCGCCAGCCGACGACGAGCCCAGCGCCCCGCAGTGGACGCCTCCATTCGACGCGGACGGCTTGAGGCTGATCCTGGAGCGGATCACCGCGTGGAAGCCTCTCGACGTCGAGGAGATCTTCGACGACCTCGACACGGCGATCGGCAACCAGCTTCCGCCCGTGGCAATGACCGCGACGTTGGTTGAACGCCTCCGCGGCCACCTGAAGCAGCTCGGTGACATCGCTGTCGCCGACACGAAGTACCCGCCCACCGACGAGATGGTTCTGCTCATCGAGCGAGGACTCCCCGTGCGGGATGAACGCACGCCAACAGACCACCAGCAAGCCGTCGGCCTCGCCCGCCGCCTGGCCTTCGTGACCTCCGATCTCATCGAAGAGCTGATCGAGGCCCGTTACATCAAGGGGGCCGAGCAATGCACGGCCCCCACGCCGTCAATCACCCGACGGTGGCCGCCCAGGTGATGCCCGCCCCGCAAGACGCGCACGACTACGAGTACTTCGAGCAGCGGATCGCGAACAGCTGGCTCTTGGAGAAGAGCGTTGCCGTGCGGACCCTTCGCATGGCGTTCCTCGCAGTCCCCGTCAGTGGCTCGCGGCGCGGCGGGTACTTCCCCGTGGCGTGTCTCTGCTTCGGGCTCAAGGTCCGTGACGTCCTCCTTGAGCAGCCCGGCTTCCCGAACCCCCGTCTGCGTTGGTTGCCCTACCCCGACTCCTGCGACGTCGTCGAGTGGGGGAGACACCGCCGACGCTCTGGGGGCCGAGGTGTGACGACATCACCCTCGGACTTTTTTCGGCTACAGCGCGACCGCGATTGCCCAGTTCACAAACTGCCGGGCCAGCACCCTGCGCGGCCCCCAGACGCCCTCTTTGGCCGGCCTTCTCCGCTCCCCCGCGGCTCCGTAGGCACCCTCCGAAGAGGGCACCCACGTCCCCCTCCGCACGACCGACAGGAAGAGCACGAGGATGTGCCAGCACAGGCCCCCCTGCCCCACGGCTGCACAGCCGGATCGCGAGGCGGCCAAGACCATCACTCGCGACTGCGTTCTGGGCTGGACGCTTCTGTGCAACGGCGTTCTGCTCTTCGACGACACCGGCGAGCTGTTGCCCGACGGGCAGATCATTGCCCCGCACCGACACGTTGCCGCGACGGAGGCAGCGGCGTGAACACCAAGCCCGGAAGCTGCCTGGTTCCCTACATCACCGCTCGCGAAGGGGAGGAAGCCGACTCCTTCCTCTCCCTACGCGCCACCTTCGACCGGACCGGCACTGCGCGTCTGGGCTACTGGGACGAGGGCAGGGAAGACCGCGACCTACGCGGCGTCCTCTGGTCCCGGGTTTCACAGTCCATCGGAGACGACCGGCTACCGACAGGTGAGCCGCAGTGGCGCCTGGTCCACCCCTCGAGACAGCGCGAGACGATGCTCCAGCTCAGGTGTCAGGTGTGCGTCGGCAATGCCCGGACGCCAGACGGAACCCTGTTCCTGGAGAGCAAGAAGGACGGCGTGCCCCCATCGAGTACGACGGTCCGGACCGCGCAGCCCCCGGTCTGTCGACGGCACGCCCTCATCGCCTCGAAGCGGTGCCCCTACCTGGCGAAACACGGGAGTGTCGCGCTCCTTGCGCAGAGCGCACCCCTGTACGGGGTCATCGGCACGCCCCACGCGTACTCCGACCACGGCCTTCAGGTGCTGGCGGCGGACGACGTTCCCGTTCCGTACGGAGACCCCTCCCTGCGATGGCTCCTCGCTTCCCAACTCGTGCGAACGCTGCGGGCGTTCACCGTCATGGACCTGGAAGACCTCGGGTCGGCCGACTAGACCACCGCCCGGCTGTCCGAGTCACAAGCCGGACCGTCGCGTGGCTCAAGCGCAGAGCACAGACCACCTTCCGCAGCCGCCCCTCACCACGACCGTCGTGACGGTGTGTCCTCAACAGACCACCACCCCGCCACCGCTGCCGATGGGCGCGGCGAGAGGGCGGGCCTCAAGACCCACCCGGCGTGAATCCACAGAAAGGGACAGCACAATGCCCGAGATAGTGACTGCTGACTTGGACGGCTTTATCAATCTACCAAAAGAGCTGGAAGGCGATCTGATCGAGATCGGAAGCGCACTTCCTCCCTGGAGCGTGGAAGGCACCTTCCTGGCGGATTCCACCATCGAGTGGTACCGGACCAAACTGGACTCGGCTCCTCTATTCAATGAAACCAGAGGTCATCTTCTTGCCGCCCTAACCGGGGCGGCTGGCGGATACGCCGTGGTGCGCCTGGGAAACCTCGCCCAGGCGCTGGGGGTCGGGGACCAGTTACTACGCCTGACAACGGCTATTCTCGCCGAAGTGGCGATCCCCTTTCAGCCCTTCCAGCGATGGCCGCTATGGAAGGAGATCGGGACCAATCTCAATGCCAATCCCAGCCTGTCCACCGGCACGGGTTACAACGCCTTCCACATGGACCTGGTCAACGCGACCCAGCCACCGGACTACACCACGCTTCTGTGCGTCCGGCCCGACCCGCTCGGGGCTGGCGCGAGCATCCTCTCCAACGCACGCGAGGCCGTGTCGCGCCTGACGCCATCGAGTCGCGCCCGCCTGACCGAGGTGGCATACAGGTACGGAGGCTTCTTCAATCTGTCCGACGTCGGCGAGGAGTACACGCCGTTCCCTGTCCTGGATGGAGAACCCGAGGAGCGCGGGTTCGTACGGTTCACCGCGAAGATGCTCGCCGAGTCCTGCCTGGACAAGGAGCACGCCCATGCGGCGAAGGAACTTGCGGACCAGATGGTCGCCGGCCAGGTCTCCTTCACGCTCCAGCGTGGTGACGTCTTGATCGTGAACCAGCACCGCTGGGTCCACGGCCGCGAACCGCTCGGCGACGGCCAGCACGATCTCGCACCCGAGAACCGCCGCCTGCTGCTCCAGCTGTTCCTGCGCAGTGCAGGCGCCACCAGGCCGGCCACCTCGTAGATGGTGCAGGCGGGCGTCTGGCCGAGTCTCCTAAGAGTCCTAGATCCGCGAATTACGCAGCGACTGCCACACAGCGCCAGCCAGCGCCCGCGTCGCCCGGGGAACCGACAGCCCCTCGTGCTCGCGGTACAGCTCCCAGTTGTACGGGACCAGCGACAGCTTGTTGGAAGACAGCGATCCCGCCTGGTGGGACCTGTACACCGCGAGCGGCTCGGGAAGTCCCCGGGCGTCAGCACCGTCGCGCATGATCGACAGCCACAGGGCGTAGTCCTGTCGCTTCCGCATCTCCGGCATCAGCCTCGTGCCCAGGACGTTGCGGTCGTACATGGCGGTCAGAGCGCCGATGTGGTCCTGGACCAGCATCGCGCGGTAGTCCACGTGTTCCCGCGCGCGGACCACGCGCCCGTTCGGGATGAATTCGGTGCTCTCGCCGTCGTAGTCGGCGTCCATCTTGAAGTAGGAGGTGAACGTCAGAGGCGCACCACCCGCCGCAGCGAATTCGATTTGCCGCTCAGCCTTCTCCGGCAGCCACATGTCGTCACTGTCGAGAAAGGCGACGTAATCCCCCCGGGCCCGCTCGATAGCAAGGTTGCGCGCCCGGCCGGCGCCGCCCCGTTCGGGTGCCGAATCCGGCAAGACGCGCTTGTCCTGCCGGGCGAATTCCATGAGCAGGTCCATGGAGCCATCGGAAGATTTGTCGTCGGTGACCAGCAGCTCCAGGTCGCTGTGGGTCTGCGTGAGAACCGACCGGATCGCTGCACCGAGAGTAGCTGCCGAGTTGTACACGGGCATCACTACAGACACCAGGGGCACAGCGCTTCTCCTTGCTAGGTCAGGGACGACAGTCCATTCAAGCACTGCGATCGTAGTAGGAGCTGCCATGAAGGTTGTTGTCGCTGGTCAGGGCTATGTGGGGATGCCGCTCGCAGTACGTGCCGCAGAGGTGGGCCACCGGGTCGTCGGCTACGACGTGGACCCGCATCGCGTCCAGCAGATCGCCACTGGCGAGTCGTACGTGGAGGACGTGGCGTCCGCGCGACTCCGCGCAGTGCTGGACTCCGGGGCCTATTCCGTGACCGCCGAAGCCGCCGCGCTGCCCCCGTACGACATCGCGGTGATCACCGTGCCGACCCCGCTGCGGGACGGGGTGCCCGACCTGACCTACGTCGAATCCTGTGCCCACACGCTGGGCGAGCACCTGCGCCCCGGCGCGACCGTGGTCCTGGAGTCCACGACCTACCCCGGTACCACCGAGGAGCTGGTGCTACCGATCTTGGAGAAGGCCTCCGGCCTGACCGCGGGGACGGACTTCCACCTCGGCTTCAGCCCCGAGCGCATCGACCCGGGAAACAGGACGTGGCCGTTCGAGAAGACGCCCAAAGTAGTGTCCGGCATCGACGCCGCATCGCTTGACGCGGTCAAGGCCTTCTACGAGGGCCTGGTGGAGACCACGGTTCCGGTCTCCGGAACGAAAGTGGCCGAGCTGACCAAGCTGATCGAGAACACGTTCCGGCACGTCAACATCGCGCTGGTCAACGAGATGGCCATGCTTGCTAGGCCACTCGGCGTGAACGTCTGGGAGGCGATCGACGCCGCCGCGTCCAAGCCCTTCGGCTACATGCGGTTCACCCCCGGCCCTGGTGTCGGAGGACATTGCCTGCCGATCGACCCGTCATTCCTGTCGTGGAAGGTGGAACGCGCGGTCGGCGTCCCGTTCCGGTTTGTGGAACTCGCCAACGACGTGAACAACCACATGCCTGACTACGTGGTCCGGCGGCTCATGGAGGGGTTCAATACGCGGCGCATGGCCGTCAGCGGATCTCGTGTCCTGCTGCTCGGTCTGGCCTACAAGGCCAACACCTCCGACGCCCGCGAATCGCCGTCTGCGCGGGTCGCTGAGCTACTGCTCGGCCTCGGTGCCGAGGTGCGTGGCGCGGACCCGCACGTCATGGATGACATCCGCGCCGACGCACGTCTGATCCGAGTGGAAGCGACTGCGGAGGAGATCGCGGCATCCGACGCCGTGGTGCTGCTGACGGACCATGCGGAATTCGACTACGAGACGGTCCTTGAGTGCGCGCCGTATGTGCTCGACTGTCGGAACCGGCTCTCTGGCGTCAACATCGAGGTGCTGTAGGCAACGGCGCTCGAGTCTTGGCTTGCCGATTGACCGGCTGGGAGGCGGAGACCTGACACCCGACCTCATGAACTTCGCCTTCCGGCCCGCGCTGCTCGGAGTCGATGACGAAGGCAAGCACCGAGCCGCCCGGCCCTGCGCCCCCGCCCGTCGTCACGCACAGCTCATGATCGCCATGGCAGCCCACTACGACTCTTGGGACCAACACCCTCCACGCGCTGCAGGACAAAGGGAAGATCGGGCACATCGCCCTGTTGTCCAAGGCACTCCCGAGGACATCCGCAGGGCTGAGAAGAAGGTGGACATCTCGGCAGTACAGAACGTGCTCAGTACAACCGATCGGTACGACCCGGCTCTCGAACTCTGCCGCGACCTCGGCATCCCGTACGTGCCCTACTGGCCACTCAACGCCGGCACTCTGGCGAAGGCACAGAGTCTTCCGCCCTGCATTGACTGTGGGCATGGCTGCCCTCCGGTATCTGGGCCACAGACCCTCTTGTCATTGGCACCACGTTGGCTAAACCCCGCTCGACAGCAATCGATCAGGTCGTGTGCTGCCCGGGAGGCCGTTCTCGGAAACCGACGTGACTCTGCAGCTCAGGTTGGCGCGGTGAAGGCGTTCGAACCATTCGCGGGTGTGCGTTAGTGAGTCGAACCGTTCGGGGTAGTCGCACATGTGCATGAGGGTGCGGTGGTGGTCAAGTTTACCGACCGCAGGTGGTGGCGCCCGTGATGTCCATCTGGGCCTGTGATTTGGGCGTCGCGGGCTCGTTTACCGCCCGTGCCCGGAGCGCCCGTCATGTACCGGAGTCGGTACGGAGGACGATTGGCACGACAAGTGGTGGTCGGGGACCTGAGGGCCCAGCAGATCGACCGGAAGGCTGGGCGGCGGTCGTAGGCGATCGTGTGGCCCGAGGACAGTCCTCCCGCAGAGGCGGACCGGTTCCTGCGCGTGCACGAGGGGTCGGGAACGCAGAAGACCTACGCGTACTACCAGGCGGACCATCTTCGGTGGCTGGAGCGTGAGTGCCTGACCTTCAAGAAGATCGCGCTGCGGGATCTTGAGCGCTACGGTGGTCCGGGCGTCGACCTTGCGGCCGATCAGTTTCCAGGGCACGGAATACCTGTTCGGCAGCCATGTGGGTCGGAACACTACGCGATCCGCGCGAGCAGCGGGTGCGCGAGCGGGCGAACCGCAGGAACCTGGACACATGACGGATCCGCTTGTACCACCCGAGGAAACGCCTCCGGTCGAGGGTTCCACGGCCGAAGCTCACGAGGAGCGCGCGGACGGCGGCATGTGGGAGCACCCAGGGCTCTGGATTTGGCTGATCGTCGCCGGCGGCGCCGTGCTCTTCGCTGCGTTCTTCCTCGCCCGCCTGATCGCTCTATAGCCGCAGCACAAGCCGATGCACACCAGCGTCGGCGCACGGCAGCCCTCAACCCGAACACTGGTCTGGGCGTGAGAGCAGTGCCTCGGGCGGGCCACTCCCCCTGTGAAGGCTGTTGTGGGGGCCGTGCCATTCCATGAACAGGACGGTCGCGTCGTCCTGGAGCTGGCCCTTTTGATAGTCCAGCACGCTGTGCACCAAGCGACGCAGGGTTTCAGGGACGGGCAAGCCCTCGGCGTTGTGGCTCAGGATGAACTGCACGAACCGCTCCAGTCCGAACTCCTCGCCGCTTGGGTCTTTCGCTTCGGTGATGCCGTCGGTGTAGAGGATCAGGCGGTCACCGGGGTGCAATTGCTCACGGCACAGGGTTGCTTTGATGCTCAGGTCGGTGCCCATGGGAGGGCCGGTGGGCAGGGCAGCATGCCGGTCCAGTTGCCGTTGTTCTGGATGACCACGGGAGAGTGGTGGCCGTGGCTGATCCAGGTGATCTGACCGGTGTTGCTGTTCAGGTCGAGCAGCACAGCGGTACAGGAGCGTTCTGGCCCGAGTTGTTCGATCAGGGTGCGTTCGATGAATTCGCCGGTGTCGATCAGGTTCGCGTTCTGCCGACGGGCGTTACGGCAGGCAGCCACGGCCAGATTGGCCGTGATGCCGGCGGCGACGTCGTGTCCCATTGCATCGAAGAGGCCAAGGTGCACCACGCCGTCGGACAGCGCATAGTCGAAGGCGTCGCCGCCGACCTCGTAAGCGGGTTCCAAAGCGCACTGATGGTGACCTGGCCATTCGCGAACGCTCGGGGTGGCATCAGGTTCCACCGCAGTTCCGCGGCCTCCGTCATCGGCTGCTTACGCACCAGCCGAGAATAGGAGTCACTCTGGTCACGCACAGAAATGATCAGCAATGTGACCAGCGACGCCAGACGCCGGAGCACTGTCGTCTGCTCCACAGACCCATCGGTGTCGGCCCGTAGGACGCCCAGCCGCTCTGCTCCGTTCAGGAGCGGCGTTCACCACTGCCCCGACTTGCCCCCGTCCGCGCCCAGGGACTCCAGGCTTGTGAAGCAGTGTCCCGCAAGCGTGCCGTCGATCTGCAGTTCGCCGATCTCCTCGCCAGTGTCCGCTACAGCGTTCAGGCCGTGGCAGGTCACCAACCGCAGGACATCCTCCTGCCGGTCTGCCACGTACATCAGGGGGTCGCCGATTCCCGCGTGGGCAGCCTGATCACGCAACAGGCTCGGCAACTGTTCCAGGGAGAGGCCATGGCTGGCATCAAGCAACCCGGCGAGCATCCGGTCGGTGTCGGTCACAGCATCACCACCCGCTCTGGCTCCGTGATCGCCCGCAACCCTCATACGGAGGAGCGGCCCGCCACCAGGGCGGCATGCACTCACACGTAGCCGCTGCTTTGCACCTCCAGGTAGGCGTCAAACGGCCGCCTGCGGGATGAAACCCCTCGAAGCCGCCTAGCCAATTTGAACAGTCACTACGCTGAGTGATTGGGATCGGTCCGGCGGCCGAGCTGCCGAGCCGCAGTACATCGGTGTCGTCGAATGCCGACCCCGGTGCCCGCACCAGCGTCGCGTCCGCCTCCGCACGCCACACCGCTCGGCTAGGACTTGCCCGGTTGGAGATGTAAGCCGACACCTCTGGACCACTGGCCCAGTGGAGTGAGCGTCATCCCGGAGAGCCCGTTCGCGGGGTAGGGATCAGCGCATCCACATCAGGGCACTTGGCGAAAGCACTGGTGTGCAGGTGCCCGAGAGTTGAGAAGGGGTTGTGCATGCGGGGACTACGTCCCACCGTGGCTGAACGATCGGCCCCGTCGACACTCCACTGACGGCATTCGACGCCATCCAGGCTCTCGAGAGGGAACTCGGGCGCGTCCTCGAAGAAAGCCTGGGCCGGGTTCGTGAGGTGGATCCGGTCTTCGTTCGTGCCCTTGTCGGCCCGGTCACCGCGTTCGTTCGGTGTGGCGGGAAGCTGCTGCGCACCGCATTCGCGTGGTGCGGGTGGCGGGCTGCTGACGGATCGGGAGAGCCACCGCGGTCCTATGTACGGGTGCCGCTCTCGAACTCGTCCAGGCGTGCGCTCTCATACACGACGACGTAACGGACGGATCACCCCTGCGGAGAGCTTGACGCCTTCATGGACGCCCTCGCCAGTCGCGGAGAAGGAACGAGCTACGTGGATGGGATACGCAGACTCCAGGCGTTCAGAGCCGCCCATGAAAGTGCGAATCCGACGACCTTGGCGCGTGCCGTGCGGCTTTCGAGCATGGTGCCGAACACCAGGGCATCCGAGACGTCCGCCGCGACCCTGCACAGTGTGGCCGCACGTCGTGTCCGGTCGTCCTTGGCGGCGATCATGGCGGCGCCGATGGCGGCGTCCCGCGCGGCGAGCACCCGGATCAGCAGACTCGTGTCACGGGGAACGCTGCCGTCGCGTTCCGGCGTGAGACCACCGGGTTCGGCGAGCAGCCGCGGCCGTACGGCGATGGCGGCGCTGTAGAGAACCGTGGCTGCGCCAAGCGCACGGTTGAGGTTGGTGTCCATCGTGGAACTGCCCTCCGCTATATCTTGGTGTCAGTGGTCGTGCCGCCGCCGGCCGCCTGGAAGCATCTCCTGGACCTTGGCCTTGAACCCTTGGCGGATCATGCCCGTACGGTCGCTGTCTCCTTTGAGGACCGCTGAGGCCGCAGCCTCGATCTGATCGAGATCGGCATGGGGTGGAATCGGCGGTACGGCCGGGTCGGTTCGGAAATCGATCACGAAGGGCCGGTCCGCGGCCAGGGCGTTGCGCCAGGCGCTCTCCACGTGCTGCGGCTCCGTCACCCGTACGCCGTCCAGGCCGATGGATCGGGCGAAGTCGGCGTAGGGAACGTCGGGGATCGACTGCGAGGCGAGGAACTGCGGGGCGCCGGACATCGCGCGCATCTCCCAGGTGACCTGGTTGAGGTCCTGGTTGTTCAGCACCGCGACCACCAGGCGCGGATCCGCCCACTCGGGCCAGTACTTGGCGGCGGTGATGAGCTCGGCCATGCCGTTCATCTGCATCGCGCCGTCGCCGACGATGGCCACGGCGGGGCGGTCCGGATGGGCGAACTTGGCGCCGATGGCGTACGGCACGCCCGGTCCCATCGTGGCCAGGGTGCCCGACAGCGAACCGCGCATGGAGCCGCGCATACGCACGTGGCGCGCGTACCAGTTGGCGGCGGAGCCGGAGTCGGCCGCGATGATCACGTCATCGGGCAGCATGGCGTCCAGGGTGTGCACGACGTACTCCGGGTTGATCGGTTCGGCGTCGACGGCGGCGCGCCTTTCCATCACCTCCCACCAACGGGCCGTGTCCTTCTCGATCTTCTTACGCCACGCCCCGTGCTTCTTGCGCTTCAGCAGCGGCAGGAGTGCCTTGAGCGTTTCCTGGGAGTCGCCCACCAAGTTGGCCTCGAAGGGGTAGCGCAGCCCGACCATGAACGGGTCGATGTCGATCTGCACCGCGCGGGCCTGGTCGTACTCGGGCAGGAACTGCGAGTAGGGGAAGCTGGAGCCGATGACGAGCAGGGTGTCGCAGTCGCGCATCATCTCGTAGGACGGCCGGGTCCCGAGGAGACCGATGGAGCCGGTGACGTACGGCAGGTCGTCCGGCAGTGCGTCCTTGCCGAGCAGGGCCTTCGCCACGCCCGCTCCCAGACGCTCGGCGAGTTCCTCGACCTCATAGCGCGCTCCCCGCGCGCCCTGGCCGATCAGCACGGCCACCTTCTCGCCGGCGTTGAGCACCTCGGCCGCCCGCGCGATGTCGGCGGAGCCCGGGACGGCCGTTGAGGAGGACACTCCGAGGCTGGAGGGGACCATCTTGAACGCGTGCGCGGGCGGCGAGTAGTCCAGCTCCTGTACGTCGGCCGGAATGATCACGGCGGTCACGGTCCGCCGGGCGTACGCGGTGCGCATGGCCCGGTCGATGACGTTCGGCAGCTGCTCGGGTACCGTCACCATCTCGCAGAAGTCCGAAGCAACATCCTTGTACAGGCTCAGCAGGTCGACTTCCTGCTGGTACGAGCCGCCCATCGCGCTGCGGCTGGTCTGGCCGACGATAGCGACCACCGGAACATGGTCGAGCTTGGCGTCGTAGAGCCCGTTGAGCAGGTGGATGGCCCCGGGGCCCGACGTAGCCGCGCAGACACCCACCTTTCCGGAGAACTTCGCGTAGCCGACCGCCTCGAAGGCCGACATCTCCTCGTGCCGGGACTGGACGAACCTCGGGTTGTCCTTGGCCCTGCCCCATGCGGCGAGCAGACCGTTGATGCCGTCACCGGCGTACGCGAAGACGTACTCCACGTCCCACTCGCGCAGCCTCTGAAGGACATAGTCGGACACCTTGATCGATTTGTTCGGCACTGAGTTCCCGCCTCCTGGGTGCGTACGCCGTCATCGGTTGACCGTGCGAAGGCCTCCGTCAGCTCGGCGGGTACGGCGCATCGGCCAGCAGGCGTGCGAGGTGTACGGCGTTCACGGCCTGGGTGTGCTTCGTGGCCGCGACGCTTTTGGGGGTCTCGTCCAGGTCCTGGTAGTCGGTACCGTGCTGAGCCTCACCCACCCAGTAGGTCACGGCTCCTGGTGCAAGGCTGAAGCCGAGATCGTTGAGCCCCTGGAAGAGGTCGGCGCTCACCTTGTGGGCGCCGTCCTCGTTGCCGACGACCGCTGCAATCGCCACCTTGCCGTAGGGCAACTGCCGTCCCTGCTCGTCGGTTTCGGAGATGTCCGCGTTCAGCCGCTCCAGTACGCGCTGGCAGACGCTGGAGGGGTGCCCTAGCCAGATGGGGGTGGAGATCAGCACGATGTCGGCGGCCAGCACCTTCTCGCGGAGCTGGGGCCACGCGTCTCCGTCCCCCATGTCGGGGGCGACGCCGGGCCGCACGTCGTGGTCGACGACGCGCACGGTCTCGCCCTCCACGCCGAGGCCGGCCAGTTCGGTCATGATCTGGTCCGCCAGCAGGTGGCTGCTGGACGGCTTGGGCGAAGCCGTAAGGGTGCAGACCAGGGCAATTGCGCGTGTCATGGGTAGCTCCTTGTTGCCGTCGGACGTTCGTACGGCCCGGGGAGGAGGCACCCGGAGCCGGGGGTGAGGGATGCTGGTGCCTGCTCAGGGCGTGAGGATCGTCTTGATCATGCCGTCCTCCTTCGCCTGGAACGTCTTGTACGCCTGCGGGCCCTCTTCCAAAGGCAGGATGTGGGTGGCGAAGTCCTCCACCCCCAGGACGTCTTCGTCGTCCAGGAGCGGAAGGATGTCGCCGACCCACCGTCTGACGTTCGCCTGCCCCATGCGGAGCTGGATCTGCTTGTCGAACATGGTCAGCATCGGAACCGGGTCGATGGCGCCGCCGTACACACCGATGAGAGATACGGTGCCGCCCCGGCGGACCGCGTCAACGGCGGTGTTGAAGGCGACCATGCTGTCCACGCCGGCGCGGCCCATGACCTTCTCGCCGAGCGCGTCGGGCAGCAGGCCAGCGATCCGCTGGGCGGCCTTCGTCACGGGGGCGCCGTGTGCCTCCATGCCGACCGCCTCGATGACGGCGTCGGTGCCGCGGCCGCCGGTCAGACGGCGGATTTCGGCGCCGACCTCCTTGCCGTGTTCGCGCAGATCGACCGCGTGCACACCACGGGCCTGTGCCCTGGCCAGGCGCTCGGGCACCAGATCCACTCCGATGACCTGGCCGGCGCCCCGGTGGAGCGCGATACGGGCAGCCATTTCACCGATCGGACCGAGCCCGATCACGGTGACGCTGCCTCCCTGCGGGATGTCCGCGTACGCCACCGACTGCCAGGCGGTGGGCAGGACGTCGGAGAGGTAGAGGTACCGCTGGTCCGGCGGGCCGTGCTCGATCTTGACCGGCAGGGTGTTGCCGAACGGCACGCGCAGCAGTTCCGCCTGACCGCCCGGCACCTGCCCGTAGAGCTTGGAGAAGCCGAACAGCGCGGCCCCCTTGCCGTGCTCGGTCACCTGCGATGTCTCGCACTGCGAGTGCAGACCCTGGCCGCACATCCAGCACGTACCGCACGAGATGTTGAACGGAACGACCACCCGGTCGCCGACCGAGACGGCCGTGACGTCCGGTCCCACCTCCTCGACGATTCCCATCGGCTCGTGTCCCAGGATGTCGCCCGGATCGAGGTAGGGGCCGAGCACTTCGTAGAGGTGGAGATCCGATCCGCAGATCCCGGTCGACGTGATGCGCACGATGATGTCGGTGGGGTCCACGATCTTGGGATCGGGGACCGTGTCCACCCGCACATCGCGCCTTCCATGCCAGGTCAAAGCCCTCACGACCACTCCTAACGCGCGTTTTCTCCCACCCTGGGGTCTCTGGGGCTCGGGTGCCACCGCAGTTCTGCGGCACGCCCGCTCCACGACCCGCCTGCCCGGCCCGGCCCGCTCCAACCGCTGACCCGTCCGACTCCTCCGTATCGCGGGCGCCCCGACTTCGGCGTGAAGTAGGGGGCAGCCGCGTTGAACGAGCGGTGTCCGCCGGTCCGGCGGCCACCCGCCCCACGGCGGTGCACAGAGCGCACCGCGACGATGAGGAGAGCACCATGACCGCAGGATCCAGCCCCAAGCGTGCGCGGCAGTAGGAACACATCAAGGAGGGTGTTGAGAAGCGCGGCACCTCGGAGAAGCGGGCCAAGAGATCGTCTCGCGCACCGTCAACAAGGAACGGGCCCGCTCGGGTGAGTCGAAGACCGCAAGCCGGACCTCCACCGACGGCCCCAAGTCCGCCTCGGAGCGCGGCGGCCAGCGGTCTCACAGCGATGCGCAGGGCCCCACCAGGGACCACCTGGACGAGGAGGCCAGAAAGAAGAAGATCGAAGGCCGCTCATCGATGAACAAGCAGCAGCTCAGCAAGGCTCTCGGCCGCTGACCGGCGGGACACCCGTGCTCAGCGCCCGGGGCACGGCCCAACGGACCCTGACGAACACGAAGGAGCGCGATGAACAAACGCACCGGGTTGCGGGTCGTAGTCACCGGGGCCATCGGCAACGTGGGCACCAGCGTGGTCAGGGCCCTGGCTTTGGATCCGGCGGTGGGTTCGGTACTCGGCCTCGCCCGCCGCACTCCGGGGCTGACGGTGCCCGGGGTCGCCTGGGAAACCGTCGACATCGGCCGGGCCGACAGCGTGGGCACCCTGCTGAGCCGCTTCGCCGGGGTGGACGCGGTCGTCCATCTCGCCTGGCGCTTCCAGCCGTCGCACGACCCCGTCGTCACCTGGCGGAGCAACGTGGACGGTTCGATGCGGGTATTCAACGCGGTCGCCGCCGCCGGAGTCCCCACGCTGGTGCACGCCTCGTCAGTGGGCGCCTATTCACCTGGCCCGAAGGACCCACCCGGCGTCGACGAACAGTGGCCGACCCACGGATGGCCCGACGCCGCCTACTGCCGGGAGAAGGCGTACCTGGAACGCGTCCTCGACACGTTCGAGCTGCGCCATCCGGACATCAGGGTGGTGCGCATGCGGCCCGGCTTCCTGTTCAAGGAGACATCCGCCAGCGAGCAGCGCCGCATCTTCGCCGGCCACTACCTGCCCGGATTCCTGCTACGGCCCGACCTGCTGCCGTTCGTCCCCGACCTCAAAGGGCTGCGCTTGCAGGTCCTGCACACGGACGACGCCGCCGAGGCGTACCGGCTGGCTGTACTCGGCGACGTACGAGGAGCATTCAACCTGGCCGCAGAACCGGTGATCGGCGCACGGGAACTGGGCGAACAACTTGGTGCCCGCACCGTACGCGTGCCACGGACACTGGTGCGCACCGCACTGGCATCGGCGTGGCACGCCCACGCCGTGCCGGCCTCGCCACACCTGTTCGACGCCGTCCTGCGCCTGCCGGTCCTCGACTGCGGCCGGGCCCGTGACGTGCTGGGCTGGCGGCCCGAGCGGACGGCCCAGGAAGCACTTGGCGCGTTCCTGAGCGGCGTACGACGCGGCAAGGGCGAGGACACCGCTCCGCTGGCGGGCAAGCAGGTGGGATAAGGGGGCGTTTCGTCCCGATGTTTCATCGCGGATTGCCCGGTTGCATATGGTTCATGCGCCGCGCGATGTCGGGGTGGATTCGGTGGTGAGTCTGCGGGTCATGAGGTTGATCATTGCGAGGTGGATCATGGCTTCGGAGCGGTGCGAGTGGGCTTCGTAGTCGCGGGCCAGGCGGCGGTGGTTCATGAGCCAGCCCAACGTTCTATCGAACGGTCCAGCGACGGGGCAGGACACTGAACCCCCTGGTGGTGGGGTCGCGGCGGACGATGTGCATGTCGATTCCGAGGGTGGCGGCATGCTCGACGAGGTGCTGGCGGTAGCCGCCGTCGACCCAGGTCTTGCGGACAGTGGGATGGTCGGCGGCGACCCGTTCGATCAGGGTCCGGCCGACGATCAAGTCCTGCACACTCGCGGCGG
Source organism: Streptomyces sp. NPDC055749 (assembly GCF_053617235.1). NCBI lineage: Bacteria > Bacillati > Actinomycetota > Actinomycetes > Kitasatosporales > Streptomycetaceae > Streptomyces > Streptomyces sp. NPDC055749. The sequence continues at coordinate 9,943 of NZ_JBSHFH010000060.1, read as the reverse complement.
TGACCAGCACGGTCAGGAGCAGGCCGACGGTGTCGATGACGATGCTCCGCTTGCGGCCCAAGCCCCGCGAGCGCGCTGACGTTCGTCGACCAGCCCTAGAGCCGGTAGTTGGTCGAACTACCGCGTTCGCACGCCACTCCGGGGCTGGGATCCGAGTCCGGCATGCTCTGCCATTTCAGGGTCGATACAGCGAGTACATCGTCGGTGCACAGCTGGAACGGCCCGCCGGTCTCGTCCGTGGCCGAGCGGCCAGCGGCGATCCACACCTGGCCGACGGCGGTCCGCAGATGGATGGCCTCGGGCACCGAAGTCGGGGCGCCGTGTTCCTCGCCGCCCACTGGATGCGGCAGGACTCGATCGGGGAGGAGACGATCCCGGCCCACAGGCGTTGCTCCGCGAACGCGACGCGCGCCGCACCTCCTGGCGTACCAACCAGGGAACGAAAGTCGCTCATGGGCGCCGGGTGGAGCTCGACCCCATAGTGGTCGAACGTGCTGCCCCACACCGCCGAGTAGCTTCCGCCGTCGCCCGTGGTCAGCTCGATACCCATCGTCGGCTCGTGCCACAAGCCGTGGCCCCACTCGTCAAGCTCGGTATCGTCGTCACCGCTCACGAGCACGAGGTAGTCGCCGGCGACGACGGTTCGTCCACGCAGGCCGACGACGAGTCGTTCGGAGCTGTCGGGTGTCAGGGTCGGCACGGTGCTCATGAGGGCATCGTGGCAATGGCGCTTCGCCCTGGGCGAGCGGAATTGGTGCAGCTCGACCGGCACTCCCCCTCGTTGGGACCGTCTTCGGCCGGTAGTCCCGCGTCCAGCCGCGCCTTGTGGCAGTCGGCCGTCTCGAGTCGCCACACACAGGTCATGGCTTCGCCGTGGTGCATGCTCGGATTCGCCTGGTAGAGCGGCTGTTGGACACTCCTGCCAGCGGTGACCACACGTCCGGCGAACCGGGCTTGCCTGCGTACGCGGTGGCGGTATTCGCCAGCGGCGGGCCGGAGATGTGTTCGCCGGTATCCAAGAGGCGCGGAAAACGGCTGAGTTCGCCAGGGCCCAGGCGCAACGATGCTGGGCGGGACTTCGCTCGACGCCTGGGCAAAGCATGTGAACGTCATCGAACTAGAAATATGAGAACCCGCCTATCACAAAATCACGGTACGTCCAAACCGTGCCTCGTCAGGGACTCTTGCAGTCGGTCGATTCGACAGGCAGGTGCGCACCATGGACGAGAGCAAGACCCGCATGCCCGAAGTTGCATTCCTCACGTTGCACAAGGCGGCGGTCTATCTCGGCATTTCTCCCAACACCCTTTACGTGTGGCGCCATCGCCGGCAAGGGCCGCCCAGCTTTCAGATGGGCCGACGCGTGATGTACAGGATTTCCGCGCTTGACGAGTGGGTGGACCGGCAAGAAAGGGCAGACTCTCGATCGAATCCTGCTTTGAATCCACTGAACCGCAAGCCGCTGCGTCGCACATCGTGACGTCCACGGCAGCACAGAGCATCGACATCAACCCGACATCAATTTCGACTGCCACAGCGGGATATGACCCGTCGCGAAGAAGCGTTCCCAACACCGTCAAGCACCCGGAACGCATCATTCGCACAGGCAGGAGGCCCCCCATGGCGGGCTACATCGAGGATCGTTGGCTCAAGAAGAGGCCGGACAAGACGACCGGCAAGCGAGAGCGTACTTCCATATGGGGGAAGGGGAAGCGGTACCGCGTCAAGGGAATTCCTGGCATCCAGGACAGGTCCTTCGACACCAGCGAGGACGCCAAGCGCTGGCTCGCTGAGGCCCAGACTGACTCCAACAGGGGCGACTTCGTCGACCCGAGGAATGGGGCCATCTTGCTCGCCGATTACATCGCCGACCACTGGTGGCCCAGTCGAACGGATGAGCCGTCAACTGCGGGTCCCATGCGGAGCCGGATCCGGAACCACCTGATTCCCCTGCTCGGCTCGTATCCTCTGCGCGAGATCGACGCCTCGGCCCTCCGCCGGTTCAAGGCCGACTTGCTCTCTCGAGTCGAGGAGTCCTCCGCCGAGACCATATGGGTACACCTCACCACCATCCTGAATGCCGCAGTTGATGACAAGCGCCTACTGAAGAGCCCCGTCGCTGCCCACCGATCGATCAAGCGGCCCAAACCGGTCGGCAAGAAGGCGAAGGCGTGGTCTCGAACCACAGTCGACGCGGTGCGGGAGGGCCTACAGGAGCGGTACCGAATCGCCGTGGACCTCGGGCTCGCACTCGGAGTTCGTCAAGGCGAGGCACTCGGCCTCGCAGAAGAGGACTTCGATCTCGGGGCGGATGTGGTCCACATACGCCGCCAGCTCCGCTGGGACGGGAAAGGACAGCCCTACTTCTGCCTACCCAAGGGCCGCAAGACCCGTGATGTTCCCCTCCCGCCGAACCTTGCCCGCCGCGTTCGGCTGCACTTCCAGCGCTTTCCAGCGGTCGAGTGCACCCTGCCGTGGCGGAACCCTGAGAAGCCGACGACCGAGCTGGAGGAGCGCCAACGCAAGCCGATCACCGTGCGGCTTGCGCTGAGCACGTCCCACGGGCTTCGGATCAACCCCCGGACTTGGAACGAGCGCAGCTGGAAGCCCGCGCTCGTAGCCGCAGGGGTACTGCGCCAGGTTGGCGAGAGGGCGGAGAGTTACGGTTCGCGCGTTCGCCTCCACCCCATCTACGAGCGCTCACGGCCGGACATGTTCCACGTCCTGCGCCACACCTTCGCGAGTGTGCAGTTGGAGGCCGGCGAGTCCATCGTGAGCGTGGCGACCTGGCTGGGGCACTCCTCCCCGAAGGTCACGCTCGACTACTACGCTCACTTCATGCCTGGCGCAGGCAAGCGCGGGCTGGCCGCGATGGATACATGGCTCGTGTGATGCAGGATCGAAAGTCCCTGAGAAGTCCCTGGCGCTGGCAAAGCCGCCGCACAACTAACGAAAGTGCAGTTCACAGGGCTATACGCAGCGCCGACCAGTTGTACTCCTCGTACATCGACTCGGCGATCGACTGCGCCGTGTCCAGGCCGATGAGGTCGAGCAGACGGAGCGGCCCCATGGGGTGGGCGCAGCCCAGCACCATGCCCGCGTCGATGTCCTCGGCCGAAGCGACGCCGGACTCCAGCATCCGTACGGCGGATACGAGGTACGGGACGAGCAGTGCGTTGACGACGAATCCCGCACGGTCCCGGGCCAGCACGACGGTCTTGCCGAGCGTCCGCTCCACGAAGGCCGTCACGTCATCGGTGACCTCCGGCGAGGTGAGCTGGGTGGGGATGACCTCGACCAGCCGCTGCACCGGTACGGGGTTGAAGAAGTGGACGCCGACGACGCGCTCCGGGTGCTCGGTCACGGCGGCCAGGTCGATGATCGGGATCGACGACGTGTTGGAGGCGATGACCGCGTTACGGCCGGACAGGACCCGGTCGAGATGTTCGAACACGGCCACCTTCGCGTCCCGCTGCTCGGCGACCGCCTCGATCACGAGATCACGGTCGGCGAAGGCATCGAGGTCGGAGGTGAACGAGAGCCGGCCGAGCGTGGCCTCCCGCTCCTCCTCGGTCAGCTTGCCGCCGCGCAGCCCCCGGTCGATCGAGGCGATCAGCCGGGACCGGCCGGCCGCCAGAGCCTCCGCGCCGCGCTCGGCGACCATCACGTCGAGGCCGGCACGTGCGCAGACCTGGGCTATCCCGGAGCCCATGAGGCCGCAGCCCACGACCCCGACTCGGCTGAAATCGCGCATACGTCGACTGCCCTTTCTCGTTTCAGTGACATAGGAGCAGGAGAGCGCAGCATCACCGTGACACCTCCTCGACCCAGCTCCAGCATGCAGAAAGATGCACTGTAAATCTAGACATCGAGGTTATCGGAGATTAACTTAGCGCCGTTCGACGAAACTGCCGGACAGGCGAGGAAGGAACCGTGACCATGCGCCGTAGCGTGTTCACCCAGGACCACGAGGCATTCCGGGCAACCCTGCGTGACTTCATCGCGCAGGAGGTCGCCCCGCACTACGCCGACTGGGAGCAGCAGGGCCATGTCCCCCGCTCCCTGTACCGCAGACTCGGCGAGCTGGGCGTCTTCGGAATCAACGTGCCCGAGGAGTACGGCGGGGCAGGAGTCACCGATTTCACGTACCAGGCCGTGCTCCGCGAGGAGTGCGGGCGGGCGGGCGTCACGTTCGGCGCGGAGTCGGTGCACACGTGCCTCGTCCTGCCGTACCTGCTGGAGTTCGGCAGCGAGGAACAGAAGCGGCGCTGGCTCCCGGGCTTCCTGTCCGGCGAGATCATGACCGCCATCGCCATGACCGAGCCGGGCGCCGGCTCGGACCTCGCGGGCATCGCCACCCGCGCACAGCTCTCCGACGACGGCACGCACTACGTCCTGAACGGCGCCAAGACCTTCATCACCGGTGGTACGCAGGCGGACCTGATCCTGGTCGTCTGCCGGACCACGCCGTACGACCCCGCGAACCGGCGGGACGGGCTGTCGATCCTGTGTGTGGACACGACGTCCGAGGGTTTCGCGGTGGGCCGCAAGCTGGACAAGATCGGGCTGCGCGCACAGGACACCGCCGAGCTGTCGTTCACCGATGTCCGCGTCCCGGCCGCGAACCTGCTGGGCGAGGAGGGCGCCGCCTTCTCGTACCTCACCCACAATCTCGTGGTCGAGCGGCTCGGCGCCGCACTCAGCGCCTACGCCGGCGCGGCGGGGGCGATCGGCTTCGCCAAGGACTACGTCCTGGACCGCCAGGTGTTCGGCAGGCCGGTGGCCGCCTTCCAGAACACCAAGTTCGTGCTCGCCGAGTGCGCCACCGAGGTCGCCGCCGCCCAGGCTCTCGTTGACCGCGCCCTGGAACTGCACGCGGCGGGCGAGCTGACGCCCGCCGACGCCGCCAAGGCAAAGCTCTTCTGTACCGAGACCGCGGGGCGCGTCATCGACAAGTGCCTCCAGCTGCACGGCGGTTACGGCTACATGCTCGAATACCCGATCGCTCGCCTCTACGCGGACACCCGTGTGAACCGGATCTACGCCGGGACCAGTGAGGTCATGAAGACGATCATCGCCAAGGACCTCGGGCTCTGAGCCCGGCTCCCCCTCGTACCCCCAGGAGGACCTCATGCGCGACGCAGTGATCGTCGACGCCGTACGTACCGCTGTCGGCAGGCGGGGCGGCTCGCTCTCGCGGCTGCACTCCGCCTCGCTCTCGGCGCACGTCCTCAAGGCGCTCGCCGAGCGCAACGGGCTCGACCCGGCGCTCGTCGACGACGTCATCTGGGGCTGCGCCTCGGCCGTCGGCATGCAGGCAGGCTGCGTCGGCCGCGCCTCCGTGCTCGCCGCCGGCTGGCCCGAGACCGTCCCCGGCGTGACCGTCGACCGCCAGTGCGGCTCCTCGCAGCAGGCCGTGCACCAGGCCGCGGCCGGAGTCGTATCCGGCCAGTACGACGTCGCCGTGGCCGGCGGTGTCGAGATCATGAGCCGGCTCCCGCTCGGCACCACGCGCGGCGACGGCAGCTTCGGCGAGCCCTTCGGACCCGATGTCTTCGCCCGCTACGACGGCATCCGTTTCAACCAGGGCATGGGTGCCCAGATGATCGCCGACGAGTACGGCATCACCCGCACCGAGATGGACCAGCACGGCCTGGACTCCCACGCTCGCGCCGCCGCCGCCATCGACGAGGGCCGCTTCAAGGGCCAGATCGCGCCGATCACCGTCACCGACGACGACGGCACCACCCGCGTCTTCGACACCGACGAGGGCATACGCCGCGGGTCGTCCATCGAGAAGCTGGCCGGGATCAGGCCCGCCTTCAAGGAGGACGGGACCATCACCGCGGGCAACGCCTCGCAGGTCTCCGACGGTACGGGCGCACTCCTGATCACCAGCAGTGAGTTCGCCGAGTCGCAGGGCTGGACCCCGATGGCCCGCGTCCACACCGCGGTCGTGGTCGGCACGGACCCGGTCACCATGCTCAAGGGCCCCATCCCGGCGACCGCGAAGGCACTCAAGAAGGCCGGACTGGCCATCGACGACATCGGCGCCTTCGAGATCAACGAGGCGTTCGCCTCCGTATCGCTGGCCTGGTTGCGCGAGACCGGAGCCGACTACGAACGGATGAACCCGCTCGGCGGCGCGATGGCCATCGGCCACCCCATCGGCGGCTCAGGCGCCCGCCTCATGACTACCCTCGTCCACCACATGCGCGACAACGGCATCCGCTACGGCCTGCAGTCCATGTGCGAGGGCGGCGGCATGGCCAACGCCACCATCCTCGAACTCCTCTGAGGAGGAACCGCATGCCTGTACTGCCCGACGCGGGAACCGAACACGCGGGAACCGAACACGCGGGAACCGAACACGCGGGAACCGAACACGCGGGAACCGAACGGGAGCCGGGCAAGGGGCTCGTCGGCTTCCTGGACCTGGAGCACGTGGCGCGCGACCTGTTCCACGGCTGGTGCCACGACGGCCTGCCCTCCCGCGCCTTCGGCGGTCAGGTGGCCGCCCAGGCACTCGCCGCCGCCGGACGGACCGTCCCCGAGGGCAGGCAGGTGCACTCCGTCCACGGCCACTTCCTGCGCACGGGCGACACGGCGCACCCGTTCGTCTACGAGGTGGAAAGGATCCGCGACGGATCCTCCTACCTCACGCGCCGGGCCACCGCCCGCCAGGGTGGGGACGTCGTCTTCACTTTGACCGCGTCCTTCAAACGGCCGGAGAGCGCCGAGGACCGCCAGCCGCCCATGCCGCGGACGCCCGATCCGGGCACGTTCCCCGACCTGTACGAGATCTGGGCGAAGAACAACCCGGAGGACTTCGAGCGGGCGCAATTCCGTCACGTACTCGACATGCGGTACGTCCCCGGCCCCGCCGAGCCGAACACGCCCGGGATGACGGAGCAGAAGCTGTGGATGCGCGCGACCGAACGGCTGCCCGACGACCCCATGCTGCACGCCTCCGCCCTGGCGTACGCCTCCGATCTGTTCCTCGCCCCGACCGCCTCGCTCGCCTCCGAGCCGCCCCGGATGCTGCGCACCGGGCCCGCGTCGGTCTTCCTCACATCCCTGGACCACGCCATCTGGTTCCACCGGCCGTTCCGTGCCGACGAATGGCTGCTCTTCTGCCAGCGCAGTCCCTCCGCCTCGGACGGTCGCGGGCTCGCCTTCGCCGAGGTGTGGAACCGCGACGGCAGACTGATCGCACATGTGGTCCAGGAGGCCGTGGTGCGGCCCTTGCGCAGCCGCTCCAGCTGAACCCGGGGGTGTTTCCACCCCGCGCCCCTTCCCTACGCCTCATCGGAGAAACCCCATGTCCGACCTGGTCCTCACCTCGTTCGAGGACGGCGTCGCCGTCATCACGATCAACCGCCCCGAGGCCCGCAACGCGGTCAACCGGGCGGTGGCGGACGCCGTCGCCGCGGCCGTCGACGAACTCGAAGCCCGTGACGACCTCGTCGTCGGGGTGATCACGGGCGCCGGCGGTACGTTCTGCGCCGGCGCCGACCTCAAGGCCCTGGCCGCCGGCGAACGCTCCGGCATCCCCGGCCGCGGCTTCTGCGGCATCACCGAGACGCCGCCCGCGAAGCCCCTGATCGCCGCGGTCGAGGGGTACGCGCTCGGCGGCGGCACCGAACTGGCACTCGCCTGCGACCTGATCGTCGCGGCCGACAGTGCCAAGTTCGGCCTCCCCGAGACCAAGCGCGGCCTGATCGCCGCGGGCGGCGGCCTCGTGCGGCTCCCCCGCCGCATCCCCTACGCCGTGGCGATGCAGTACTCCCTGACCGGTGCGTTCCTCGGCGCCGGGCGGGCGTACGAACTCGGCATGGTCAACGAGCTGACGGCGCAGGGCGAAGCCCTGGAAGGCGCGCTCGCCCTCGCCAGGGAGATCGCGGCCAACGGGCCCCTCGCCGTCCGCGCCAGCAAGCAGATCGTGGCGGAGTCCGGCGACTGGCCGGCCGACGAGGTCTGGGCGCGCAATCGTGCCGCCTGCGCCCCGGTCTTCGCATCGGCCGACGCCAAGGAGGGCGCACGCGCCTTCGCCGAGAAGAGGGCCCCTCGCTGGGGCGGTCAGTGATCTGCGCGCCACGCGCCGCCCCGTCACCCCGCTCCGCCGCCCCGCGCCTCAGCCCGCCACCGCCCCGACCTCGCGATCGGGCATGCTGAACAAAGGAGTTCCGCCATGACCACCACCTGGCCCCACGGGCTGCCACGCTCCCTGGACTACCCCGCCGGCACGATCGCGGATCTGCTCGCCGGCGCCGCCCACGCCTATCCGGACCGTGCGGCGCTGATCGACGGCGACGTACAGCTGACCTTCGCCGAACTGCACGAGCAGGCCCTTCGGGTCGCCCAGGGTCTGCGTGAACGGGGCATCGCCCCGGGCGATGCTGTTGCCGTCCACATGCCCAACTCAACCTGGTTCACGGTCGCCTACTACGGCATCCTGCTCGCGGGCGGCGCCGTGGTGCCGGTCAATCCCACCCAGCCGCCGCTCGCGGTGCGCCGTCAGCTCGACGACTCGGGAACGGTCGCGGTCTTCACCCACCCGACGGTCGCCGCGCAGTTGTCGAAGGCCCTCGACGACGGCTCGGCGGTCCGTCTCGTCTCCGTCGCCCCGGCTACGGCGGCGGCCCCGGCCCCCGCCGGGAACCCGGTCCCGTTCCCGGTCGCCACGGTCGCGTTCGAGGAGTTGCTGAAAGCCGAGGCGGCACCGGCGACCCACGTGGACGGGGACGCGGTCGCGCACCTGGCCTTCACCGGCGGCACGACGGGCGTACCGAAGGCGGTGCGCGTCCTGCATCGCAACCTCTTCAAGAACGTGCTGCAGGTTGCGTGCTGGCGCAGTGCCGCCCTCCCGCACACGGACGAGCAGGGCCACATCACCCTGCGCCATGTGACCGGGGCCCGCACACCGCACCACATCCCGCTCGGCTCCGCGACCGGAATCTCCATCGCCCCGCTCTTCCACGGCATGGGCATGGTCAGCCAGACGATCTTCGTCGTCGCGGGACTCACCGTCGTGGTGTTCGGCCGCTTCGACGCGGTCCGGTACCTGGACACCATCGAGCGGCTGGGCGTCCACGCCGTCACCGGCTCCCCCGCCCTGTGCCACGCCGTCCTCGCCGTACCGGACGTGCGGGAGCGCGACCTGTCGTGCGTGCGCCTGGTCAGCAGCGGTTCCGCGCCCATCAATCCGGCAGCCTCGGCGGAGCTCGCCGAGGTCTTCCCGAACGCAGTCGTGAGCGACGGTTACGGACTGACGGAGGCCACCATGGGTGTCTCGATCAGCCCGCTGGACCCTTCGATGCCGCGCCCGGAGGGCAGCATCGGCCTGGCGCTCTTCGACACCGAGATCGAGATCCGGGAGATGGACGGCGTCACCCCGGTGCCCGCCGGTGAGAAGGGTGAGGTCTGGGTCCGCGGCCCGCAGATCACGGACGGCTACCTCGGCCACCCCGAACTCACCGCCGGGCAGTACGTCGACGGCTGGCTGCGCACGGGTGACCTGGGCACGCTCGACGAGCAGGGCTGGCTCTCCCTGGTGGGCCGGGCGAAGGACATGCTCATCTACAAGGGGTACAACGTGTATCCCGGCCCCCTGGAGAACATCCTGCGCGAGCACCCGTCGGTCGCCCAGGCGTCCGTCGTGGGCCGGCCGCACCCCGAGCACGGCGAGATCCCGGTGGCCTTCGTCTCCGTGAAGGCCGAGGCGCGGACGCCGGACGGGACGGACATGGCGGCAGAGGTGCTGGCGTATGTCGCCGCGCGCGTCGCCCCGTACCAGCGCGTCCGGGACGTGGTGATCGTGGACGAGCTGCCGCTCTCGGCGACGGGGAAGATCCTCAAGACGGAGCTGCGGAAGCGGGCGGCCGGCTCCTGACGGAGCCATGAGGGGCAGGAATGCGGCGGGGCGGGCGGAGTGAACACACTC